>CAZPMA010000001.1:0-77487 GCA_964587535.1 uncultured Bacteroidales bacterium
CGAACTGCAAATTTATTCAATAAATCCTGAACTAAAAATTTAAGAAAATAGAAAGAAATAAGCTTGAAATAATAAAATTCAAAATCAGAGCAACCATAGCGATCATAAGAAAACAGATTAATATAAAACCAACTTGAAATTCCTTTTTAACATCAATTAATTTCTCAAAACCTATCCAAAATAAAATAACAGAATATATTGATAAGATATGTATAAATGATAAGTTGGGATGAAAACTTGCTAAGCTGCTTGCAATAATAAATGGGAAAGAAGACAGCGTTATCAGTTTAAAAACAGCATTGTAATTTTTACTGCCCTTAAATTTTGGAAGGAGTTCGTTAATTATCCATGTTGACAAATAAATATTAGCCAGATTAATTGTAATGTATGTGCTTGCTGTTATTATATTATTTAATACAGAAAAATCTCGTACACTAAGAATTCTTCCTGTAATTTTAATGATGCAACCCAATATAATTAGTGGAATTAAATAATGGATCAGAATGTATCTGTTTTCCAGTTTGTTTATGCTGATAATTTCCCATTCGTGTGTTGGATTTTTTATTAGTCTGATTATAATTGGTAAAAATCTCATGTTTATAAAATAAATCTTAATGTTTTAAACTGGAGCTTTAAGATAATAATAATTTATGATCAAAAAATATATCTGGGAAAAGAAATTACTTTAAGTTACTTTTGTTAAAAATCATTGTCAGATATGAGTATAAAATACAATATGTTAACAATTTTAGGACCTACTGCAGGAGGTAAAACTTCTGTTGCTACCCAAATGGCATCTATTCTCGATGGCGAAGTTATAAGTGCTGATTCACGGCAAGTTTATAGAAATATGGACTTAGGTACAGGAAAAGATCTGGAAGACTATATTGTAGAAGGAAATCAAATCCCATTTCATATTATTGATGTTGTTGATCCTGGATATAAATACAACGTTTATGAATACCAAAAGGATTTTGTTAAGGCATTTGATGATATAACAAATAGAAAAAAGTTTCCAGTTTTGTGTGGTGGTTCAGGAATGTATCTCGAAGCTGTATTAAAAGGTTATAAGTTGATTAATGTTCCCAATAATGAGAAACTGAGAAAAGAATTGGAAAGCAAATCTGATGATGAGTTAATTAAACTATTAGGATCATTTAAAGAACTACATAATAAATCAGATATTGATACACGAAAAAGAATGGTACGTGCCCTTGAGATAGAGTTGTATTATGAAAATCATCCAGAAATTGATCACTATTTTCCTAAAATAAATTCACTTATAATAGGTGTAAAATATGATCGAGATTCCAGGAGAAAAAGAATTACACAACGTTTAAAACAACGTCTGGAAAATGGGATGATTGATGAAGTTAAAAAAATCCTTGATGATGGAGTATCTGCTGAAGATCTGATATATTATGGTTTGGAATATAAGTTTTTAACCCAACACATAATTGGAGAACTTAGCTATGATGAAATGTTTAGGGGATTAGAAACGGCTATACATCAGTTTGCTAAAAGACAAATGACATGGTTTCGGGGTATGGAGCGAAAAGGCTTTAAAATTTATTGGCTGGATGGATATGCGCCTATGAATGAAAAGAAAGATAGAATTTTGAATTTACTTGAAATCAATTAACTTAAAAACCAACCGTATGCATTTAGTTTAAGTATGATAAATAAAGTAATCACAATATTTACCAGGGTAAAAGAGTAATTATATATGTTTCTGTATTTTATGAAATTTCTTCTTAGTAATATACCAATGTTAGGAATGAAGAAAAAGGATATCAAGGTAAAGAAGACTTCTTCTGTTAACTTATGTTCTGTTTCCGAGGATGCATAAAAAATAAAAAGAAATACACAAGTTAAAAGGATTCCCAAATATATTACATAAGTAATTTTTAGAAGAAATGTTGATATAGGTCTTTTATGATTAATTAAAAAAGGTTTAATAATTATAAAAGCAAAAGAATATATCGTAACAAATACTAATGCTAAAAAAAACTGAAGTAATTTAATGAATTCTAAGGTTCCTTGCATAATCTAAAGCCGATCAATTATCAGAAATAAAGGTAAGTCTAAATAATTTGAAAAGCAAAAAGACCGAAGTCTTGCCCCGGTCTTTTTATGAAAAAAAATTCTGTTTTTATTCTTTATCTTTAAGCCATTCATCTAGCCAACTAAAAAATTCTCGTTGCCATAAAATTCCATTTTGTGGTTTCAACACCCAATGATTTTCATATGGGAAGTGCAAATATTTACTTGGTATCCCACGCAGCTGAGCAGCATTAAAAGCACTCATTCCTTGTGTATATGCAATACGATAATCTTTTTCACCATGAATAACCATTATAGGTGTATCCCACTTGTCAACAAATTTGTGTGGAGAGTTATCATATGTTTCCTTATTCTTTTTATCCCAATAAGGACCACCAATATCCCAGTTTACAAAGAACATTTCTTCAGTTTCAAGATACATTGCTTCAAAATTGAAAATTCCATCATGCGCTATAAAAGCATCAAATCTACCTTCGTGATGACCTGCAATCCAAAAAACAGAATAGCCTCCATAACTTGCACCTACAGCTCCTAAATTATTTACATCAACATAAGGTTCTTTTGCAACATCATCAATAGCGCTGAAATAATCTTTCATATTTTGTCCGCCGTAATCGCCAGAAATCTGATCATTCCATTCTTTACCAAAAGAAGGTAAACCACGACGGTTAGGAGCAACAATTATGTAATCATTAGCTGCCATCATCTGGAAATTCCATCGATAAGAATAAAACTGACTAACAGATCCGTGAGGACCACCCTGACAATAAAGTAGGGTTGGATATTTTTTATTCGGATCAAAATGTGGCGGATAAATTACCCAAACCAACATATCTTTGCCATCTGTAGTTTTTACCCAACGTTCTTTAACTTCTCCATAAGTCAACTGATTGTGAAGATTTTTATTTATAAACGACAATTGTGTTTCTTCTCCTGTTTCTGGATTAACTGCAAACACTTCAGTAGGGTAAGTCATACTTTGTTTTGTTCCAATTAATTTACCATTAAATGGATGAGCAGAACGATAGTTATGTTTACCTTCTGTTAGTTGCTTTATTTCTCCTTTTTCAACATCTAATCTGTATATCTGAAAAGTTGCATGATAATCGCTGGTAAAATATATGTATTTACTGTCTTCAGTCCATGTTATGCCATGAGCATCCTGGTCAAAGTTAGCTGTATAATCTTTCTTTTCTCCAGTTTCGAAATCTAAGATAAAAAGTCTGTTTTGGTCTGATTCATAACCATCACGTTCCATACTTTCCCACGCAATCATTTTACCATTAGGAGAATATACAGCGTTTACATCATACCCCATTAAACCTTTTGTTATGTTTTTAGTTTCTTTGGTTTCAAGATTATAGATATAGATTTCAGAGTTGGTTGAAAGTGTATAATCTTTACCTGTCAATTTTTTGCATGTATATGTGATTTCTTTACAATCAGGACTCCAGTTTATTTGTTCCATCCCACCGAAAGGTTCCACTGGAGAGTCGTACCTTTCGCCTTCCATTATATCATATTCGTTACTTATTGATTTACCGTCATAATCAGCAATAAACAAATGGCTATATGTATAATCATGCCACTTGTCCCAGTGACGATACATCAAGTCAGTTTCAATTCTTGCTTCAGCTTCAGGAAGATCAGGATAAATATCCTGAATATCCTTATCTAATTTTACATCTTTTATAAATACAATTTTTGTTTGATCAGGAGAGTATTTAAATCCATTAATCCCTCCTTCAATATTTGTTATTTGTATTCTGATTGTACCGTCAGGATTCATTTCCCACATTTGTAAATCGCCACTTTCTGTGCTTAGAAAAGCTATCTTTTTGCCATCTGGACGCCAAACTGCTGAATACTCACCAGATTCGGTGTTTGTTACATTAACAGCTTCACCACCATTAGTTGGCATAGTAAATATTTCGCGATTTCCCCTGTTTTCTTCCACATTGTAAAATGAAACGCCAAAAAGCAAGGTTGAATTATCAGGAGAAATTTCAACACCGCTAACTCTTCCAAAAGACCATAGTACTTCTGGAGTCATTATGTCTGATGTTAATTCAATTTTATCTATCGGATTGCTAATATCTGTTTTCAAATGACTTTCAGTACAACCAAAAATTAGAATTAAAGCAATTCCAGCGAATAGATTAATTTTCTTCATAATTAATTCTTTTTAAAAGATTCTATAATTTTTATTTCAAGCTCATCTGCCAGCTCTGGATTGTCTTTTAATAATTGTTTAACTGCTTCGCGCCCTTGTCCAAGTTTTGTTTCGCCGTAACTAAACCAAGAACCGCTTTTTTTAACTATGTTTTGTTCAACTCCTAAATCGATAATTTCACCAATTTTTGAGATTCCTTCTCCGTACATAATATCAAATTCGGCCTTTTTAAAAGGTGGAGCAAGTTTATTCTTAACAATTTTCACTCTTGTTCGGTTACCTGAAATATCTTCACCATCTTTAATCTGACCAATTTTTCGAATATCAATACGAATTGTAGCATAAAATTTTAATGCGTTTCCACCTGTAGTAGTTTCAGGATTACCAAACATAACTCCAATTTTTTCGCGCAATTGGTTGATGAAAACACAGCAAGTATTTGTTTTATTTATGTTAGCAGTAAGTTTTCGTAAAGCTTGTGACATTAATCGAGCCTGTAAACCCATTCTGGAGTCGCCCATATCGCCTTCAATTTCTGCTTTTGGTGTTAAGGCTGCAACAGAGTCGATAACAATTACATCAATAGCACCAGAACGAATTAGGTGATCGGCAATTTCTAATGCTTGTTCACCATTATCAGGTTGAGAGATTAAAAGATTTTCAACATCAACACCTAATTTTTCAGCATAAAAACGGTCAAATGCATGCTCTGCATCAATAATAGCTGCTATACCTCCTTTTTTTTGCGCTTCGGCAATAGCATGAATTGCTAAAGTTGTTTTTCCTGATGACTCTGGTCCATAAATTTCAATAACACGACCGCGTGGAAAACCACCCACTCCTAAAGCCATATCTAAAGATATTGACCCCGATGAAATGGAAGGCACATCAGCAACTGCTTTATCACCCATTTTCATTATGGTTCCTTTTCCATAATCTTTATCAATTTTATCAAGTGTAAGCTGTAAGGCTTTTAACTTTTCTTTATTGATGTTGTTTTCTTTTTTCTCTTTCTCCATGATTTATTATTATTTTTCTATATTTTCAATTCTTGATAGATTTGGTTTGTATGATCTTTTGTTTTTACTTTTTCTATTATTTTTTCAATTTTCTGATTTTCGTTAATGATAAATGTTTTTCGTAAAACACCATCGTAGGTTTTTCCATACATTTTCTTTTCACCCCAGGCATTATAAAGATTTAAGATTTTTTTTTCGGTATCAGAAACTAATTTAAATGGTAAATTATATTTGCCAATAAACTTTTGGTGCGAACTTTCAGAATCAGGGCTAACACCAATTACTTCAAAACCTTTGTTGATTAAATCATTATAATTATCTCTTAAATCACATGCTTCATTCGTACATCCGGGTGTATTATCTTTGGGATAGAAATAAAGTACTATCTTTTTTCCTTTGTAATCATCTAAGGATAATGATTTTCCGTTTTGATCTGTGCCATTAAAATTAGGAGCTATATCCCCTTCCTTTAAGATTTTCATAATAAAAATGTTTAAGAATTGTAAAATTAAAAAATATCAGTGATAAGACAGAATTATCTAATTATTGTTTATAAATCTTTTATCAACAATATCACTTTTTAATATAATTATTTGAATTTTAAATTTTTATCAAAGAACTTTGGAATTTTCTTTTACCTGACATTTTGGTGTATTAAATTTGTAGTTCTTTAGCAACAGATAAAAAATGAATGGGAATACTTAAATCTACTTTTCAAATTGTTGTTATCATGTTTTTTTCATTGAACTTATTTGCTCAAAATGAGATAGATAACGATTTGAATCAATTGAAAGAAGCCTATGTAAACGTGCAATTAGGAAACTACAAAGCAGCTTTACCGTATTTTAAAAATATGCTTCAGTTATATCCCAAAGATCCAACCTATAATTATTATTACGGAAGGTGTTTGCTTTTTGAAGATAAAAGTTATAAGGAATCAATCAAATATTTAAAATTTGCATCGGTGCGAAATGTTCCAGCAGATGTTTATTTCTATTTAGGATTCGCTTATCTGAAGATTTATCAGTTTGAAGATGCTGCGGCAAATTTCAGATGGTTTGAAAAAAGTGCATCCAGAAAGGAAATGCGTGAATTGGGGCTAAGTAATTATATATCAATGGCAGAGAATGGATTGTATCTTATTAAATATTTTAAAAAACCACAGGTATATAGTAAAAAAGTAGCATCTATATTTGATTTCTATTCTTCGTATGATTTAAAAGGTGTAGAAGGAAGATTCTATGATAGGTATCGTTATTTAAACAATGCAAAAGACTCAATGGATCAGCAAAGTCTGATTTTTGTACCTAACTATCTGGAAAAAAATGAAGTGCTTTATTTCTCAGCTAAGAATGAAAAAAGAGGCGATTATGATATTTACCGAATTACCCGCCTAAATGATAATTCATGGAGTGAGCCGGAAAACCTTGGAGATATAATCAATACACCATTCGACGAAAATTATCCTTTTATTCATACTGATGGAACAACACTATACTTTGCTTCCGAAGGGCATTACAGTATGGGGGGATATGATTTATATAAAAGTATATGGAACTGGGAAACCCAGAAGTGGGCAGAACCTGAAAATTTAGATTTTCCAATAAATTCACCTTTTAATGATGTTTTATATGTCCCTTCACCTGATAATGAAACAGCATGTTTTGCTTCTGATCGCGAAATAGTAGAAGGTAAATTTAGTATTTATAAAATTCAAATTGGAAAAGATCAACCATATATTGAATATCTAAATACTGAGCAAATTGTTGATCTTGCTAAGCTTGATGTAAATGTTATTGAGCAAAAGAAACCTGTGGCAGAAACTTTAAAAACAGAAAAATCAAAGACTAATTCGATCGTAAAAGTAGCCAATGAAACAGATTTCTTGTATAAATCAGAATATGATAGTTTAGTAAATCTTGCGGTTAATTTTCAAATAAAAACAGATTCGTTAAGGTGGGTAATTGATGACAAAAGGAGCTTGTATGAACAAATTACTGATGAATCAAAGCGCACTGTCATGGCCAATGAGATAATTGACATCGAAAGTAGGATTTATACTTTACAAAAAAAAGCAGATAACTGTTATCGTCGTGTGCGAGAAATTGAACAGGAAAATCTGGCAAAGAATAAATTAACTTATAAAGAAAAACAGGAAGAAAAAATACCTGAAAAGATTACCCAAAAGGAGAAAATAAAAGAAGATAAAAGTAATGTAGTAATCGAACCTAAGGATAATAGTTTAAATCGCTCTAAGTTAGAAGTCTTAGATCGTGAAGATGATCCTAACTCAAGTATAGAGTGGGGTTTGAAAGTTAAATTACCATCGATATATAATGTAAATAATCCAATTAAGATAAATGGAGAATTGCCAAACGGAATTGTATATATGATACAGTTAGGAGCTTTTAGTACTCCTAAATCACCTTCGGTATTTAAAGGAATGCAACCATTAACATGTATTAAAAAAGAAAATAGTAATATCCATAAATATTATGCAGGTATATTTAATAAACTGGATGATGCTGAAAAAAAAATATCACTTGTTAAATCTAAGGGTTTCAAAGATGCTTATGTTGTTGCTTTTAATAATAGAATTATTATACCCGTAAGTTCTGCTCAGGAAATGGAATCAAAAGAAAATAAGCCTGTAATTGAAAGTCATAATAAAGAAAAAGAAATTGATACGGATAATCTAGGCATTATTTATGTAATCCAGGGAGAAATTTCTTTGGGTGATTCTGCCAAAGTTGACACGATAAGAAAATCATTAAATGAAAACCTTGATTTGTTTATAAAAAAGAATTCAAGTACGATTAAATTTATAATAAATTCCTTTACTAAATATAATGATGCCTTTTTAATAAAATCGAAACTGGAAGGAATTTTGCAAAAAGAGTTTGAGATACACGCTTATTTTGCTGAAAATCAAATTCCATTAGATCAAGCCAGAAAAATCACTAAATAATATATATTTTTAATAAATTTATATAGAAATATGTTGTATATTAGGCCTTTCATTAAGGAATGATTAAATTTAACTATGGACAGAAAGAGAGATTTTGAAGAGAATTCTGATCTGAAGAATTCGCCAAGTGAAGGTAAAGATTATAGATTGATTTTACATAATGATGATATTCATGATTTTCAATATGTAATAGAGTCGTTGATAGAAATTTGTGAACACGACATAGTTCAGGCTGAGCAATGTACTTATTTGGTTCATTATAAAGGTTCTTGTGATGTTAAAAAGGGAAAATTTGATTATTTGAAACAAATGTACGATCAATTAATCGATAAAAAATTAACAGTTTCTTTAAATTAAAAAATATGTCAATTACAGCAATTATCATTTTAATCATATTAGGAATAATACTTTTTTATGTAGAGTTTTTAATTATTCCGGGAGTTACTATTGCAGGTATTGCAGGCTTTATATTAGTTGGTGTTGGTATATATTATGGCTATAAGGAATATGGGACTCCAGTTGGTCATTACATTTTAGGAATAAGTACAATCATATTAATTTTATCGGTGGTACTTATGTTGCGATCAAAAACATGGGAAAAAATTGCTCTTAATTCAAATATTGAAGGGAAGTCAAGTTATTCGTTAAATGAAGAAATTAATATTGGCGATTCAGGAGAGACAGTTACAAGATTAAATCCTTACGGAAAAGTTATTATTAATGATAAATACTACGAAGCAAAATCATCAAGTAATTTTATAGATCCAAAAACAAAAATTGAAGTAAAAAAGGTTGAAGGATCACATTTAATTGTTAAACCCTTAATTTAAAAATATGGAAGATATGGGAATTTATTTTGTATACATTATTGGTGCCATAATTGGCGTAATTTTAATTTTATATCTGATACCAATCGGATTGTGGTTTCAAGCACTTGTTTCAGGTGTAAGAATTTCATTGTTGCAATTAATCTTTATGCGTTGGAGAAAAGTGCCACCTAGCATTATAGTAAAAGCAATGATTGAAGGGAAAAAAGCAGGTATTGAATTATACAGAGATCTTCTTGAAGCTCACTTTTTGGCAGGCGGCCGCGTTGCAGATGTTGTTCATGCATTAGTTTCTGCAGATAAAGCAAACATAGATTTGCCATTTAGTATGGCTACTGCAATTGATTTAGCAGGACGTAATGTATTGGAAGCTGTTCAAATGTCGGTAAATCCAAAGGTAATTGATACACCACCGGTGACCGCTGTGGCAAAAGATGGTATCCAGTTAATTTGTAAAGCAAGAGTAACTGTAAGAGCGAATATTAAACAATTAGTTGGTGGTGCAGGAGAAGATACTGTTCTTGCTCGTGTTGGTGAAGGTATTGTTTCATCAATCGGGTCTTCAGCATCTCACAAAGCAGTTTTAGAAAATCCGGATTCTATTTCAAGAGTAGTTTTAGAGAAAGGATTAGATGCAGGTACAGCATTCGAAATTCTTTCTATTGATATTGCAGATATTGATATAGGTAAAAATATTGGTGCTGTGCTTCAGATGGACCAGGCAAATGCTGATAAAAATATTGCACAGGCTAAAGCTGAGGAACGAAGAGCAATGGCAGTTGCATTGGAACAAGAAATGCTTGCAAAAGCACAGGAAGCCAGAGCAAAAGTGATTGAAGCCGAAGTGAAGATTCCATTAGCTATGGCAGATGCATTTAGGCAAGGAAATCTGGGAATAATGGATTATTATAAATTTAAAAATATTGAAGCCGATACTAAAATGCGCGACTCAATAGCAAAACCTTCAAAGGGGAAAACAGATAAAAAATCATAAGCTTTGAAGAAACTCATTTTTATCATATCATTTTGGATGTATGTAGTTAGTGTCAGTGCTCAATCCACTGACACTATTACTACAGATAGTGGCTTAAAGTATTATATTATCGAAGATGGTGAAGGAGATAAGGTTCAGGAAGGTAAGGAAGTTACATTGCATGGAATAGGAACTTTAGAAAATGGAGAAGTATTTTGGGAAACACGATCAAGTAATACTCCTTTTCATTTTGTTACCGGAACAAAAAGTGTGATTAAAGGAGTTGAAGAAGGGGTAAGCAAAATGCGGGTAGGCGATCGATGGATTTTTATTTTACCTCCCGAGATTGCCTATGGTGATAAACAACGAGGACCGATTCCGCCAAAGTCAACATTAATTTTTGATTATGAAGTGTTAGATGTTTCTGATCCTAAAAAAGCAATCATTGATACTTTAAAAGTAACTATTGAAGATTTTGGTATTGATAAAGCTTTGGATTTGTATAATGAGCTTGAAAAGCAGAATGATATTTACGATTTTAGATCTGATCAATTAAACATTCTGGGATATAGTTTTATTAATGAAAATAAACTGGATATTGCTAAAGTGATTTTAGAATTAAATACCCAAAAACATCCTGATGATTTTAATGTTTGGGATAGTTTAGGCGAGATATATATGTTATTGGGTAATGAAAAATTGGCAATAGAGAGTTATGAGAAATCTCTTAAATTGTATTCAGGGAATACAAATGCAAAGGAGATGATTCAAAAAATCAGAGAGAAAGAAAAAAAGTGATTTTAAAAGAATCTTTTTTACCGTTTTTTTTGGTAATATAGATCAATTTTATACTTTTGTGCAACATTTTGGAGAGGTGGGTGAGTGGCTGAAACCACCAGTTTGCTAAACTGACGTACTCGATTAGGGTACCGGGGGTTCGAATCCCCCTCTCTCCGCAAAAGAAAAATTGTCCTGACATTTACTGTCAGGATTTTTTATTTTCAGAAAACTGTTACAGATTTATTTGTAAAAAGTTTGATGAAAATAAAATAATGAGCTAAGCGAATAGACAATTTTTCTTTTTGATAGGTCCCTTTTTGGGATCAACGAAGTTAATCCTAAGAAACTTTGAGAAAGTTCTGGAAATAAAAATAGTTGTGTACAAATCGATTTATCTTTTTGACTGTCTCTTTCCCAAGAACAGCGAAGCTAATCCCAATTTTTAGATTATTATAGATAGTTAATTGTGTGTTATTTATTGAATACTAGGATGGTGTGGAATGTATTGTAATAAATTTTAAAAATGTGATTAAAAAATATCCTTTTTATTTTGAAAATTAAAAAAGTATTCATTTATTTGCATCCGCGATTACATACGCATAAACAAATTTCGGGGTGTAGCGTAGTTCCGAATTTACAACGATCGCAGATCTTTAGTAAATTCGAGAATCCACGAAAATTAGATCAAACAAGTTTGATAATTTTCGGGACCCGGTTAATAAAGAGTAACATAAGCGCTAAAAGTTCTTAAAAATAAAAATAAGTATTTCGGGGTGTAGCGTAGCCCGGTTATCGCGCCTGCTTTGGGAGCAGGAGGTCGCAGGTTCGAATCCTGCCACCCCGACAAAAAGGAGATCAATGATCTCCTTTTTTATTTTCTGCAATCCTTATTAAAATCATATTATTTCTCTTTTAAATTCTATATTTTTGGTAAAACTATTCGTATGGAATTACAAAATATTGTTAGATCTTTTATTCCAGATAGAGATATTTTAAGTATTAAGCCATATGGCAATGGGCATATAAACTCAACCTACAAAGTTGTTTTCTCAAATTCCCAAAATGAATACATTCTGCAGAAAATAAATACCAATGTTTTTAAATCGCCCAACGATATTATTCAAAATCATTTTAAAATTCAAAGTTTCTTTCAATCCGATAATTCTGAACTGAAAATACCACATTTAATACCAACAAAAGAAAAGGAATATTTATTTACCGATGAAAATAAGGATGTGTGGCGATTAATGAATTTTATCAAAGATTCATATTCAATCGAAGTGCTAACTAAAAATGCGCAAGCATACGAAGCCGGAAAGGCTTTTGGATGGTTCTTAAATCAGTTTTCGAATGTAAATCCTTTAGAATTTAAAGAAGCTATTAAAGATTTTCATAGTTTGACATTTAGACTTAATCAGTTTAATGATGCTATTTTAAAGGATAGTGCGAATAGGTTATCCAAAGTATTGAATATTGTTGATTTTTATAAGGATAGGGAGCTTAAATTGATGCAGATTGAAGATTTAATTCAAAATAAAGAAATTCCTGTTCGATTAGTTCATAACGACACAAAAATTAACAATCTTTTATATAGAGATCATAAAGCAGTTGCTGTAATTGATCTGGATACTGTTGGTCCGGGAACAATTATTTTTGACTATGGTGATGCTTTGCGCACAATTTGTAATACCAAAGCCGAAGATGAAAATGATATTGAAACTGTTGGTTTTAACATGGAAGCATTTGAATGTTTTACAAAAGGATATCTCGAAAAAACAAAAACTGTTTTAACCGATGCAGAAACTGAAACAATGCACATGGCTCCGGTTTATATGACTTTTATTATGGGCATTCGGTTTTTAACAGATTACTTAAATGGTGATGTATATTATAAAACGAATTATGACAATCATAATTTAATAAGAAGCCTGGTGCAAAAGCAATTAATCGAGAAAATGGAAAACAGAATAGATGAATTAAAATCAATAATTGATAAATATAAATAGCTAAAATTATACACTATGAAGAAATTTCTACTTACCCCATTTTTAATGTTCATTTTTACATTGATTTATACATCATGTAGTGTAGAGCAAGCCGAAAATGAAGCAAACAGATTTACGGCAAAAGAAGTTTATGAAGTTCCTGTTCGCCCTGAAGGTCAGACTGATGTTCTGGAATTGCGTTGTGAGCCAATTGATACGGTTCGAATGGCCATTATCGGATTAGGAATGCGGGGTTCTGGAGCTGTATACCGTTATAATTTTATCGAAGGAGCTAAGGTAGTCGCTTTATGCGATGTAGTTCCCGAATATGTGGAAAGAGCACAAGAAATGCTTCTTGATGCGGGAAAGCCCAAAGCGGATGAATATACTGGCGAAGAAGACTGGAAGAAAATCTGCGAACGCGACGATATTGATTTAATTTACATATGTACTCATTGGGATTTGCATACTCCAATAGCTGTTTATGCAATGGAGCATGGTAAACATGTTGCTACTGAAGTTCCGGCAGCTTTAACTATTGATGAATGTTGGCAATTAGTGAATACAGCCGAAAAAACAAGAAAGCATTGCATGATGTTGGAAAATTGTAATTATGATTTTTTCGAAATGGCTACATTAAATATGGCTCAAAAAGGATTGTTCGGAGAAATTGTTCATGCCGAAGGAGCTTATATTCACGATTTACGTCATGGATATCTTTTTAATGAAGAAAACGGATATTGGAATATGTGGCGTTTAAAACATCTTGAAAAAGAAGATGGAAATACATATCCAACGCATGGGCTTGGACCTTTATGCCATATAATGAATATTCACAGGGGCGATAAAATGAACTATTTAGTGTCTGTTTCAAGCGATCAGTTTGGATTGACGGCTTATGCAAAAGAAAAATTTGGTGAAGAATCAGAATATGCAAAAAGAGAGTACGCAAAAGGTGATATGAACACTACAATTGTTAAAACGCAACAAGGAAAAACAATCATGATCCAGCATGATGTTACCAGTCCAAGACCTTATAGCCGTATTCATATGATTAGTGGCACAAAAGGTTTTGCTCAAAAATGGCCACGAAAAGGGTTGGCATTTGAGCCAAATGCCCATAGCTATTTATCTGATGGAGAAATGGATAAAATGCTTGCTGAATACGAACATCCAATTACAAAAGAAGTTGGAGAAAAAGCTAAGGAAGTTGGTGGTCATGGAGGTATGGATTTTATTATGGATTACCGTTTAATTTATTGTTTAAGAAATGGATTGCCTTTAGATCAGGATGTGTATGATGCAGCCGAATGGTCTTCTATTGTCGAATTATCAAGAATTTCTGCTAATAATCAAGGAATGCCCATAAAAGTTCCTGATTTTACTCGCGGAGCATGGAATAAATTAAATACAGTAACTTATTATACTAAGTAGAAAAATAAGCTGATATAAAAAAGGGCTGTAACAAAATTGTTTGTTACAGCCCTTTTAAATTTTTGTTTAAATCGGAGGAAAAGTTAAGCCGGTAAGTTTTTATGCTTTTTTTATTGGAGAAATTGTAGTAAATTCGGGCTACGTTTTACGAATCGAGATAATTTATAAGGAAAAGTGGAAAAAAAGTGGCGTAGTTATATATTTCATCCTTTATTTATTGGTTTCATAATAAGTTCTTTGGTAATTTATTTTTTTGTAAAGAGCTTCCCTCAATTTAGTACCGAAATAAAAGAGAGTTACCTATTAAAAAATAATGGACAAATATATTTTTATGACCTGGATAGTGATGGCACAAGTGAGCAGTTGCATTATTATAAATACGATAAAGTATTTGATCCAACTTTATATATTTATGATTCAAATAATAACCTTAAATATTTAACTAATTTCAATGAACCACCGATTAATAATTTTGCATTGTTTGTAGGTGATTTTAACAATGATAACATAAAGGAGATATTTAATTTTACGAATAAATCCGATTCAATTTTTTTATATAAAATAAATATTGCAAGCGAAAGAGAAACCAGCCAGACCCGCACTTTTATTGCAGTTGTTGATGATTATAATATTGAAACTAAGATTAATCCAATAGGCCTTTTTGACCTGAATAATGATGGATCATCAGAATTCTTATTTTATATCGATGCATCATATCCTTTAAACCCAAGAAAAATATTTTCTTTTGATATTAAAAAGAATAATTTAATTACTTCGCCTAACCTTCAAGCTTCTATTCTTAAAGGTGTTATTGTTAAAGATATTGATAATGATGGTTCCTTCGAAATTATTGTGCCAAATATGTCAGTGCAGGTGCCGGGTAATGGTAATATATCCCAGATTATTGTCCTAGATAGTAATTTAGATTACAAATTTGAACCTGTTAATTTTAATGGTGAGAAATCAAAAGTAACTTGTGGCCTTATTAAAAAAGATGATCAGTGGAATATTGCATTGTTAAAGAGTGAATATTTAAATAATAAACCATCAAACACGATGTTTGTCATTGATGATTCCGGGGAAAAGATATGCGAAAAAGAAATACAAAGTAAAAGTAACTTGAGTATTATTGACTGGTTTGAAAATGGACAGGAATTATTGGCTTTATCTGGCAATAAATTAGTTGTAATCGATAATAATGGTGAAGTATCAAGCGAAATTAACTTGGCAAAGAATAAAAATGTGGAGTATGTAACAAATGTTAAATTGCTGAATGATAAGTTAGATACCTATATTTTTAAAAATGATTCAGACTTAATACTGTTACCTTACAATCGAGGGAAAGCAATAAAGATTGAAAATCTTGGAAAAGAATTATCGAATTTAACCGTTAAGATGGAACAGAATGAAAATGTTTTATCTATACAATATGCTAACCGATTACATCAAATAGCTTTTAATGAAAATGAAGCTTTTGTGCATAGTTTCTTATTTCAGATTCTCGTGTTTATTGTAATTATTCTTACCGTATATTTTATTTCTAAAATTAGATCTTTACGATTAAAGCTTAGAGAAAAGAATGTTAAAAAAACCTTTTATTATAAATTATTAGAGAATAACCTTATTGATAACAATAATATATCGAAAAAAGATAAAGATAAGGATGATGCAATAATTGATCGTTTACGAAATAATAAGCAAATAAATAATAGTAAAATTCATAACGATCAAGTTAAAACAGATGGTAATTTAGGATTGTTTGATATTCTTGAAAAGGTAATCGATTTTTATAAAGAAGACATAAAAATAGAATTACACGTATCTCCGAATAAAGAAAATATCAATTTATTGCCACTGGTTGATCTGCATGTTACTAAAACATGTAAGCAGATAATTGATTTTTGTGCAGATAAGGAGAAAATCAATCGGTTAAAAGTAGAGTTTAATTTTAATGAAAAATTTCTGAATATCACTTTTGAAATAGAAGCTGGTGCAAATTTATTTAATCAATTAAAAAAGAAGATTGAGCAAAATACTTTAATAGAAAGATATAATTGGGATATATCCTATTCAAAAGAGAACGATAAAATTAATAAAATTGGCATTACGGTTCCGTTAAGCGATTCTGATGATAATACTATAAAAGTGATTATTGCAGAAGATCATGATGTGTCGTTGTTTGGACTGATCTCACTTTTTAAAGCTCAGAATGAAATTGAGGTTATTGGTACCGCAAAAAATGGACTGGAAGTTTTAAAGATTCTGAATCAAAATACAGCTGATGTAGTTATAACTGACATTTCGATGCCCGGAATGGATGGAATAGAATTATCTGAGAAGCTAAAAAATGAATTTCCTGGCATTAAAGTAATTGTCTTTACAATGTATATGGAAAATTGGTTTATAGAACAGTTAGTAAAAAACGGTGTGGTTGGTTTTGTTAGTAAGAATTCAAAAATCCAGGAATTAATCGGGGCAGTAAAGCATGCTTATAAAGGAATAAATTATTATTGCCCACAGTTTAAAATGAAATTTGGTATTAATACAATCAATCAAAATACAACTGATATTAAGTTAGATTCTCTTTCTAAAAAAGAAATACAAGTGCTTAAACTTTTTGCTAAAAACTTACAAAAAGAACAAATCGCAAAAGAATTGGACATTCCTCTTCAATCATTAAATGATATGATTGCTAATATATTACTAAAAATAAATGCAGGGAATGAAGATGAGATTATCAGAATAGCTAAACACCAAAAATTTATTTCAGAATAAAAATTATAATATTTACAGATATTTCTTTGCTTTATCTAAATTTGTATGCAAATATTGCATAAATTTATGGGTGAAATAATAAAACAAGTTGAGCTGTTGATTAAAGAGCAAAGATTTGATAAAGCACTGGATTTATTAAACAATGCGATTGAAAAGAATCCGGATCTTTATAAATTGCTCGAATTAAGAGGGGATATTTACCATTTAATGCAGAAATTTGGAAATGCATTAAATGATTTTAATAAGGTATTAAAACATGATAAAAATAATAAGGAAATAATTGCAAAAGTTGAGATGGTTCGGCAGATTTTAAGATTCCAGAATTTGGATATATTTGAATCGACAAACTTAAATTTAGATCCTTGGTTAGATTAATAAAAAATGCAGTTAAATTATAATTCATTAGAAGCTGATAGAGTATTCATAGAGAGAGTTTTTATGTTTGTAAAAAGAAACTTTTGGCTCTTTTTGCTTGATTTGTTAACAATAGTATTTCTTGTTCTTCCTCCATACTCCTGGCAGGAAATGCAACTTATTATTATTCTTTTAGTGTTATTAATTGCCCGTGATATTTTTATTTTGAGAAAAGGATATTATCACTTAGGACATTTTGAAGCAAAAGGAAATAACATAAAAATAGGCATAATTAAAGGAAGTAAAATAAAAACAGAAATTGAAGAATGGCTTCCCGATATTGATATTGAAATAAAATACTCTGTAGGTTTTCCAATACTTTGTATCACAAAAGAAAATAAGGTTCTTTTTAAACAATATGCATACGGATATTGGACTGGAGAAAAAATGAAAGAGTTTTTAAATGCTTTCTATGACTATAAGAAGGAACAAAACCTCTGGAAAATGTATAAAGGACAAGATTAAGCTATCTTTTATTCATGAAATATAATTCTACTTTTCTCGATTCTTTAAGTCAAATTAACCCAAATTGGAATTCTTTTTTAACAGATGAGATGATTGATCTTATTAAAAAGATTGAATATAAAATTCTGGAGCAGGATGCTGAATTTACTCCACCAGCAAATAAGGTCTTAAGATTTTTGACAGTTCCTTTTAACGAAGTTAGTGTTATTATTTTAGGTCAGGATCCTTACCCACAACAAGGAGTTGCTACAGGTAGAGCGTTTGAAGTAGGTACATTAAATTCCTGGCAGGATACTTTCAATAATATTTCATTAAAAAACATTATAAGAGCAATATATAAGGCCTATAAAGGAGAATATTTGAAATACAGTGAGATAAAAAAAGAAATTGGCTTGTTTTTTCAATTAAAATCTCCCGATCAGTTATTTTTCAGCTGGGAACAACAAGGAGTACTTCTGCTTAACACATCATTTACATGCCAGGTAGGTAAACCCAATAGTCATGAAAAGTTGTGGAGAGAATTTACAAACCACCTATTAAATTATATTGCAAAAAATAATAAAGATGCGGTTTGGTTTATTTGGGGTAATAATGCCAAATCAATCGTTAGTGGTATTCCTATTCAGAAAAAAATAGCATCAATGCATCCTATGATGTGTTATGATAAGCCCGATAGAACAGATGATTTCTTATTTGGGGAAGTAAACTGCTTTGAAGAAACTAAAAACAAAATTAACTGGCTTGGATAAAAAAAGATCCGTCAATTAACGGATCTTTTTGATATATTTTCAAATTAAACTATTCTTTTCCGTCTAAATAATCTTGCAGGTAAGCATATCGTTCAGTTAATTTTCCATCTTTTGCAATGGTAGCACGCTCAATCATTCCTGTATCGTCATTACCAAATAAAGATGGATAAACCTTATCTATTAAGTTCCCGCCAAAATCTGTAGATGCATTTCGTGGTAATTCGCCAGGTAAATTATCAACTGACATTACGGTAATATTTTTAGGACTTATAAAAGGGGGTTCATCTTTTCCTGTTACCGGATTATACCCAAAAAACGGATCTGCAATTGTAGAAGCCTTAACTGTTGATGCTATAGGCCCATCTACATCGCAGCTAACATCAGCAATAACAGTTATGTTAAAATCAGGATCAAGATAATCTTCCTTAGTTATAAATTTAGGTGATTTTGGATCCCAAAAATGACATGCTATAAATATATCAGTCACTTTGGTATATGGTTTAAAAGTAGATTTATACTCCTCAGGATGTTTAAAGAAATGTTGCAAATCAAATTGCATTCCACCTTTGTGTTCAACATAATGCACCGGATCAATTCTGCAAATTACAGGTTCGTCAAATTCTTTATTTAGAAATTCTTCTGGAGATACTTCGCGAATATTTAGTTGACTTAAAGTCTCCATTGCTCCCATAGCAACACGACCACCGCCGGTTACAAGAATCTTTTTCTTTTCAAGTTTTATTTTCTTCAATCCTGCATACATTTCATCCATATCCTTACATTGATGAGCAGGCTTTAAATTAAAATTGTCGGTACGTATTCCTCTTGCTCTTAGTCCGTTGTAAGCACCAACTATTCCTGCCCAACGACCAAATGCTACAATACGTTGATTGTGATAGTCAGTTAAATATTCATAATCGACAAGTGTAATTTTCTTTTTGATTATTTCTTGTAATAAACCACGATTATATGGTTGTTTTTTTGCTACGTGAGCAAAAAACATATATGTTTTATTGGCAATTAATGTTTTTGGATCAACTTCTTTTACACCCAAAAGAATATCACAATCACTTAAGTCTTCCTTCATATTTAAATCCAGATACTGGTATTCTTCGTCGGTATAACAACGAATATCACTTGGCTGAACATATACATCCACATCAGGGAAACGTTCTGTCAATTTTACAACTTGGGATGGTGTTACCGGAACACGCTTGTCAGGTGGGTTTTTTGTTTCTCTTAAAACACCAACTTTTAACCTTTTTGCCATATATTATATTTTGTAGTTATTAAAGAATGCCTAAAATTATATTTTTTTAACCAAAAAAATAATAATACGTACAATATTAATGTAACTTTGCATTTCCAGTATGGGGTTGTTTTGGTTTTGACGGTAAGGTAAACTGGAATGTAAGCATGTCGAGCTTTGTGTTTTGGCTCGTTAATCTCAAGGCTCAAAACAATAAACGGCGAAAATAATTACGCACTTGCTGCTTAATATTGCTAGGCAAATTAAGCTTAATTCTGACGCTAGGTCGTCAGGACAGGTTGTCTCACAAAAGCCTTTCTCGGCGGCGTTTGGTTCTGAGGCATCGTAAAAGTTGAGATAGCTTAGTTAGCGCTTCGATAACTAAGTGAAAATTTAGAAGCTAAGGTTTAGTTCGGCTGCTTTTTGCCAGGCTATTCACGAAAAACAATAAAAAGATAAGCATGTAGAAAACATTTGGGTTTCTTATTCGGACGCGGGTTCGAGTCCCGCCAGCTCCACAAATCAACAAATTTTAATTTGGTAGATTTGTGAGAGTCCCGACAAAATCGTCGGGACTCCACAAAAAAAACGACTGAACCACTTCCTTCAAGAAGTGGTATTTTTCTTTAAGAAGAATTAAAATATACTTAGTAAACTTTATGCTTCCGCCTTATCCCGGCAATGTAAGTTTCTATGCGTTTAAGAAATCAACAAATTTTAATTTGGTAGATTTGTGAGAGTCCCGACAAAATCGTCGGGACTCCACAAAAAAAACGACTGAACCACTTCCTTCAAGAAGTGGTATTTTTCTTTAAGAAGAATTAAAATATACTTAGTAAACTTTATGCTTCCGCCTTATCCCGGCAATGTAAGTTTCTATGCGTTTAAGAAATCAACAAATTTTAATTTGGTAGATTTTTATTTTCCTAAAGTTAAAATTATTCTAAATAATAAGGTCTCAATTCGAGATTAACCAAATTTTGCATCCAAAAAAACTTGCACGATTCATATATTATTTGTTACTTTGAAATACAAAGTACTTTTAATGAAAGAAAAATATATTAAAGATCTAAAAGAGATCAAAGACATTATGAATCGCTCAACCCGATTCATTTCCCTTAGTGGGCTTTCTGGTGTATATACCGGAATTATAGCACTAGCAGGGGCATTTTTAGCTTATAAAACCCTATTTAGGAGTCGAAATTATTTGGTTTATAATGCGCTTGACTTAAGTGATAAAGATTTACAAAATCTATTATTAATTGCAATTGGAACATTAATTGTTTCCGTAGGGGCAGCACTCTTTTTTACTCGGCAAAAAACTAGAAAAAAGCAACAAAGTGTGTGGGATAATCAAACAAAACGATTGCTTATAAATTTGTTAATACCATTAGCAACAGGTGGTGTTTTATGTTTAATGCTTCTGTTTAATGGTTTTGTGGGAATGGTATTACCTATAACTCTAATATTTTATGGTTTGGCTTTGGTAAATGCAAGCAAATATACATTGCCAGAAATTCGAAGTTTAGGATTAATCGAGATTTTACTCGGACTTATTGCTTTTCAATTTATAAGTTATAGTCTTCTGTTTTGGGCATTTGGATTTGGGATTATCCAAATGGTTTACGGTATCGTTGTCCAAATAAAGTATAAGTTGTGAAGGAAGTTTTAAAGAATCTGGATAAAGCGTTTGAAAACAGGATTCGTTTGGTCATAATGTCAGCGCTGGTAGTAAACGACTCGCTGGATTTTAATGCCTTAAAAAAACTTTTAGATGTAACCGATGGAAATTTGGCAAGCCATTTAAAATCCCTGGAAAATAGTGAATACATTGTATTTACAAAGGAGTTTTTAGGCAGGAAGCCAAACACGACTTACTTTGCAACTGAAAAAGGTAAAAAAGCTTTTACGAAGCATATCAAAGTCATCGAACAGTTATTAAACAATGGTTAATATGAAAACACAATCAAAACTCACGGTAATATCAGGATGGATATTTGGACTATTTGTACTTACAAATGGTATTTTGAATATGGCAAGAGGGAATGATTTTAATTTAGGTGTTGCTTTAACGATTTTATCATTTATTTATTATCCCCCTGTAAACAGGTTAATTAAACAAATATCCGGATATAGTTTGCATTATATGATTAAGATTATATTGGCTTTTTTAATTGTCTGGATAACAATAGCAGTAGGGGCTATTGCCGAAGGGTATTATCCGGAAATAATATAAAACATGATTATCAGAAGGTTGGCATATTATACTTTAGCAATGAACTTATTGAATAATTATAAATTAAATAAAGTGATGAAAAATGGAAGGTTAATTTCAATTTTATTGTCAATAGTTATTTTACTTCTTATTCCATTTATTGCAATGCAGTTTACAAATGAAGTTAACTGGACTCTTTCTGATTTTGTAATAATGGGATTCTTATTGTTAGCTACTGGCTTATCTTGTGAGTTGGTGCTTCGAAAAGTAAAAAAGTTGGAATACAGGATTGCAATTTGTTTAGCAATTCTTGCTGTATTTTTTCTAATTTGGGCGCATTTGGCTGTTGGGATTATATAAGTTTAATAAAGTACTCAGGAAAATCTAAGGTTATTTTTAAGATATGGGATTGAATTGTTCTGACCGTATTAATGCATAAAAATAAATTAGTTGGAACACCAACTAATTTATTTACTAATTGTATCTAAATAAAGGGGAAATTAATATGAACTAAGAATTTCGTATTGAGCAATTTCGATATTCTTCTGCATCTTTGACAACATTGTTAAGCCTATTATTAATGATGTTTTCCGAAATGATTGCTCATAAGTTAAACCTGTTAATATATTAAAATCAAGTAATGCATTTAAGGTTTCTTTCTGATATTCATCTTTAGCTAGTTCCAGGGCATGTATTCTATATGCATTAAAATCATCTCGCAGCTTATAAGCGTTATCATCTTTTAACATGGCTTTGCCAAATGCCCTAACATCATCTTTAAATTTTATTTCTCCGTTTTCGTCTACATTACTAGTTAATTCTGCTTTAATTGTTACAATTTGTTGATCGAGATTTAATGCTAGTTTATATAATTTTTCAATATTAGGCTCTAGTTCTTTATAATCTTCTTTTAGCTTTAAAGAATCAAGTAAGGAAATGTTCTGTTTTGTAAATTTCTGACTTACCTGGTTAGCAAGTTCATTCATATTGTCAAAATTATCAACAATGGTTTTAGATAACCGAGTTGTCGAAATCATAAAAATTACTCCAAAGCCAATAAAAACGATTAATAATGTATAACCCACTCTTGCTTTTGTTTCACTGGCTTTTTTATAAGCGTTTACTAAATATAATGGCAAGAATAACAATATAAGTAAAAGCTCACCAATCAGTAAAGATTTTGCAGCTCCTGGCCAATGCATTACTTTAAATAAAACGCCAATCATTAAAAATGAAATAGTTAAATAACCTGTAATTGAAAGAAAAATGTTTTTGTTTTCTAATTGTTCTTTATACGATGTGTAAAAAAACAAAGGAAAAAATCCTAATATTGTTAACATGGTTCCTAAAGACAATAACATACTTGCCGGTGGAATATGATACATTTTTAAAATAGCACCTAGCCATAAAAGTAATGCACTTAAGCTTCCTATAATTACCATTGATTTTTTCATAATCTGAAATTTTAAATTAATTGATAACAAAGTTTGATGTTGAACTTTTTTGAAAGTTGAACTTTCAATGGAGTTCATTAGATTACTGTAAGCTTCTTTAAATGAAGTTTTTTCATTAATCTTTTCTTCGAGAGAACAGCAAATATGATCAACCATTTCGTCTAATAAGACATCCATGCTTATTCCTTTTTGCTGAACATCTTGATAAATAAAAGCAATGTTTTCTTCAGTTAAAGTGTTCATGCTAAAGATTGATTCGGATTTAAAACATAATTCATTACTCTAACGAATTCTATGTACTCATCAAGTTTATTGCTTGCCCAACTTTTACCATTCTTGGTTAGTATATAGTAAACTCGAACTCTTTTCCCAACATTTACCTTTTCCGTATGAACATAACCTTCGGTTTCTAGCTTATGCAATACCGGATATAAAGCCCCAAAAGTTAGCTTTATTTTTCCCTGTGATAGTTCTTCTACCTTCTGAGTAATCTCATATCCATACATTCTTGGATTGTCCGACAGTAATTTTAGAACTATGGTTTTCAAAGTACCTTTTAATAAATCATTTGAAATCATAATAGCTGTTAATTTGTTTGTAATTACAATACAAATATATATAAGAATATTATATATAGCAAAATTATATATAAGAAACTTATATAAAATTACAGATTATATTTTGTAAAGTGTTAATAACGTATATTTCTAATCACTATGATGGTTGAATTGCTTAACTAAAAAAAAAGGAACTTTTATATAGAACTTACGTAAAGTAAAAAGATAAACCATTTTCAGTTTCAATTGTTAATAACTAAAACTGTATTAATTTCTTTTATAAGGATATAATATTATTTTTGGGGATTTAAACCATCTAAATATATATATAATTATTAAAGTATTAACGTATATTTAAAGGTAAGTGAGCGAATGAAAAAGATTAATACTAACACATTACAGGCATTATTAGACAATAGCATCGAACAGTATGGTAATAAAAAAGCATTGTCTTATGTAAATGGGGAACCATTAACTTTTAATGATCTGAAAAATGAAGTTGATAAATTAAAACTTCAGTTAGCAAAATTAGGAATTAATAGGGGAGATAAAGTGGCTATTTTAAGTAGGAATATGCCAAACTGGGGAATAGCATTTTTTGCAATTGCCAGTTTGGGTGCTATTGCTGTTCCTTTGCTACCAGACTTTCATGAGAACGAAATAAAAACCATTCTTGAGCATTCAGAAACAAAAGCGATTTTTGTATCTAAGTTGATGTATCCAAAAATAGAAGGTTTTATTGGTACATTAATAGACACTATTTTATATACTGACGATTTATCAACTGTTAAGGGAAATGTTGTCGTTAAAAATCCAGTGGTTGACTATAAAGTAAAAGAATCTGATTTAGCTTCAATTATTTATACATCAGGTACAACAGGTAAGTCAAAAGGTGTAATGTTATCAAATAAAAATATTGTTTTTGATGCCATTCAGGTTTTATCTATTGAGCCTGTAAAATCCAGACATAGATTTTTATCTATCTTGCCATTATCTCATACTTATGAGAACACTTTGGGATTAGTAGTTCCAATAATGCAAGGTGCTACAGTATATTACCTTGAAAAACCACCTACAGCTGCGGCACTTTTACCGGCAATGAGTATGGTTAAGCCAACTCATATTTTAAGTGTGCCAATGGTTATTGAGAAAGTATACAGGAACAGTGTATTGCCTAAGTTTACCAAAAGTACGGTTATGGCTCTTATTTATAAAGTGCCTGTATTTAGAAAGGTATTAAACTTTTTAGCTGGTAAAAAATTAAAAAAGACTTTCGGTGGATGCTTGGAATTCTTTGGTGTAGGTGGAGCAGCATTAGATCCTGTCGTTGAAAAATTCTTGCGCGAAGCAAAATTTCCTTATGCAATTGGTTATGGATTAACAGAGTCAGCTCCGTTGTTATCTGGTGCAAACCCGCATATAGTAAAATATCGCGGAACAGGACCTGCTATGCGTGGAGTAGAGTTGAAAATTAATAATCCTGATCCTGTAACTGGAGAAGGCGAAGTATGGGCAAAAGGCGATAACATTATGCAAGGTTATTACAAAGAACCTGAACTAACAAAAGAATTACTTACAGAAGATGGATGGCTAAAAACTGGCGACCTGGGTTATTTCGATAAGGATAATTTCTTGTTCTTAAAAGGACGTAGTAAAAATATGATTGTTGGAGCAAGTGGCGAGAATATTTATCCAGAAGAAATTGAAGCTGTTATCAATAATTTTAAATATGTTCTTGAATCTGTTGTGATTGAAAAGAAAGGAAAGCTAGTTGCATTGGTGCATTTTAACTACGAAGAGCTAGAAAAACAATTCCAGCATCTTAAAGATGAAGCCATGAATTTTGCAAAAAGTAAAGCAGAAGAATTAAAACTTGAACTGCAAGATTATGTAAATGCTAGGGTAAATAAATTTTCAAAAATCTATGATGTTGTGCCACAGTTAATCCCCTTTGAAAAAACAGCTACTCAAAAAATTAAAAGATATTTATACTGTTAGAAGAGTTATTGTAAAAATCTAAAGCAATTTTAGAATAAGAATATTGATTTGTTCCCTTATGGATTCCATAAGGGAATATTTTCATTTTAGACCATTTTGTAATTTCACTTTTAGATGCCAAAAAATCAGAGTTGTATGCTGCCGAGTAAAATGTTAATCTCTCTGTAGTGTTTATCCACTTTTCGTTTTTAAATCGGATAGATATGTATTGATAAAAACAATTTAGGTAACACAACTGCCATTTAAGTTCTTTTAGGCGCTGAATTCTTTCTTTGCGAATCTCTTTTTTATCAGTCTTGCTATACTCTACTAGTGCTTCAAATCTAGTTTTTAGGTGGTTGTTATTTAATATCTCACACTCCAACTTTTCGATAAAGGAAGGTTTCATTTGAAAATATCCTATTGAAAAATCAGCACCATCCGTTCCATAATTAACATATAACAATTCAAGGGTAGCAGTTTCAATAATATCTTTATATGCAGAATATTTTAACAGCTCAGGAAAAATGATTGCAATTTTTTCTTTTATGAGATCTTTGTCACTTCCCAGTTCTTCTATAATTAGTTCATTATGATTGTTAATAAACCCTATTGCATCTTCATACGAATCTGAAAATAAATTCTCCTTACGTTCTTCGAATGAGCAAATAAAAATTATTATAAATAATATTGATATGAGTGATTTCATTTAATTACTTAATTATTTATAAATTTAAATAAATGCTTGACAATTGTAAACCAATTGAGTAATTTATTTGAATGAGATATTGTATTGGAGATATTCATGGTTGTTATAAAACGTTTAAAAAGCTGGTAGATCAGATCTTAAAAGTTGATAATGAAGCTAAATTTTATTTGGTGGGTGATCTTATTGATCGAGGTCCGGCAACAAAAAGGGTTTTGGATTATTCTATACAGCTTTTATCAGCAAATACGATAGTAGGTATTGTAAAAGGGAATCACGAACAAATGCTTGTGGATGCATACGAGAAGAATTGTACCTTACAGGATTCTATGTGGTATGCAAATAAAGCAAATACAACAGTTAAAGAGTTCGATAAGTCATTCTCTGATAATCAGAAAGTAAATGAATTAATTCCCCAAGAGTATTATTTGTTTTTTAAAAAATTGCCTTATTATATTGAACTTGAAGATTATTTTATTGTACATGCAGGTTTTAATCTTAGTTCAGATTTGGCATTTACAGATTACCAGTCCATGATATGGATAAGAGATATGCTTTATGACCATATTATTCTAAAAGAAAAGAAAGTGATACATGGACATACACCAATCTTAGTTGAGAATTGTGAACAACAAATTAAGCAAAATAAGATAATTAATATTGATACAGGATGCGTTTTTACTCAATATAAAGGTTTTGGGTTCTTATCGGCTCTAAACATAGACACTATGGAACTTATTAGTATATATAATGTCGATATTTTATAGTATATTTAAAAAAAAGATATTTAAGTTATGACAGAAAATGATGATATAAAGTTGCTTTTTACTGGATCTGAGATAGATGCTGGTGTTTTAAAGGATTTTTTAGAAGACAATGGTGTGGGATGTATTTTAAGAAATGATATGAACTCAGCTAAAGCAGCAGGTTTTGGAGTTAGTTTTGGCTCAGAAGCTAAAGTGCTGGTTATGGAAAAAGACTATGAAAAAGCGAAAGAGCTATTAGCAGAATTTTTAAACTCTTTTGAAAAAGACTAAATGTTTACATAATCTCTTTTGCGATTTGTAAACCTTGCTATTCTTGTATATCCGATCTTTTTTAAAAGGCTTATTGCTTCATTAAAGTAACGAGCCAGATCTTCTGTTTTATGTGTATCTGAACCTAATGTTACAGGAATATCATGTTGAAAAAGAATTTGTAAGAATGGTTCAGAAGGATAAAACTCATTACACCGTTTATCCAAACCACTAGTGTTAAGTTCAAAAGCTACATCCGATTCTTTTAAAACTTTTGCCGTTTGTTGATATAATGTATTAAGATCAAAAGAAGGATAATAGTTAAATTTTTTTGCTAAATCAATATGCCCAATTATGTCAAACAGGCCTGATTGTGCTGCCTTATTTATAAGTGAAAAGTAATCAAGATAAAACTGATCAATGTCTAGTTTTTTAAACATCTTTTTATTTGTATCAAAATTCCAGTTTTTTATGTAATGAATAGAACCTATTGTATAATCTAATGGTAATTTATCAATAATTTCAGCAATTTCGTCTTTTTTATCATCTAAATAATCAACTTCAAAACCAAATTTAACAATTATGTCTTTTTCATTTTTTAATAAGATTATCTTGTTTGCAATAGACTCTATATCATTTAATCCAATTGCCCAATTAGGAAAGTTTAAACATAAATGATCAGAAAATCCTATTTCTGTTAAGTTCAATTCTTTTGCCGACCTGATTATTTCCTCATGTGAATTTTTGCCGTCAGAGAAATTTGTATGTATATGATAATCGATCATAAATATTCAATTAGAATGAATAAATATAAGTTAATATTTTCCTATTTTTTAAACATCTAACAAATTTGGGATTTAATTAAACAAAAAGTGAATCTTCTTGTTTAATCATTGAAACTTTAAGTAAGATGTATAAGTTACAACAAATACAGCATATACCGGTTGATATAAATGAAGCTTGGAATTTTTTTTCATCACCAGATAATTTAAAGTTAATTACACCGGAGTATATGAACTTTAAAATATTAAACAGATCCGATGTTGGTGATATGTATCCTGGTATGATTATAACTTATACAATTAGTCCACTATTTAACCTTTCGATTAAGTGGGCAACTGAGATAACTCAGTTAAAAGATCATAAGTATTTTATTGATAACCAGATAAAAGGGCCTTATAAAATATGGCATCATGAACATCATTTTAAGGAAACAGATAAAGGTGTTGAAATGCGTGATGTACTATTTTACGAATTGTCATATGGTTTTTTAGGAAAATTGGTTTATAAGTTATTTGTAAAGAAAAGGGTAGAAGAAATATTCAATTATAGGTATAAGAAAATAAAAGAGCTTTTTAATAATTAAAAAGCTCTTTTTTCAAAATCAAAATTACCTAATTTAAATACACTATTGAAAATCTTTTAAACTATCCATTAGTTTCTTCCTTGTAAAGAAAATTCTACTTTTAACGGTACCTATTTTAAGATCTAATTCATCAGCAATTTCTTTGTATTTGTATCCCGATAAAAACATATTGAAAGGTTGTTTAAATTCTTCTGGTAAACTTTCAATTTGTTTGGTTATCTCATATGTCGAATACTGATTGTCAGGTCTTTCAGGAGAAAAATCTCTTGTTAAATTAATAAAATACTGATTTTTAGTAGTATCATTATGAGTATTCTCCTTTTGCTGTTTACGATAGTTATTAATAAAAGTATTTTTCATTATCGTAAAAGCCCAGGCTTTTAAGTTAGTATAGCCAATAAATTTATCTCTATTAGCTAAAGCTTTTAAGTAGGTTTCTTGTAAGAGATCCTGAGCTTCTTCTTTATTTAAAGTTAAACTCATCGCGAATCTTGAAAGTTTAGTTTCTAAACTTATTAATTGATGATTAAATTCTACTGCTGTCATAGTTGTAAGTTTTAAACAAATTGTTAAACAAATATACAACACAAAAAGGGCAAAATGCAAATTTTAACATGCTGAAAAGTGCTAAAAACAGGGGTGTTCTAAATAATAAAAGATGCTGCAGTCTTTATTAAATAAGGTAAAGAAATACTTAAAAGCATATAAATTCTAAATTAAAAAAACATGTATTTTTTTGTTAAACATTAACTTTTATTCAATAGACAATGCTTAAACAAAAAATCCTGCTCAAACTGAAGCAGGACAGGCTATTTAGAATAATTCTAAAGAATTTATAAATTTTTTAGAATAGCGTTAAACTCTAATGGTGATGATACTTTGCTAATATTTGATGGTAATTTAATACTGTCCTCTATAATTTGCAATCCTGTAACATATATTTTTTGATTTGAGAAAGTATTTGAAAGCTTTTTAAAATAATCTGAAATATCTTCTTTGATCATCGAAGTTGTTAAGGAAGTAAATAAATAATCAGGTTTAACCATATTAACTGTTTCCACCAAATCGTTAAAGGGCACTGAATTTCCCAAATAATAAACTCGTTTTCCCGATTTCTTTATGATATAATAATAAAAGAGTAAAGCCAGTTCATGAAATTCACCTTCGGGTAAGAATAGTACAAAACTTTCAACATCTGTTTTATCAGTAACTAAAATATTATCAATAGCAACAAGTAATTTTTGTCTAAACAAATTCGAAACAAAATGCTCGTGTGCTGGATTAATGGCTCCGGTTTGCCACATTAAACCTATACGTTTAAAGAAAGGAAAAATAATTTTAAGAACGCTATTCTCAAATCCTTCATGCATTATATATCTTGACAAAACACGATCAAATTTATATTCATCCAGGTCTACCATTGCAAGAATTAAATTTTCAATATTACTTTCCGTATCCGATAGATTTGAAGAATACTGCATCACTTTTTCAGACATTTCATTGTCATTGAGTTTTGCAATATTTGAAATACGCATACCATATTTATTTAATATTGCAATATTTAAAAGTCTTTTTAAATCTTCATCGCAATAATATCTGATGTTTGTTTCTGTTCGGGCGGGCTTAATTATTCCATATCTTTTTTCCCAGATACGTATGGTGTGTGCCTTTATGCCTGATAAGTTTTCTAATTCTTTTATTGAATAACTAGCCATAAATTTTTTGTGTAATTAATAAATTATACTGGTTAAACAACTATTATTGTTAATAGTTCAAAAAAATACAATTTTATACTTGTTTATTAATAAATATCAAAAACTGAACAAATAAAATACCTTTTTGTTTAAAAGACAATATAATATATAATATTTTATCTTTGTTTTAGTATGAAAGTATTAATTTTTGGATCAACGGGTTTTGTTGGAAAAGAATTGGTTGAATATTTAATATCGGCTAACTATTTAGTGCAAGTTATTTCTCGAAATTCATCTAAGCCTGAAGCTATTTTCGGTTCAATGGTTAAAATCATTAATTGGAATTTTAAAGATGTTGAAGAATTAACTAAAATAGTTGAAGATACAGATGTCATAATAAATTTAGCTGGAGAAAACATTTCATCCAGATTATGGACTAAGCCTCAGAAAAGAAAGATATTAAACAGTAGAGTTTTTATAACAGAATTGATCTCAAAGGCAATTGAAAAAGCAAATAGGAAGCCAAGACAAGTAATACAGGCATCTGCGATTGGATATTATGGATGTGATATCAATAAAATTTGTGATGAAAACTGTGTGAAAGGGCAGGGGTTTTTAGCCGATGTTTGCGAACATTGGGAAAGTGCATTAAAAGTAGAAACGGAAATTATAAGAACTATTGTAAGGTTTGGTGTTGTTTTAGGATCGGAAGGAGGAATGTTGCCAAAAATTATTAATCCAATAAAATTGTATTTAGGAAGTAATTTTGGGAAGGGAAATAATTATATTTCATGGATTCATATTGAAGATGTTGTTAAAGTAATTGGTTTTCTAATTGCTAATAATAAGGAAGGAATCTATAACTTAACTTCTCCTGAACCAGTTTTATCTGGAGAACTCAATAAAGGAATTGCCAGGCAACTAAACAGACCTGTTTTATTTAATGTTCCAAAGTGGATGTTAAGGCTGTTTTTTGGCGAAATGGCTAATGAACTGCTATTGGCTAATCAAAAGGTATATCCTCAAAAATTAATTGAAAGCGGGTACGATTTTAAGCATAAAAATATAGAGAATGCATTAAGAGCAAGCATAAAAAAAGGCCGCAAATAGCAGCCTTTAATTTTTATATATCGCTTATTAGATAGTTCCAATTGGATCAGCATTTCCATCAGGATCTCCATTAACATAACCATCTGTTCTTGGACTTCCATTTGTCATAAGTAAAATACCACACATATGTGGAGCAGCCATTGAAGTACCACTCATTGTAGTGTAACCACCACCTTTTGCAGTTGAATAAATATTATATCCTGGTTCGCAATAATCTACAGGTGGGTTGCCATAGTTAGAGAAATATGCCCAGTTATCGTTGATATCCATTGCAGAAATTGTCCAAATTCTAGGACCGTTTACTCTTGCTGGAGAGTGGTTGTTTGCATCGTCACTTTCGTTACCGGCAGCTAGTGCAAAATAAATACCTTGTTGAGAAGCAGCATAAACGGCATCATCAATTGCTTGATATGCACCACCACCTAGACTCATATTAGCAGCATCCCCGGCATTTGCATTTGCAACCACATAGTCGATACCAGAAATAATTCCTGAGTATGCACCACTGCCTCTTCTGTCAAGAACTTTTACAGGAACTACTGTAGCTCCGGCAGCAACACCTACAACACCAATTTCGTTATCAATAGCAGCAACTGTTCCAGCACAATGCGTACCGTGTCCGTTATCATCGTCAGCGCTTTTACTACGTACGAATGTAACACCTCTTGCAGCATCTACATTTAAGTCTGGATGATCAAAATCAATACCTGTATCGATAATCCATGCAGTTTTACCAACACCATTTCCATATCCTACACGTGCAATTCCCCAAGGAATTTCTTGTGCACTTGGTTCTGGATCAGGATCAGGAGTTGGAACAGGCTTTTTCATAATATACATTCTGTCAGGAAGAATATATTTCACTCTTTTATCGCCTTTTAAATGCAAAACATCTTCGGCAGACATTTTTGCACTAAAACCTACTAAGGCAGCTGCATAAGTTTTTTCAACCTGAGCACTTGTAGATGTAGCAACCATTGACATTGCTAAGGTTTTTACTTCATTTAATTTTTCATTATAATCTACTGCTGCAGATTTAAATGAACCGTCGTTTAAAACAACTACATACTGTCCTTCAATAATTGGACTTTCTTCAGAATCAGCTAAAACTAAATTGTCCTTCTCAATCGTTACATCTTTAGTAACATCTTCTTTGTTACAAGCAGTTAATACTACTGCACCTATTGCAACAACTGACAATAATCTTCTAAATTTCATAATGAGTATTTTTAGTTAATAAATTTTAAGTTGTATACAATAAGTGAATAAAATATGAAAAAACCAAGATATGTTCATAATTATGTATGCTTATTCAGCTCAAAATACGTTATTTTCACATTTATTAGATACATATTTACAATTAGTTATATGCTAAATTAGAATGAATATAAACTAGGTTAATATTGAAACTTTTTTTTAATATTTTTCGTTATCCGTTTTTTTTAATAAAATACATGGTGTGAGTAAATAAAAAAAGCTGCTTAATTAGGCAGCTTTTTTTTTGTATTAAAATTTATTATTCTAGTAAAATTTAGCTCTTTTATCAACAATGTTTGCTGTTTCTTTTAAAGCTTCAAAAGCTTCATAATTAGCTCTGTTTTTATATTGATTCATTGTTTGTAATTGTTGAAGATCAACATTACTGTTCTCATCAGTACGTATTGATTTTACGTTAAGAATAAAAACACCGTTATTTCCAATAACCGGACTAGATAATTCATCCATATCCAGAGCTGTTGCTACTGCTACTAATTTTGGTTCTATTCCAGCATTAGGAACAGAGTAAGTTCTAAAGTTTATATCATTTGCTTCGAAAACTTCAGTGTTTAGTTTTTCAGCAACAAAACTCAGGTCAGAATTTTCGTTCAAGGCTGCCAGCATTTCTTTTTCAATTATCTCTGCTTTCTTTTCTTTCTTTACTTGCACGGTAATTTGATTTTTAACCTGTTCAAATGGAGCAATACCTTCTTCTTTAATTTCTGATACAAATCCAATAACAAATCTATTGCCTAATTCAAAAATAGGATTGTTTTGAGATTTAATAATCTTATTATTATCTGTATTATAGATTGATCGTATTAATTCTCTTGGATTTTCTAATCCTCCTAATTGTCTGTCGTTTTCTTTTATATCAGAAGCAACTTTTTTGGTGATACCTTCTTCTTCTATAGCTTTTACAAATTCATCATAGGTATGATTATTTCCAGCAAATTTACTAGCCTGAGCATATGTTTTCTGATAAGTTTCTGTACTTGGTAATAATTTTCTTGAAAGAACTGCAATTTTTACTTTCTTTTCATCTTTTGATTTATCAGTAACCTGAACAATATGCATTCCATATTGTGTAGCAACTAATTTATATTCTCCAACTTTTGCAATAAAACATGTATCGCTAAATGGAGAAACCATTTGATTTGCTCTAAACCATCCTAAATCACCACCTTTTTCATTTGCAGCTTTATCTGCAGAAAATTTATTTGAAAGTTCAGAAAAATCTTTACCGTTTTCTAATAATGACTTAATGCTATCTGCTTGAGCTAATAGCTGACTATAATTTTCATTATTAGTAGGTTGAATCAAAATATGTCTTGCTTTAACTGAATCGGGAAGATATTTTACTTCAGAAACTTTTGCTATAGAGAATATCTCATTCTCAAAATAAGGGCCATAAACAAAACCTTCTTTTTCAGCAAATAATACATCTTGCAATAATTCTGGCAATTCATCTTTTTTATAAAAGTTATTATCAAAAGTTAAATCACCATTTAAGTTAACAAAATCAGCATCATCTTCAGTGGTTTCAAAATCAGATTTAATATCATTAATCCAGTTTTCTGCTTCTAACTTATCATTTTCTGATGGTGTTACATCAAATGTTATGTATTCAATGCTTCTAGATGCAGTTTGCTTATATTCCTTAGAATTTTTATTGTAATAATCTTTTAGATCTGCATTTGAAACGCTTACTAAACTATCAGGTATAGTGCTTATGCTTTTATATACAAAATCTACATCTACAGTTTTATTTAAAAAGTTGATTTCATTTTGTGCTTCAGATTTTGTTGCATATAAACCTTTTTGAATTAATGTATTATATTTTGAAAACATTCTTTCTTGTACCATTTGATCTTCAACAAATAACCAATATGCTTTTTGCTGACCTGTTGGGTCCTGATCATATGATTTTAAAAATCGTATAACTGCAACTGTGTTAAGCTCACCTGTTTCAGGGTTTGTAAATAAGTTTTGTATTATTGGATGGATGTTTTCTCCCTGAACCATATCCCAAAGTTCTGCACTGCTAACGTCTAACCCAAGTTCTTCATATTCATCTTGCAGAATATAATCTCGAACTAATTGATTCCATGTTTGCTCTTGTACTCTTAATGTTGTATTCTCATCTAAAGAGTTTTGGCCAGATGTGAATTTTGTAATTTCCATAATATCATTTAATTCTTTTTGATATTTCTGGTAAGGGATAGACTTTCCTGAGATTTCTGCAATCTCAAATTGTGAATTTGAGAATAATGCTCCTCCTGAATTTAAAAAGTCACCTAAAATAAAAGCAAGCAATGCCATTCCAATTACTATTGCTACTAAAACTCCTGCTCGATTTCTAATTTTCTCTAAAGTTGCCATTTAATGTTAATTTTATCTAGATTTTTTAAAGGTTCGAATATAATAATTTTTAATTTTTTTATAACTAATTCTCTAAATTTAATCCGCAAATTTAGTATTTTATTATATTCTTTTGTAAATATTAAGCTTAATAATTTAATTTATGCCAAATAAATCTATGTTGTTTCCTTAATTTCTAACTTAATAAGTTCAATTTTGGTATTAATAACTTTTAAAACTTTAAATTGAAAACTTCCAAGAATGATGTTATCATTTATTTGCGGTAGCTTCTCGGCAAGATATAATACAATACCCGCTATGGTCTCATACTCATCGCTTTTCGGAAGATTAAGTTTGTATTTCTCATTCAAATAATCAATTTCTAACCTGCCTGAAAAAATAAAATCATTTTCCGATAATCTTTTTTCGATTAACTCATCTGTATCATGTTCGTCTTCTATTTCACCAAAAATTTCTTCAAGTATATCCTCAATTGTTACGATCCCCGATGTTCCGCCAAATTCATCAACAATAACTGCTATATTCTGACCTGTTCTAATAAAATGGCCAAGCAGTTTGTTTGCTTGCATGGTTTCAGGGAAGATGGAAATGTTATTTATCTGAAAGTCTGACTTGGTTAGTACAGATTTGCTTTTTATGTAACCCACAATTTCATCTATTGTTCCCTTATAAACAATAATTTTTGAAAAGCCTGTATCGATAAATCTCTGTTTTAATTCTTTTTCAATATCCTTTATCTCAATTGACTCTATTTCTGTTCTGGGGATCATACAATCACGTATTTTAATTTCTGAAAAATCCAGGGCGTTCTTAAAAAGTTTTATTTCTGATATTGTACTTTCATTTTGTGTTGTATGAAGCTGACTTTCTCTTACCAATTCATTTAAATCATCTTTGTTAAAATTAGATTTTAGTTCAGATTTTAATTTATCTTTTAAAAATAACCTTAAAGGGGCATTTGATAAAATTATTAGTAAGTAGGTTAACGGTGAAATCAGTATAAACAATAAAACCAGAATAGGGGCAAATGTAGTAATTATGTTGTTGGAAAAGTATTCGCTTAATGTTTGAGGTATAATAATAAAAACAGGTAAAATTAATATGCTAAAAATAAAAAGAAACAGGATTAGAAAATGTAAACTTATATGGTTACTTAATACGGTTGTAAGATATAAAACAAGAATAACTAAATTAAAGGTATAATATATTTTGATGCTTAGCTGAAATTCAATAAAATTTCTTCTTATAAAACTTATTATTAAAGAGTTATAGATTACATTTTGTTTATCTAATTCTAATTTAAGTTGATTTATAGATCCAAAGGCAGAATCAAATAAAATAAAAATTAATAGGGTTGAAAATAAAAATATATATATGAACGTATCGTCCATTTAAATTTGTTTTTGGTTAGATTTACGAGTGTGTTTTCTAATTAAGTACATTAAAAAAGCAACTATTGCAAATATAAAGAATATATAACTTTTTGTAATGCCTTCGTAAATTGTTTGATGAATTGCAGTTAATAAACATAGTAAGGATGTTATTAACCATATGATTTCAAGTATTTTAGGTAAATTATTTTTCATTATCAACACTTATTGTTCCTGATGTTTGTTTTATTTTCCAGTTTGATAAATCTTCGTTTGATTCAAATCCTTTACCGTGTATTATTCCATCCTGGTTTGTGATTTTTACATATCTGTCAGAATAAATTTTACCTAAATTCTGATCCCAAACTAGAAATTCAGTATTTAACGTATCTCCACTTTCATTTACCGAAACTACATTGTTTTCTGCAGTCCATATTTTAGTATTTTCATCGTAAATACAGTAGTTTGCTTTTATATAAGAAGTAACTTTTTGGGTTGTGTCGAAAAATTGAACATGAATACCTTTTGGGAATTCAATATACGGTTCTTCTGTATTTAAATAGCGATTAATTTCATCTGCAATCATTTTATTTTTTATGATTGCGTTTTCACTATATATAATTTCGGTATTGTATACAGATAGTGCAGGAGCATTTAATTCACTTGTTAATTGATTTATCTTTTCGATGCTATTTCGTTGGCAAGCACCAAAAAACATAATAATTCCTGCTAACACAGGAATTATTATGTTTTTAGTGCAAAAAATGCAGACTGTATTATCTTGCTCGAACCGTTGTTTTTTCATTGATCCAACATTCTACAGTATAAATATCACCAACTTTTAAATTATAGAAGAATATAGTTTCATTATCAGGGAAATGAGGTTTATATGCTTCAATAAATTTATTTGCATCATCGGTTAATGCAGGATCAATTGCTTTTGCTTTCATAAACTTATCAACAGCAACCCAGTAAACAGTTTTTTGATAAAATTCATCTTCGCTACAAGATTTACTTGATGCCGCATAAATATTTCCTATTAATAAATATGGGTATCCGCTATTAGGATCAAGTTCTGCAGATTTAAGTGCATATGATCTTGCTTTTGGATAATCGCCAATACGACGTGTAACATCTCCTAGTTCTAAATAATATTTAGCTTTTTGAGTTGCATCTTCTTGCAATTCAATTGCTTGTAGGTAATAATTTACAGACGCTTCTAGTTTTTCTGACTGATTTGCAAGTTTAGCAAGCTCATAAGCAGGATTTGCTGCTGGTTCTAATGAATTTAACTTATCAAGCATTTTAAAGAATAAATCAGAATCAGTACATTTTGTTGAACGTAATAAATCTGTTGATTTCTTTAAAAATTCTAAATCTTCAGGAGTTTCAGAAAATTTAGTAGCATAGAAAGGAACTAAATCTTCACAACTTGCTGCTCCGCTTGTTTCAAATACTTGATCAATAGCTGCTTTAGCTTTTTCAACATTCTCCCATCCTTTTATCTGATTCTTAATGATATGATCAGCTATTTCAGATATTACGCCATAATCTTCAACCACTATACCGCCTTCAATAGAGTTTGCCTGAAATAAAGCATTTGAAGTTTGCATAAAGGTTAATAGTTCAGCTGCACCTGATTTGTGTTTTTCCAATGATATTGATTCTTTTAACCACTCATATGCTTTTTGCATATTCTCAGTGGTATTTTCAGCATACTTAATATAATCAATACCCATATTGCCAAGTACGAATCCTTTTTGACCATAATATTGAATTCTTTTCTTATAAATATTCATCATACTATCAACAAGAGCTGCCTTTTCTTCACCTTCAGCTTTTTGTATGTCTCTTTCGATCATTTTAATACCATCAATATAAATGTATTTTGTAGACTTAGGACATTCGGTGTAAACAATTTTCCATGGTTCAATTGCTAAATCGTAGTTTTTTTGTTTAACATATTCTCTAAACATAGAATAGTTTTTAATACATCGTACACTATCTTCACCATGTCCAAATCTTGAACCGTCTTCGACACCCTTCTGGCTGTATCCAAACGATACAATCATCATCAAGATTAATGTAATTAAAATTTCTTTAACTAATGTTTTCATTTTTATTGATTTTAAAATTATTGATATTTTCTTTTTATAAACCAAAAGTCATACAAGGTAAAATTAATTCCAAATGTATTGTAACTTTCTTTAATTAAATTATTGTCTGTTGTTCCTCTGGTACCAATTACATACGATAAATTTAAAGTTGTTTTTTTGTTTATTATTGGTAAACCTAGTCCAAAAGTTATGCCATAATTATTTATCTGATTATCAAATATTTGAAGATAGCTTTTGTTGTAATAAAATCCTAATCGGTAATTTATACGTTTTAAATAATTATTATAAGAATACTTTTCTGGTATATACTCTAAACCAAGATTAATAAAATGATCGTTAGTAAAATTAACTGTTTCTTTTATTGATTCAGTGCTATTTATATCAAATAATGATGAGCCAGACCAGTTTTGTAATGTATAGTCAAGTCCTACTGTAAGTTTATTAACTATTCCTACTGTAAAACCAATGCTGTACTTTTCCGGAATAGTAAAACTATAATTTTTATCTACGGATGCAGAAATCGTATCTATGGTTGTTCCAAACTGATTTAAATATTCTTTAATATTATACTTGTCTGCATCAAAGTATGATGTAGATAAGATCAGATTATCTTTATTATTTTTAAATAGTATTTTATTTGAATAAGTTACTCCAACAGTGTAAAAAAACTTATTGTCAAAAGTTTTGTAATATTGAAGTCCTGCTTCAAATGCAAATTTTTTCAGAAAAATACTATTTTCAGTAATTGCTACATTATTTCCAGTACCATCTTCAAATGAAGTTAAGGAGTATTGTTCAATATTACCAAATAGGTAATTTATGTTAAAACCAAAAGATAAATTATCAAGTATATTAAATGAGTTTGTTAGGAATAGTTGATTTATTCCACCTTCTCCATAATTATAAAAATTCATACTTAGTGTGTCAACAAAATTATTAACTTCTGTTTGCTTAACATTATAACCAACTTTTGAGTAGGGCGTTAGGCCAAGTGACATAAACCACCATTTTCTAACAGGAAATGCAACTGCCAAATGGTCAAATTCAATATTTGTGAATGATGCATTATCTGAACTAGTTTCTAAGTGCTTGGAAATGTTTTTAAACCCCAGATCGAAAATAAATGAGAAAGTATCTTGTGCACTAACTGCTGCAGGATTCATGTAATTAATCTGATTATTTGTTCTTAATCCTGTTGCAATTCCTCCCATTGCCACACTATTATTAAAACCGTTCCTGTTAATTTCACCTATGCCAAATCTTGTATATGGAGAATTTGTTCCACTTTGTCCAAAAGTATTTGCGCTAGCAAATAGTGCAAAAAATATAATTGTAAAATATCTTTTTATCATCTTGATTTATTGTATTCTAGTATAATGTTTAATCCTATTAAGTTTAAATTTAAGTTTACAAAGATGGTATTTTTTAGTTTTTTATCAAAGAAAATAGCATCTCCTCCTGTTAAAATTGTTTTTAGCTCATCTTTTTCCTCAATTAATTGGTTAATATAGCTGTTTATTTCAAAAATAATTCCGTTCTGAACTCCTGAGATAATAGCTTTATTCGTATCATCACCTATTAAATTAAAATTCTCATTTTTACTTAATAATGGAAGTTTTCCGGTAAAATGATTTAGCGCTTTAAATCTCATTTGTAATCCTGGTGATATTGTTCCACCAAGGTATTGGTTTTTATCATTAATAAAATCAAAAGTTATGGCAGTACCTACATCAATCACCAAAACGTTTTTGTTCGGGAAAATATTGTTTGCGCCAACAACGGCAGCTAACCTATCTTTACCTAAAGTGCTTTTGGATTTATATAAGTTTTCAATCGGAATCTTAGTGTATTCATTTAGTTCAATATATTTACTAAAATTAGATTGAAAATAGTTCGTTAAGTTATCATTAATTTCTTTAACCGTAGATAATATTATTTGATCAATTTTTTTTTCTGCAATAAATGATTGAATAGAATTTACTGATAATTGATCTAAAATAGTATAATCAATTAATTCATTATTGTTAAAAATTGCAAGCTTATTTCTTGTATTACCAATATCTACAGCAAGATTCATCTGAAAGTCTTTAAAAATCAGTTGCAAAGATATAAATTATCTGAATACAAGACTCATAAAAGAAGTTAAACCCTATTAAATATTCTTAAATTTTTCAATTGCCGACAAAATATTTGCAATATTTTCAAAAGTCATTATAAGCCGGTCTTTATTTTCTTTCATTTTTACATTTTTAGGATTTTGTTGCAGATAATTTAGAATTTGGACAAATTTTGGAGATTTGAAGAATAAAGAATCCTGATCGTTAATGAAATAAGCAACAAGTTTATTGTTTTTTAATATAATCTTTTCTATTCCGAAATCTAATGCAATCCAGCGAAGTCTTACTATATTTAATAACTCTTGAGTTTCTTTTGGTATTTTTCCAAACCTGTCAATCAATTGATTTTCAAAAATTATAAGGGATTCTTCGGATTCAATATTATCCAATTCACGATATAATTTAATTCTTTCAGAGATATTACTGATATATGTATCGGGGAAAAGTATTTCAAGATCAGTTTCAATCTGACAATCGCTCACAAATCGCTGATCTTTTATTTGTTTTTCTAATTCTTCTTTTTTCTCGCTTTCATAAAGATCTTTAAATGAAGATTCTTTTAATTCTAATATGGCTTCATTTAATATTCTGTGATATGTTTCAAATCCTATATCGGTAATAAAACCACTTTGCTCAGCTCCCAGCAGGTTTCCTGCACCTCGAATATCAAGGTCTTGCATAGCTATATTAAATCCGCTACCCAGCTCAGAGAATTCTTCAATTGCTTTTAGTCTTCTTCGGGCTTCTTGAGTAACAGATGTAAGGGGTGGGGCAAGTAAATAACAAAAAGCTTTTTTATTTGATCGGCCTACACGACCACGTAACTGATGAAGGTCGCTTAAGCCAAAATTTTGAGCATTATTAATAAGAATAGTATTTGTATTTGGTATATCCAGACCCGATTCAATAATTGTTGTTGCAATTAAAACATCATATTCATAGTTAATGAAATCGAGCATTACTTTTTCAAGTTTTTTAGCTTCCATTTGTCCATGAGCATGAACAGTTCTAACATCAGGGCAAAGCTTATTAATCAATAACTCGATTTCCTGAATATTCTGAACCCGGTTGTGAATGAAAAATACCTGTCCGTTTCGCTGAAATTCATACTCTATAGCTTCTTTAATGATATCTTCATTAAAAGTATGTAACTCGGTAATTATCGGAAATCTATTTGGTGGTGGAGTATTAATAATTGAAAGATCACGGGCTCCCATCATAGAAAATTGTAATGTACGTGGTATTGGTGTAGCGGTAAGTGTTAAAGTGTCAACATTAACCTTAAGTTTTTTTAGTTTATCCTTTACTGCAACGCCAAACTTTTGTTCTTCATCAATGATAAGTAGTCCAAGATCTTTGAATTTAATTTCTTTACCAACTAATTTATGTGTGCCAATAATAATATCAATTTTACTTTCTTCTATATCCTTAATAATCTGAGTTTGATCTTTTCTTGATCTTAATCTGCTTAAATGATCAATATTACACGGGAAATCTTCCAGTCTGTTTTTAAAAGTCTGATAATGCTGCAAAGCTAAAATGGTTGTAGGGACTAAAACGGCAACCTGTTTATTATCGGCAACTGCCTTAAATGCAGCGCGAATGGCTATTTCTGTTTTCCCAAAACCAACATCTCCACATACAAGCCTATCCATGGGAGTATCAGATTCCATATCTTTTTTAACCGCCGAAGTAGATGAAAGCTGGTCGGGTGTGTCTTCATAAATAAACGATGATTCAAGCTCTCTCTGGAGGTAAGTGTCAGCAGCAAATGAAAACCCTTTTTGTTCTTTTCGTTTTGCGTAAAGTTGAATTAATTCTTTGGCAATATCTTTTACTTTACTTTTTGTTGTTTGCTTTAGTTTTTGCCATGCACCTGTTCCAAGCTTGTATATTTTCGGCGGATCAGCATCTTTGCTTTTATATTTTGAAATTTTATGTAAAGAATGAATATTAACATAAAGAGTATCTTTATCTTTATAAACTAACTTAATAGCTTCTTGTTTTTTTCCGTTAATATCTATTTTTTCAAGACCTCCAAATTTTCCAATACCATGATCAATGTGCACAATATAATCTCCAGGATGCAATCCGGTAAGTTCTCTTAAGGTAATTTGTTCTTTTTTCTGTAAACTATTTTTGATCTTGAATTTATGATATCTGCCAAAAATTTGATGATCGGTATAAAAACAAATTTTTAAGTCATGATCTATAAAACCCTGATGAATAGTATTGTTAATTGGGATGAAATTTATATCAGAGTTTATATCAAAGAAAATATTTTTTAAGCGTTCGTTTTGTTTTTCATTATCAGATAATATATAGTTGGTGTATTCCTTATTCTGGTTTTCGATTAAATTGTTGGCAAGTAATTCGAAATTTTTATTAAAACTTGGTTGATGCGCAGTTGAGAATACTATTTCTGTTGATTTGTAAAAGTTTTTTTGACCAAACTCAAAAAATTTATAATCCTGGATTGTTAATTTAAGATCATGTGATGTCAATATTTCTTTTGAATCAGATTCATCTTTAACTTTTTCTTCTATTTCAGCTATTCTTTCAATTATGTATCCGATATTATTTGCCCAAAGAGTTGTATCAGAATTTAAATAGCTGAATAAAGATTCTGTTTGTTTAAATTCTGTGTTAATGCTTGATGGATTTACAATTTTTGGTAATATGGAAATTTCATTGTATGAGTCTTTTGATAGTTGATTATCAATATCAAACGACCTGATAGATTCAACTTCGTCACCAAAGAAATCAACCCTAAAAGGATAATCTGAAGCAAAGGAAAAAATATCTACAATGCTTCCACGAATAGAATATTGACCTGGTTCATAAACAAAATCAACCAATTGAAAATCATATTCTTTTAACACTTCTTCAATAAAATCAATCGATATAACTTCTCTAACAGATAACTTTAATGTTGATTTTATTATATTTTCCTTTTTTACAACTTTTTCAACAATAGCTTCAGGATAGGTAACTACAATACAATTTTCATTATTTGATAATGCCTGAAGTGTTTCTGCCCTTAAAAGAGTATTAGCGCTATCTTCCTGTCCATAAATAATTGAACGCTTAAAGGATGTAGGTAAAAAATAGATTGGATACTTACCAAAAAGTGAAATGTCATTATGAAAATAGGCTGCTTCTTCCTTATCCTGAAGAATAAAAAGATGAGTTTGTTTTAATTTATGTATTAATGTCGAAGCGTAAAAAGCAACAGACGATCCAACCAGGTTTTTTAGATAGAGTTTACTTGAAGAATTACCGTGCTTAAGAACTTCCTCTAATTTAAAATTATTTTCTATAATCCTATTTAATCCAGAAATTTCCAAAATCAAAATTTAATAAATAAAAAGGTAGTTGAATACAACCACCTTAGATATACAAATATATTTTCGATAAGTTTATTTACCATGTTCTTCTAAAAAACCTTCTGCATTTTCAACCATTTTTTTTGATCCTGTATAAAAAGGAACTCTTTGATGTAATGTCTTAGGTTTTATATCTAAAATTCTAATATGTCCGTTTGTTGCTTTCCCGCCAGCTTGTTCTGCTATAAAAGCAATCGGGTTACATTCATATAAAAGTCTTAATTTACCTGATGGAGCACTTGCCGTTTCAGGATAAATAAAAACACCACCTTTAAGCAGATTTCTGTGGAAATCAGCTACCAATGAACCAATATATCTTGCTGAATATGGTCTGTTTGTAGATTTATCATTTTCCTGGCAATGCTTAATGTATTTTTTCACCCCCTCTGGAAATTTATTGTAGTTTCCTTCATTTAATGAATATATTTTGCCTTGTTCAGGGGTTTTAATGTTTGGGTGCGATAAACAAAATTCACCAATGCCAGTATCTAATGTAAAACCATTTACATCAATTCCAGTTGTGTAAACTAACATTGTTGATGAGCCATAAATAATATACCCAGCAGCAATTTGCTGATTACCTTCTTGTAAAAAGTCTTTAAGTTGAGCTTTTTCTCCCCGTGGCGAAATTCTTTTATAAATTGAAAAGATGGTTCCTATAGATACATTTACATCAATATTAGAAGAACCATCCAGGGGGTCCATACAAACAATGTATTTACCATCCATTGACATTTCATCGTCGAAAGTAATAATTTCTTGATTTTCTTCCGATGCTACACCACAACATTCTCCACTATCTCTTAATGCTGCAGTAAACTGCATATCAGCAAAAACATCTAATTTTTGTTGATTTTCACCTTGAATATTAATATTGCCTGCTTCGCCAAGTACATCAACCAAACCTGCTTTGTTTACTTTTTTATGTACAACTTTAGCAGCAATACTGATGTGATGTAATAAGTTTGATAGTTCACCTTTAGCGTATGGAATATGTGCTTGACGACGAATGATAAATTCATTGAGAGTGGTTATATTATAGCCTTTCATCAAATTAAAATTAAGGTTAAATTCAGATGAATTTAACTGTGGTTTCATTTAAATATTTACAAAAATAAGGTTAATTTCATGAATAAGAACAAAATATTAGAAAAAACAACCTAATAAAAATATAGTTGATATTTATAATGTTAATAAAAATAAGAAATACTAAATTTGTAAGATTTTGTCTTTAAAAACGGGCTATTTAGGTATGATTATTTATAAGTTTGGTGGTGCTTCTGTTAAAAATGCACAAGGAGTAAGAAATTTGTTAAGTATTATTAAAGATACTAAACTAAATATAGTGGTAGTAGTTTCGGCATTAGGGAAAACAACAAATGCCTTAGAAGAAATTCTAGACTTGTCAATAAATAAGAATCATTGGGAAAATAAACTAAATGAATTAAAAGCTTTTCATTATAATATTACTGGCGAACTATTTGATAATGATTTTAGTGTTGTAAAAGATTTGTTGGAAAAAGATTTTGAAAAACTTCATTCAATTTTATCAGACTCAAATCTTACCGATTTTGATTTAAAGTATGATCAGGTGGTTTCTTTTGGCGAAATATTTTCAACTCGAATTGTAAGCGAATTTTTAACGCAAAACAAATTTTCAAATCAATGGATTGATATTAGAGACTATTTAATTACTGATAAAACTTACCGAGAAGCAAAAATAAACTGGGATATCTCAAAAAACAAAATTAGAAAGTTAATGGACTTTCAGACTACTTCGGCGTATGTTACACAAGGTTTTATTGGTGGTACTGTTGATGGAATGGTTACAACTCTTGGCAGGGAAGGATCTGATTTCACAGCTGCTGTTTTAGCCAATATATTAAATGCTGAAAAAGTGGTTGTGTGGAAAGATGTTGATGGCATATTAAATGCTGACCCACAATATTTTGAAGCTACAAGTAAGTTAGATAAATTATCATATCAGGAAACAGTTGAATTAGCATATTTTGGGGCTAAAGTGATACACCCAAAAACATTAAAACCTTTACATAACAAAAATATTCCTTTACAGGTTAGATCATTTATAAATAAAGATAACGAAGGTACCATAATACATTGTTTTAAAGAATATGATCAGGATTATCCCATTTATATTTTAAAGAAAAGTCAGGTGTTAATCAGTTTATTCCCAAAAGATTTATCTTTTGTTATCGAATATGAGTTAAGTAAAATATTTAAATATCTTTCGGAACACAGAATAAAAGTAAATATTATTCAAAATTCTGCGATTAGTGTATCTTTTTGCGTGGATAATGTGAACAACAAAGTGAAGAAACTTATTGAGCATTTGAAAGAAGACTTTAAAGTTTTATATAACGATCAGTTAGAGCTGCTAACCATCAGGCATTATAATGAAGATGCCATAAAGAAAGTAATTCAAAACAGAAAAATTTATATTGAACAACGCAGTCGTCATACTGCTCATTTTGTAATTAAGTAATTCAAATATGAAAATTCTGGAAACTCAGGATAAATCAAATACTTTATTTTCGGATGAGTTTAATCAATCATATCATTCTGTTTATGGAGCATTAAGCGAATCAAGTCTTGTTTTTATCGAGTATGGACTGAAAAATGTTGAAAAAAATAAAATCAAAATTTTTGAACTAGGATTCGGAACAGGACTAAATGCAATTCTTACTCTTATAGAAAGTAAAAAACTCGGTTTGGACATTAGTTATCATACAATAGAAAAATATCCATTGAATGAGCACTTAATTTCAAGCTTAAACTTTAGTAATTTTCTAAACAAAGATGAGTTAGAACTGTTTAAACAATTGCATTCTGTAGAATGGGGTAAAGAATGCTTAATTAAAAATGGGTTTAAGATAAAAAAGATAGAATCAGATTTTAGTAATTTTAGCATGGAAGAAAATTATGATTTAGTTTATTTTGATGCATTTTCTCCGGAGTCACAACCGGAATTATGGTCAGAAAAAGAATTTAATAAAATTTTCCATTCATTAAATAAAAATGGTGTTTTAACTACTTATAGTAGTAAAGGTATTGTAAAACAAAATTTACGTAATGCAGGATTTAATGTTAAACGACTTAAAGGTCCTGTTGGGAAAAGACATGTGCTAAGGGCAATTAAAATAAACTAATATTTTAACTTTTTTTAAAAAATCATACTTTGACATTAAAAATAAAATGGTCAAATTTGCACATTAATAACACGAAATAACAATTAAAAATAAACAACTATGAAAATTAAAATTTTATTAATCACTGCAGTAAGCCTTATATTCTTTTTATCTTCTTGTGATAAAAGTATAACATCAAAAGCAGAAGTGGAAACTGAATTAGACACAGTAAGTTATTACATCGGAATTGACGTGGCTAAAAGTTTAAAAGCAAGCTATTTTGAAGATGTAAATGTGGATGCATTTATTGAAGGTTTAAAAAGAGAATTAAAAGAAGAAGAACATCAAATAAAAGTATTAAATCCTGAAATAATCATGCAAAAGTTCATGTCAGAAAGACAAAGACTGAGGATTCAAAAAAATTTAGAAGATGGCCGAGCATTTTTAGAAGAAAACAAAAATAAAAAAGGAATAATTGTTACAGAATCAGGGTTACAATATGAAATCTTAAAAGAAGGAACAGGAAAATCTCCATCCGTAAAAGATACCGTAGTATGTCATTATGAAGGTACTTTGATTAATGGGACTGTTTTTGATAGTTCTTATGAAAAAGAAGAGCCTGCAAAATTTGGATTAAACAATTTAATAAAGGGATGGGAAGAAGGACTTCCTTTAATGAAAGAGGGAGCAAAATACAGATTTTATATACCAACTGAGTTGGCTTATGGAATGAAAGTTAGAAGAGGTGGTAAAATTGAACCTAACATGGCTTTAATTTTTGATGTTGAATTAATTGAGGTTATTCAAACAGAACAATAATATAAAATAATAGTAATAATGTGGTAAGTACACTTCTTGTGTACTTACTTTTTCTATCATACTTATATGAAAAAAGCAGAAATTATAACAGAAAAAGGAACAATGATGGTGGAGTTCTTTGATAAAGATGCTCCAGGAACAGTAGCAAACTTTATAAAACTCTCAAAAGAAGGATTTTATGATGGATTAACTTTTCACCGTGTAATCCCCAACTTTGTTATTCAAGGTGGTTGTCCGGATGGAACCGGCATGGGTGGACCAGGTTATTCAATTAAATGTGAACTAGATGGAGATAATCAGTATCATGACCGTGGAGTTCTTTCTATGGCACATGCTGGTAGAGATACTGGAGGATCTCAGTTTTTTATCTGCCATAATAGAGAAAATACGCAGCATTTAGATCGTAATCATACTGTATTCGGTAAAGTATATGAAGGTCTTGAAGTAATTGACCAAATTACACAAGGTGATAAAATTGAAAAAATAAACATAACAGAAGAATAATGAGTTTCGAGATTTCAGGTAAACTGATAGAAAAATATAATACAGTTCAGGTAAATGATCGTTTTAAAAAACGTGAGTTTGTAATTGAAAGAACAGAATCGAACGGTGGAATGGAATTTACCGATCATATTAAATTTCAATTAACACAGGATAGGTGTGATTTGATAGAAAGTATTGGTGTTAATGAAGAGATAAAAGTTAATTTCAATATCAGAGGTAATAAGTGGGAAAAAGAAGGTAGAGTAAATTATTTTACAAACCTGGATGCATGGCGAATTGAGAAAGCACAAGGTCAGGAATCAGAACAAGATTATCCGCCACCACCATCATTAGATGATTTGCCACTTGAAAATGATGAATCTGACGACTTACCGTTTTAATATAAAGAAATCCAAATTTTTATTTGGATTTTTTTATTCGTAATGGTATGATTTATTCTTTCTTTTCAAGTATATAATTATTAATTAAATCATCATAAAGAATTAAAAGTCTCTTTAGCAATTTATTATTTGTATTAAATTCAATTCCTTCAATGTTTTTTACTGGCAAAACTTTTAATGAAGTACCACTTATAAATGCAGAATCCATTTGTTTTAATTCAGAAAGATGCACTTTTCTTTCAATGTGATTAATTAAATTCTTTTTACATAAATTAATGATGTTATTCCTGGTAATTCCCATCAATACATCTTGGTGTGGAGATGTTATTACTGTATCGTCTTTTATAAAAAAGATATTTGATCTGCTTCCTTCAGTGATGTTTTGATTTTTATCTATCAGTAAAACTTCAAATAATTTATTTTCTATTATGTAATGATTGGCTTTCTGTCGGGCTCTTGTATTTAAAATTTTCGCATTTGGATTGTTTCGTACTGCTTTACACAATCCTATGTTAATACCTTCTTTGTATTCTTTTTCAGAAGGGAAATAATGTGGAGTAAAATAGAGTAAAATGTCTTTTTCTTGATTTTTGTTATCAGCCTTATAATGCAATACGATTTTAATTTTACCGTTTTCAACTTTATTTTTTTTAATTAATTCATAAATTAAAGTTTCAAAATCACAATAACTTTCAGTTACATTAAATCTGGATAAATCAGCCGAATTAAATAGCCTGTTTAAGTGATTTTCAAGGAATAAAGATGTAGATTTTTCAATTCTGATAACTTCATAAATTGAGGTCCCTTCTGCAAAAATTTCTTCGCTAAATTGAGAATTCTCAATGAATTTAAAATTATGGATATAATATTTATGAATGCATTCCATATCTTAATAATTAATTGTTAAATGTAATAAATTGAGTAAAAATTATACTTATAGTTAAAAGATTATTTTTTAGTGTGCGATTTAGTACACAAAGGTTCGTATTCGTGCAAAAAAAAACATCGTTTTTGTAAAGTGTTTTTGTAAAACTTATTGTAAATTAGTAAATAATATTTTTTGGTATAGTAATTGGAGCTAAAAAATGAGTTTAAAAATAAATAACACTCTAGTATGGTTTTTTTGATATTAATCGTTGTAATATTGGTTATTAATTTTTTTAAAATTATATTTTAATTAAAATTAGCCATAGAAAATATTTAAGTTATTTCAAGTCTCAAACGGATTGTAAGAGTTATTATTACTTGAGATATATAGGTCTGTAAATGAAATTTACAGACCTTTTTTAAACCTACCATAAATAAAAACATCATATATGCATAAAAAATCTGAATTTTGAACTTTATCAAATATTGTTACATTTGTTAGCAATTCATTTTTGATACTTAAAGAGATTAATTATTATGCAACAATTAAACGACTTTTTTCAAACAATACATAGTTTCCTTGGAGGGCACGAATGGTTCGTATTTTTTCTTATTGGTACGGGATTGTTTTTCACTCTTTATTTGAAATTTCCTCAGATAAGATATTTTAAACATGCTATTAGAATTGTTAGTGGCAAATTTGACAAAAAGGGGGATCAGGGAGACACATCACATTTTCAAGCACTTACAACAGCTCTTTCCGGAACTGTTGGAACCGGAAATATTGCAGGTGTTGCATTGGCAATTCATATGGGGGGGCCGGCAGCATTATTTTGGATGTTGGTTACAGCATTTTTTGGAATGACAACCAAATTCGTGGAAGTAACATTATCGCATAAATACAGAGATTTTGATGAAAAAGGTCAGGTGGCAGGTGGACCAATGTATTACATGAAAAAACGCCTTAACATTAACCTTAAAAATGGGAAAATACTAAAAACAGGGAAGTGGTTAGGAATATTCTTTGCTGCTGCAACAATTTTATCATCTTTTGGATCCGGTAGTATGCCACAAATAAATAGTATTACAGATTCAGTTTTAGCAACTTTCGGAGTTGAAAGGATTATAACTGGTGCTATTATGTCAGTTTTGCTAGCCGTGGTAATTATTGGTGGTATTAAGAGAATCGCAAAAGTAACCGAGAAACTGGTTCCTGGAATGGCATTAATTTATTTAATTGGAGCTTTTGCAGTGATAATTACAAATTATGAGAATATTATACCATCTTTTGTTTCAGTGTTTTCTAACGTATTTTCAGGATCTGCAGCAATGGGTGGATTTATTGGAGCAAGTTTTGCATTTATGTTTAATCAAGGTGTTAATCGTGGGTTGTTCTCGAATGAAGCAGGACAGGGGTCTGCTCCAATTGCACACTCTGCTGCCAGAGCACATGAGCCTGTTTCAGAAGGAATGGTAGCAATTTTAGAGCCCTTTATTGATACTATAATTATTTGTACAATTACAGGTTTAGTATTATTATCTTCTGGAGTGTGGAAAGAAAAGGTTGATAATCAATTCCAGAATACTGATGTGGTCGTTTTTGCTAATAATTATGACGAAAATATTAATGCAGATAAAAAAGCCATATTTAATCATTTGTCAGGAGAGTATGCTTTGCCATTATTTAATGGAGAACTTAACGTTGTTGAAGGAAATATCCAAGATGAACCTACAATTGTTCATGCTAGATCATTTGCAGAAAACATTGTTGTTTATAATGATAATAATTTATATAATGGTAAGATCAAGATAGAAAATGGAAGCATAACCAATGGAGAACAAAATATAGTCTTGATGGGGGAATCATTAATACACAGTGCACCATTAACGGCTCAAGCATTTACAAAAAGTTTCTTTGGAGAGTGGGGTAAGTATATTGTATCAATCGGATTATTACTATTTGCTTTCTCTACTGCAATATCATGGTCATATTATGGCGATAGATCGGTTACATTTCTGTTTGGATCGAGATATGTTTTTGTTTACAGGATTTTATATGTTGTAGGTTTCTTCTTTGCTGGATTTACAGATACTACAATAATATGGAACCTTTCATTATTAACGGTTGTGTTTATGGCTATTCCTAACTTATTTGGAATACTTATGTTGCATAGAGAAGTTAAATTTACAATTAAAGATTACTGGAAAGGATTTAAAAAAGAACATCCGGATTTAAAAATTCCTGAAAAGGTATAGTAGATAAACTAATATGATAAAAAAGGGTCATGCAAACATTGCATGACCTTATTTTTATATTTTGAATCCAAATATGATCATGTCATCAATCTGTTCATGTTTTTTACCCATCCATTTTTTCAGATTTAAGTCAATAAAATCTTTTTGAATTAATAATGGTTTTTCATGAATTTCAAGAAGCAAATGTTTAAACCTTCTGGATCTGAACTTTTTTCCATCATCTCCACCAAACTGATCGATAAATCCATCAGAGAACAGATAAAAAACATCATTGGATGTATATTCAATTTCATTATTTTTAAATGGAATCTCTATTGGAGTAAGTCCAATTGGGTTACGTGTTGGTTTATATTCAATAAGTTTTTTATTTCTGATCATATATAATGGTAAATTTGCACCCGAAAATTGCAATACTTTATTTTTGTGATCAATTATACATAATCCGATGTCCATTCCATTATTAGTTGAATAATCGCTTTCCGACTGGTTAAGGGTTTCCTTTAATTCGTGTCTTAAAATTTCCAGTGTTTTATTTGCTTTCTTAACTTCTTTGCGTTGTACTATCTCATTTAATAATGAAATACCCAAAACGCTCATAAATGCTCCCGGGACACCATGCCCAGTGCAATCTGCTATGGCAATAATTGTTAAGTTGTTTTGATGTTTAACCCAATAAAAATCACCGCTTACAATATCTTTAGGTTTATAAAATATAAAATGATTAGGAATGTATTTTTTAATTAAAGTGGTATCAGTTAAAATAGCATTTTGAAGGTTTTTTGCATATAAAATACTATCTGTAATTTGATTTTTTTGAAAAATCAGTTTGTCTCTCTGTAAAGTATTTATAATTTTTTCATCTCTATAGCTTTTTACTAAAATAGCCACAACCCAATAAATAAGAATAAAAGAAAACAGAAACGTAATTGTAACATCATAAAACTTTATAAAATCACTTTCATAAGGTGTAATTAAATTTGGAAATACTCTTTCCAATGTAAATAATAATAAAAGGTTTAACAAAAAAAAGGAAATTACAATTATTCTATTTCGTCCTTCAGTAATTATTACAAATAGTACCAATCCTACTAAATATACAAAAACTACTGGTCCTTCTGATCCGGCATTAAAAAACCAGACTATACTCAGAACAATTAATGAGTAGATAATAAAAGGAGATACAAGATTTTTAAATTTTCTTTTTTTTCTCGAAAGGAAATAAAAACCAAAGGTAATTATACTAGAAACAAAAGTAAATAAAGTAAGTTTTATATTTAATTGTAGTGCAATGTTGGTAATTGTTGCAAAAGTAGCTGCCAATGCAGAAAATAGACTTACCGAATTAAAAAAACGGTGTTCAAGGCTAAAATCTTCACGTCGCCCAAAAAGTAAATCTGTATAATTATATGGCTCTTTTTTATCAGAACTGTTTTGATCTGGTGTCATTATTTATATACTATATTTTACCCGATTGAGAGAATCAGATTAACTCACTTGAATAAAGGTAGCTAAATTAAATAAATATTAGAAATAAAAAAAACGTATAGCCTGATTGTTTGAGAGATAACGTTTTATCGGGTTTTAGCCGGGTTAAAGTTTGTAATTCTAACTTATTTTCTTTCTAATAATGCAATATTTTCAACATGGAATGTGTGTGGAAACATATCAACAGGTTGCACTTTAGTAACTTTATAATTGATGTCGAGTAAATTTATATCTCTTGCTTGTGTTGCAGGATTGCAACTTACATAAACTATTTTTGCAGGATTTGCTTTTAATATAGTTTCAATTACATCTTTATGCATTCCTGCACGCGGTGGGTCAGAGATGATAACATCCGGTGTCCCATGTGTGTTAATAAAAGACTTATTCAGTATATCTTTCATATCTCCAGCAAAAAACGCAGTATTAGTAATGCTGTTTATCTCAGAATTTACTTTTGCATCTTCTATTGCTTCAGGGACATACTCAATACCTATTACTTTTTTTGCTTTTTTTGCAATAAAATTGGCAATTGTTCCCGTTCCAGTATAAAGGTCATATACGATTTCGTTTCCTGTTAGATTTGCAAATTCCCTTGCTTTTGAGTATAAATTATAAGCCTGTTCTGAATTTGTCTGATAAAAAGATTTTGGACCGATCTTAAATTTAAGATCTTCCATTTGTTCATAAAAGAAATCATTTCCTTTATATAAAATAACTTCCTGATCCGTAATTGAATCGTTCGATTTGGAGTTTACAATATACATCAATGAAGTAATCTCTGGGAACTTGTTGGCAATATGGTTTAATAAGTTTTTAATAGCATTCTTATCATCATGATAAAAAACAATAATTACCATCAATTCATTAGTAGTTGATGTTCTAATGATTAAATTTCTTAAAAGTCCTTCTTGTTTTCGAATGTCGAAATATGAAAGTTTATTTTCATCGGCATATTTTTTTACTTCTAACCGAATAGCATTTGAAGGGTCCTTTTGTAAATGGCACTTATTAATATTTACTATTTTATCCCATATTTTAGGAACATGAAATCCAAGAGCATTATCTTGCTTAAGTTCATCTTGAGTAGAAATTTCTTCTTTGGTTAACCAGCGTTTATTTGAAAAAGTAAATTCCAGTTTGTTTCTGTAAAATGCAGTATTTTCAGATGCAAGTATATAATCGATTTCTGGCAAATCAACTTTCGCTATTCTTTCAAGGTTGTCAACTACCTGTTGGTGTTTGTATTTTAGTTGGTCTTTATAGGGAAGATTTTGCCATTTACATCCACCACAAACACCAAAATGCTCACAAAATGGTTCAACCCTTAGGTCGGAATATTTGTGAAATTTTACCGGGATGGCCTCCATAAAGCTGCTTCGCTTTTTTGTTACTTGTATGTCAACAATATCACCAGGAATAACCTGGGTTATAAATACAACTTTATTATCTATTTTGGCAATGGATTTTCCTTCAGCAGCAATATTTAATATTTCTACTTTCTCAATAAATGGTAATGGATTTTTTCTTCCCATTTGATACGATTTTAAATTTTTACAAAGATATAATATCAAAACATAAATCTTTAATGTATCTGTTTAAATGATAAAATTCTATGTAGAAATTTTATCTTTGCTGAAATTATAAATGAGCATATGATTTCGGTAGATCAGTTAACAGTTGAATTTGGTGGCTTTCAGTTATTTAACAATGTGTCTTTTTTAATTAACCCTAAAGACAGAATTGGTTTAGTTGGAAGAAATGGAGCAGGAAAATCGACTTTGTTGAAGATTTTTATGGGATTACAGTCTCCGGCCAAAGGAACAGTAACTGTACCTGCAGATATAAGCCTGGGATATCTTCCACAAAATATGATTTGCCGTGACAGTCGTACTGTTTTTGAAGAAGCCAGACTGGCTTTTTCTGAAGTATTAAAGTTAAACGAAAAGATAAAAAAGATAAATACTCAGCTAGCTGACCGAACAGACTATGAATCAAAAGAATATTTGAATCTTATTCATGATCTAACAGAAGCAAGTGACAGATACCAATTATTGGGTGGAGGATCTATTGAAGCAAATATTGAACAGACTTTAATAGGTCTGGGATTTAAATCAACAGATTTTTCAAGACAAACATCTGAGTTTAGTGGTGGTTGGAGAATGCGCATTGAATTGGCCAAAATTTTATTGCAAAAGCCTAATGTGTTGCTGCTTGATGAGCCTACAAATCATCTGGATATTGAAGCAATTCAGTGGTTTGAAGATTTCTTAAAAGAATACCCCGGAGCTGTTTTACTAATATCGCACGACAGGGCATTTTTAGATAACATTACAAATCGTACAGTTGAAATTTCATTGGGGAAAATTTATGATTACAATGTTTCTTATTCCAACTATGAAGTTTTAAGAAAAGAAAGACGTGAGCAACAATTAGCAGCATACAGAAATCAGCAAAAGCTAATTGAAGAAACGGAAGATTTTATAGAACGGTTTAGGTACAAAGCTACCAAGGCTGTACAGGTTCAATCAAGAATAAAACAGCTGGAGAAAATAAACAGGATTGAAGTGGAAGAAGAGGATAATTCAGCAATGAATATCAAATTTCCACCGGCGCCCAGATCAGGAGATCTTGTTATACAGGCAAAGGAAGTTGAAAAAAAGTATGGCGAATTAACGGTTTTTAGCGATATAGATCTAACTGTTCAACGTGGAGAGAAAATTGCATTTGTAGGGAGAAATGGAGAAGGAAAAACAACTTTATCGCGAATAATTATGAATGACCTTGATTATTCTGGTGAGATGAAAATTGGTCATAATGTTTCTATCGGATACTTTGCACAGAACCAGGATGAGTTGTTGGATGAGAAAAAAACAGTTTTTCAAACTATTGATGATATTGCGGTTGGTGATGTTAGACTAAAAATCCGTGATATTTTAGGAGCATTTCTATTTAGTGGTGAAGATATTGATAAAAAAGTTAAGGTGCTTTCGGGTGGCGAGCGCTCAAGACTGGCAATGGCGAAGTTACTTCTGAAACCATATAATTTGCTTGTTCTCGATGAGCCAACAAATCATCTTGATATGCATTCAAAAGATATTTTAAAAAATGCCTTAAACAATTATGAAGGCACATTAATTATTGTATCGCACGATAGGGAATTTTTAGACGATCTTGTTGAAAAGGTTTATGAATTCCGCGATAAAAAAATAAAAGAACATATAGGAGGTATATATGATTTTTTAAGAAAAAGAAAACTTGAAAATCTTAAAGAGATTGAACGCAAAGAGAAGGAGATAAAAAGCCCTAAAGAAAAAATTATTACAGATAACAAACAATCTTACCTGGAACGAAAGGAATTTGATAAAAAAATCCGAAAAATTGAGAATAAAGTTAAGGATTGTGAAAAATATATTGAAGATATTGAACTAGAGATGGAGAAGATAAATGAGATATTAGCAGATCCCGAAAAAATGAATGATGATCTAAGCTTGTTTTCTAAGTATGAAGAGCTAAAAAAACAACTTGAAAAGGAAATGCATAGTTGGGAAGGCTTAACTCTGGAGTTAGAAGAATTGAAACAAGAAAGAAATTAAGTATCTTTAGATATCTAATTCTGCAAAAATTATATGTTAAATAAACTCAAATATTTCTTTTTAATTATTATCCTTATTGATGTAAGTTGCAAATCTAATAAAGATACTATCCCTCGAAATTTAGAGATGATCTATAATCCAATAAGGTCTTCAATACATCCGGAATATCGAGTTTATAATACTTCTGATTCAACTTCCATTATTGCCGGAAAAATAAAAAACAGTGAATTATTATTTAATCAGGCTAACGATGAAAATAAGCTTTTAGCAAGGATTAAGGTTGAATGTAATCTCTATGATTTAAACAAAAAGGAAAAATTAATTGACAGTTCAGTACATTTTTTCAATTATGAGAGAAATTCTGAAATTCAATTTAGAAATATTGAAATTCCTTTTAATTCTATATTGGGGGAAATTCTAATATTGGAAATTATTACCACAGATTTAAACAGAAAAAGCATACAGTTTTCTTTTTTATATGTTGACAGGAGTGAAGGAAAGATGCTGCAAGATTTTATTTTAAAAAATAGAATTAATCAGCAACTAATAACGAAAAATGTTTATAATAATGATACGTTATTTGAAATAGATTCTTATAATGAGAAGTATGATTCGTTAAATGTTTTCTTTTTTAATTCTAACTATGAAATACCTAAACCGCCAGAAGAAATTCATGATGTAGAATATTCTTTTACAGAATACGATACATCTTGGGTTGAATACACAGACTCCATAAGATACGAACACTTTTTTAAAGAAGGATTGTATTATATTACAAACAGAGATGTACCTGCAAATGGTTTTACTTTATTGAACTTTGGTTCTGAATTTCCAAAAGTAAAAACTCCAAAAGAATTGTTAGGACCATTGCAGTATTTTGGTTTACAGGATACTTTAAAGCAAGATTCAACCGGAAGATACAGCAAATTGCTTGTTGATAATTTTTGGCTGGAAAGAGCAAATAATATTAATAAATCAAGAGAATTACTTCAAAAATTCTATAATAGGGTAATGTTTGCAAATCTCTATTTTACTTCATTTATGGAAGGATGGAAAACAGATCGCGGAATGATATATATTATTTATGGTCAACCAGATTATGTTTTTAAATCGGATGAAGAAGAAAGGTGGATTTATAATCCAATTGATTTAGGACCAGGTTATGGTTTTGTATTTAAATATTACGCAAATCCGTTCAGTTTAAATCACTATGTTTTAGATAGAGAAAAAGCAAAATCAACGGGCTGGGAAGAAGCAATAAATATTTGGTTAAAGGGAGAAGTAAATTATTATCAAAATTGAATATGATGTAATGAACATGAACTTTATTTATCATAAGTTTACACAAGGGGATGATAAAAAAGTACATTGTGAGTTAATGAATGTACTAAAGTTTTTGGTGCATTTTACAAGAACAAAAATTTTAAACAGATGAAAGAAAGTAAAGAATATATATTCGGAATAAGAGCTGTAATAGAAGCGATTAAATCAGGAAAAACTATTGATAAGTTAATGATTAGTAGCGGATTAAAGGGGGAGTTATTCCATGAATTAATGATTTTAGTAAAAGAGTTTCAAATATCTTTTCAATATGTTCCAAATGAGCGTATTAATAGAGTAACAATGAAAAATCATCAGGGGGTATTAGCTTTTATTTCTCCCATAGAATTTCAAAATATTGAAAATATCTTACCATCACTATACGAAAAAGGCGAAACTCCTTTGTTCATAATTCTTGATAGTGTAACTGATGTAAGAAATTTTGGGGCTATTACAAGAACAGCTGAATGTGCAAAAGTACATGCAATAATAATCCCTGAAAAAGGATCTGCACGAATATCTGCAGATGCAGTAAAAACTTCAGCAGGTGCTTTACATAAAATTCCTGTTTGCAGAGTTAAAAATTTATCGAAAACAATAAAATTTATGCAAGAATCCGGAATTCAGATTGTGGCAGCTACAGAAAAAGCCAATGAAAATTACTATCAGGTTGATTTTAAAGTGCCAACAGCAATCTTAATGGGAGCAGAAGATACAGGTGTGTCGATGGATTATTTGCGTATAGCTGATAAAATGGTAAATATTCCTATTCTGGGAGAAATTGAATCATTAAATGTTTCTGTGGCAGCAGGAATATTAGTTTATGAAGCAGTAAAACAAAGATTAAATTAGGCTTTTTTTAAGGTAAAAGTAAATGTGGTTCTTTCGCCAGCTTTGCTGTCTACATTTATTTCGCGACCATTTCTTTTATATAAATTCTTTACAAATAATAAGACCTAAACCAGAACCTTTTTCGTCATTGATTCCTTATTAGAAAAGCTTTGATCAAGTTTAATTATCAAACTATCAATATTATTGTGGATGAAAATGGATAGAGTAAAGCAATCAGTAAGAGAAATTCTGTATAAAATGTATGGCACATTATTTTGTTAAATATAAAAACTTGTTAAGAAAATGGAACAATAAAAATCAAAACATCCAATTGACTTTATACCATACTTTTCTTAGGGAGTGTAAATATAAAAGCAGAACCTTTATTAATTTCACTTTCTACCCAAATTTTCCCTCCATTCTTTTCAACAAACTCTTTACATAATATTAATCCTAAACCAGAGCCTTTTTCTTCCTTTGTGCCTTCAGTTGTTACATGCTGATCAATTCTAAAAAGCTTTTCTTGTACATCTTTAGGAATTCCGATACCATGATCGATTACAGCAAACTCAATATTCTGATCTTTACTAATACATCTAAGATTAATTGATGAATCAGAATTTGAAAATTTAATAGCATTACTAACAAGATTTCTGATAACCGTAGTTATCATATTTTCATCAGCAAAAACGATCATTTCAGGATTAATGTTTAGATTAATTTTAAGTTGTTTATTTTCAATGTTAAGCATCATCGAATCTAGAGCATTATCAACCATTTTTTTCAATGAAATATAATGAGGCTCATAATTCATATTTCCTGTTTGTGCTCTAGACCATTCTAATAAATTTTCAAGCAGATTATATAATTGTTTTGATGCCTGGTTCATTACATCAACAAACTCTTTTCTCTCTTTTTCAGATAAAATATCAAAGTTTGCAGATAAAACATCTGTTAAATTAAGAAAACCTGCTATTGGATTTCTTAGATCATGAGCAACAATTGAAAAGAATTTATCTTTACTTGCATTTAATTCTGTTAGCTGCTCACTTTGCAAACTAATAGTCTTTTTAGCTTTTTTAAGATCAATCATTTTCCCAAAAAGCTCGATAGTTCTGTCTCTAAACTTTTCAGATGAATTTTTTAACAGTATTTGATGTTTTTCAATTTCTTTTTGTTGTAGCTCTAATTTTTGATTCTGCACACTAATAGTCTTTTTGGCTTTTTTTAAATCAATCATTTTGCCAAAAAGATTAATTGTTCTTGCTCTAAACTTATCTGAAGCTTCTTCTAGTTTTTTTTGCTGATCTTCTAACTCTAGTCTCTGTAGTTCTAGTGTTTTAAATTGTTCAAAAATAATATCCTGCGCTTTTTCCAGGCTTGCAACTTTATCTGAAAGTTTAACTTTTTCAGCCTGCGATTCCTTTAAATGTTCATTTAATTCTGAAAGCTCATTCGCAAAGTTTTGTTCAGATCCAGATTTTTCATCTAAATTATTAGGTATATTTTCTTCAAAAGATTTATTTAAATTCTGGACAGCCATATTAGCTCATTATATTTAATATATTATTATGTAGTTACGTTTTTAAAATGCAAATGTTTCCTTTCTCTTCATTTACATTTTACTTTATGCTCGTAATCAAAAAAATAAATTACTTAAAGTCTAGCATTAGCTTTTTTAAATAAAGTTTTTATTAAATTTTTGATAAACTTTTAAAATCATCTCCGGTTGGATTCTGAAAAACGTGAAGATCAAATTCTGAAACAACAGCTAAGATATGATCAAATATATCTGCTTGGATTTGCTCATAAACACCCCACGCTTGTTCTTTACTAAAACAATATATTTGGATGGGTAAACCTATTTCTGTTGGTTGTAAATGTCTTACAAGCAAAGTGTACCCCGATCCTTTACTATGAATTTTTGGATGATTTTCAAGATACATCTCAACATATTTTCGAAACACACCTACATTTGTTAAATTTCTTCTGCTAACCTTATCCTTGTCATCAATTCCAAGTTCTTTGTTGTAGTTTTCGATTTCTTCTTGCTTCTGAATAATATAATCTTGAATTAGCTTAATTTTCTTAAATTTTTCTAACATTTCATGATCACAAAATTTGATGCTTTTTAAATCAACATAAATTGAACGTGCAATTCTTCTTCCTTCCGACTCTTCCATTCCTTTCCAGTTTTGGAACGATTCAGATATTAATGCATAAGTAGGAACAGTAACAATAGTTCTATCAAAATTCTGAACTTTAACGGTATTTAATGTGATCTCTAACACTGTTCCGTCAGCATTTCTACTTGGCATGGTAATCCAATCGCCTGGTTTTACCATTTGATTTGCAGAAAGTTGTATGCTGGAAACAAATCCTAGAATAGTATCTTTAAAAACTAAAATTAGTATTGCAGCAATTGCACCTAAACTGGCTAACAAAGTACCTGGAGATTTACCAAGTATTACTGAAAGTATTACAATTATACCAAATGCAAAAATGATAATCTTGACACTCTGAATATATCCTTTTATGGGTCGTTCTTTTGATACCGGAAGTGTTAAATAAGCATCATGCAAGGCAGTTAAAAATGCATCAAGCACAAGCATCCCGGTAAAAATCATATATATATAAGTAGCTGATTGGACGAACTTTGCAGCATTTGGAAAGTCGATCAATCCAACTTTTGCAAAAACATAAATGACAATAGCGGGTGCTAAGTGTGAAAGTCGTTTAAAAACTTTGGGTTGAAAAAGCACATCATCCCAACTATATTTTGTCTTCTTTATCAAATTACGAATAAATCTAAATAGAATTCTATTTGAAATAAAAAACACTATATAAGAAAGTAATAAAATTAGGATGATGATAATGGCTGATTTTATCATAATAGCATAATGTTCAGTCAAGCCTAATTGTAAAAGCCAATCTTTTAATTTTAATCCAAAATTAGAATTCATAGTCCAATAATTTTTAAGATGTTATTTGTAAATTTAGCCACGAAAATAGGATTATTCTTAAAATAATAAAAATATGAGAAATATATTATTGATACTTATTGTTTTAATCGGAACAGGCTGTATAGCTCAGGTTAACTATGATAGGTTCTTTACCGAAAATTCTATGAGAGTTGATTTGGTTATTGCGGGCGATTCAAATAGTGAAAACATTTATTTCCATTCTATTAAAAAAGAACAATTTTGGGGTGGTTCTAAAAATAGTTTATTGGATGTGTTTGATTATGGAGAGTTTACATACAAGGTTTTTGATAAAGAATCTGGAGAATTAATTTTTTCCGGAGGTTTTTGTAATCTGTTTAATGAATGGCAAACCATTGAAGAAGCAACAAAAATTGAAAAAAGTTTTTTTCAGACAATCGTTTTTCCATTCCCACAAAAAGAAATTGAGTTGAAGATATTTGCAAGAACAAGAGATGGGAAACAAAATCAGGTTTTTACACAGGATATCAATCCAGATAATTATTTTATTAATCCCGAAAAGCAAAGGTATAATTACGAAAAATTAGTTTATAATGGTAATCCTGAAAAAAAAGTAGACCTTGTTTTTATTGCTGAAGGATATTCAGCAGATGAAATGGAAAAGTTTAAGAACGATTCAAAGAAATTTGCTGATTTTCTTTTTTCACAAAAACCTTTTGATCGATTTAAAGATGAATTTAATATTTGGATTGTAGAATCTGTATCTGAAGAAGCAGGAACTGATATTCCGGGGTATAATATCTATAAACGAACAGTTGTCAATAGTAGTTTCTATACTTTTGATAGTGAGCGTTATTTAATGAGTGAAGATATTTTTAAAATTAGAGATATCGCTTCGGTTGTCCCTTATGATGATATTTGTGTATTAGTAAATACAGATAAGTATGGTGGTGGAGGTATTTATAATTACCATGCGATCTTTTCTGTCGATAATGATTATTCGGATAAAGTGTTTGTGCATGAATTTGGCCATTCATTTGCCGGTTTAGGAGATGAGTATTATTATGCAAACGATGAGGAATTTTACAATTTAACAATTGAACCCTGGGAACCTAATTTGACAACACTTGTAGATTTTGAAAAAAAATGGAAGGATAAAATTGATGAACAGATACCTATTCCAACTCCAAGAGAAAAGGATTATGAAAAATCTATTGGTGTTTTTGAAGGAGGAGGGTATGTAAATAAAGGGATGTATAGTCCTTATATGGATTGTAGAATGAAAACCAATGCTGCTGATCAGTTTTGTCCTGTATGTCAGGAGGCTATAATTAAAATGATTCAGTTTAAGATAAAATAAAGAAAGCAGCTGTTAAAGCTGCTTTTTCAGTATAATTATTCTGTTCTTTTATGCTTTCTGGCAATAAAGTAGTAAACAACTAATCCTATTCCACCAAATAAGAAAATCATTGATAAATAAGCTACACCTTCATTAATATGAGTGTATTCGCATAGAAGCTCACCTAAAAGAAATCCGATAGCAATTCCTATACAGAATATACCATATTTTAAACTAGGAGCTACATTTGCTTCGCTATTGAAAATCGAAGCTGTTAATCCTTTGTCAATTAAAGCTAATCTTTCTTTTCTTCTTACATATAAATGGAAAATACCATATACAACAAGAAAGAATGCTATACCTACTAAAAAATCTAAATCTTCCATAATTAATTTGTTTTAGTTCAACATTGTTTTATTGCTATGACGCCGCCTTTTTTTATCTGGTTACACTTTTTGCAAAAAAAAAATAGTGTAACTTGTCTTCTTATTTTATGTAACCTGTTTTTAGTTTTTGCGTCATAGATAAAAAAGAGATGGAGTGAAAGACGATAAACATTATATACAGCGCGTAATTAATGGAGATGTAAATGCTTTTAGCTATTTGGTTGAGATGCACAAAGGATTGGTTTATACAATTGCTCTTAGAATGCTAAAAAATACTGAAGATGCAGAAGAATTAGCTCAGGATACTTTTGTTAAGGCCTATAATTCCTTAAAAGATTTTAAATTTGAATCTAAATTCTCTACCTGGCTATATAGAATAACATATAATGGAGCTATTTCCAAATTAAGAAAAAAACAAATTGAATTAGCTGATGTTGAAAGTGAGAATTTACCAGAGCATGAAGTTATTTCTGCTTTTAACTCAATAAATGAACTTCAAAGAAATGAACAGAAAAAATATATAAATGAAGCAATTGAGCAATTAAAACAAGAAGATGCTTTATTAATTACATTATATTATTTTGACGAAAGTACAATAGAAGAAATTAGTCAGATAACTCAACTTACTGTTTCAAACGTTAAGGTTAAATTACATAGAGCCAGGAAACGTTTTTATGATGAACTGAAATATATTTTAAAAGAAGAAGTGAGGGCTATATTATGAACAATAAAAAATTAAATATTGACGAATACACTAAAAAACTAGTGCGAAAAGGAGATATTAATCAACCCGGTCCTGATTTTACAAAAAGTGTGATGGGTCAAATACTAAAAGATCCTAAGGTTCAGGTAAGCCTTTTTACTGCAGATGATAAAAAAAGTAACTGGTGGTTATTTATCTCCGTTGGGGTAATGTTTATTGCCTATCTTATCTATTATTTTATTAAAAATGGATTTAATATTAATTCGGGTAATGGTTTGTTGGAATCTTTTGGATTTGTAAAAGCTTTCTCTGATTTTTTCATTAATTTATTTAGCGAGTTAAGTATTTCTCCGTTTATTTTATTAGCCTTAATAGGGGTTGTGGTTCTAGTTATTCTTGATAAAACGATAGTTCGGTATTTATATTCAATTTAAAACATAAAAACATAATTAATTAAGGATCGTAAATTTTGCGATCCTTATTTATTTTTTAAATTTGAGAGCAAATAAAAGATTAATTGATCCCATAAATTGAAATATAATAATAGCTTAATAAAAGGTATTCGTAATCAGGACCAATTTATACTGCAGAAAATTTATTCTGATTATTTTCCTACTATTAGAAGATATATTATAGAAAATAATGGAAGCGAGCAGGATGCCAAGGATGTATTTCAAGATGCAATTATTATAATTTACAGAAAAATAAAAGAAGGAACATTTGAACTAACTTCATCGTTTAAATCATATATATATTCTGTGTGTCGTTTTTTGTGGTTAAAGGAATTGTCAAAAAATAAGGAAAGAATAGAAAAAACAAATAGTTATCTTGAATATGAAGAAGTTCCTGAAATATCTGAAGATGAGTTTGTAAAAAACGAACAATATAAATTATATCAACATCATTTTAAAAGGTTAAGTAAAGATTGTCAAAAGGTATTGCAGTTGTTTTTAAATAAAGTTGCATTAAAAGATATTGCCGAAGAGTTAGGAATTGATAGTATGCAATATATAAAAAGAAAAAAGTTTAAATGTAAAGAGCAACTTGTAAAATATATCAAGAGCGATCCTAAATTTAAAGAAAAATAATGGAGAATAAGTTTGAACAAATAGAAAGTTACCTGGCAGGAGAGATGTCCATTAAAGAACAATTAGCTTTTGAAGAGCTGCTTCGAAAAGATAGGGAACTTATGCTCGAATTCAAACTTAGAAAAAGCATAAATAATGCTATTAATGAAAATGATGTGATGGAATTAAGAGAATCTTTATCTAATATTACCTCAATTCCTGTTAAAAAGAAACCTATAATATTAAACCCATATATAATTACAACAGCTGCTGCCATAATTATATTTGCCATAGTTTCAAGTCTATATTTAAATAATCGAAGTTATAATACAAATGACTTATTTAATCAATATTATAAGAAATATCCATCGATTATAAATTCTAGATCAATTGCAGAATCAGAAAAGGAGCAACTTTTTATTGATGTGTTTAACTATTATGATGATAATAATTATGAAAATGTTATCTTAACTATTAAAGAGCTTTTAAAAACCAATGATAACAATAGTTTATTGTTGTTTTATTTGTCGGTTAGTTTAATGGAGCAAAATGAACTAAAACAATCTGAACACTATTTAAAGCAATTGGTCAACAATAAAAACCATGTATTTTGGGAACAGTCACATTGGTATTTAGCATTAAATCTTATAAAACAGAATGATAAGTTTGAAGCAATAAGAATCTTAAAAGTTATTGTTGACGAAGACATGTCTAAAAGAAAGGAAGCAGAGAAATTAATTAAGATCTTGGAATAAATTTCTTTATGAATATTGTTATTATAATTGATAACAATATAATACCCCCTAACAGAACATATATAAATTTATTTGAGAATAGGGCATCCTTATTACCAATTATAACATATCCAGACCAAAAATAAGGATGTGCATGCAATTGGTCAGAATTTTTAATAAACTCAAGTTTAGACTTTTGTAATGATTTTGACTTGTTAAATCCTTTGATAAGGTTTCTATAATATTCAGCCATTAGGTTAACTCCCGATTTATCTTCTACCGACCATAAAGTCATAACAAGTGAAGGACAGCCAGCGTAAAAGAATCCTCTTGCCAGGCTAATAACTCCTTCGCCTTTATGCAATTTCCCGCTTCCGCTATTACATGAACTTAATACCGCCATACGGCTGTTCAGCTTTAAGTTATATAATTCATAAGTATTTAAAAAATCATCTTCAAGGGAATCGGCAGTCTGCGAAAATGCCATTTTAGAATACATCGGATTTTCATCATCCATTATGGTATGCATTGCTAAATGAAGAATATCGTAATTAGCTGCAACTTCTTTAAACCTTTTTTCACTTGCTTTACTACCAATATATGTATTTCCTTTTGTTAACTCTGAAATTGCAATTGCTTCTTCCTTAATTCCTTTTAGTGGAAATAACTTTTCTCTGTATTGTTGTCGGATCGAAATAAAGTTACTATCCATTGTTTCAACAGGTTCATAGCTTGGTGCAAAAGCAGCTAAACTTTTTACCTTTTTTCTTTTATGATGTTTCTTATCAATTAAAAACCTAGCTGAATATGAATATGATATTGTATTGGTTTTAATTAAATATGGTAAATCCGTATAATTTAGTTTATCATATTTTTTAATATCAGAAATAAGTGTTTCAAAAGGCAAATAAGCAAGTTCTCCATCTGGTATAATCGTAATGTGTTTTCTTTTTAGATGATGGTTAATTGGTTTAATGAGAATGTTGTAAACATAATTAGATTTTTCTTGAAATAAATACAAATCATTTAATCCATGATACGAGAAATTGTTTTGGGAAAGTGATTTTAATAATAAATCAAGATTAGAATAAAATGTGGTATCTATATTACTCTTATATAGATAAATATTATATTTTGAAATGATAAAAGAATAGATGGAACTATCATTAATGGAAAAATCAACTAATACATCATTGAACTTAAGTGATTTCTGTAATTCTTTTAATTTTGTCTCTGAATTTGAGTATTTTAATGAGTAATAATCGTTAAAGTTATTTTCAAGGTAATTTATTAATTCATCGTGCTTTTGTTTTTTTTCAAACAGATATTTGTTCCAATAGGATAATTTATTTTCATCTGGAGTTTTTTTCTTATTTTCTTCATAAATAAGTTCTTCGTAGTTCCAAATACTTTTTTCAAGTTCTTTTTCCAGATTTATTAGAGAGTCTGGTATTCCGCCAATATTTAATGCATAATTGTTTTTTATTGATTCAGTTAATACAGCAGATTTACTCGATTCACAATAATTAAAAGCTTTTTCAAGATATTTTTGCTCCTTAGTAATTTCATATAAACTATAACTGGCATTTAAAGCCTTTGAAAAAGTTTCATTTTCATTATCAGCTAAAATAAGTTTACTTTCTTCACTAATATATCCTGATCTTATTTTATTAATTGCATCAATAGCCAGGTCATAGGTTTGTATACTTAAATTATATAAATCAATATTCTTATTTTTTGAAGCAATTTCTGTCAGCGTAATTGCTTTGTTTTTTATGGCATTTAAATAATGTGTTTTAGAAAGGACATTATTTATATCGGGGTTTGTTTTAATATCATTATTCTCAAAATTTGGTGAAATTGCAATTAAAGATTTTTGAAAGTAGAACAGTGCACTATCTAGCATTTTATTTCTAAGAAAATGTTTTCCAAAATCATTATAGGCACCTGCAAGATAAGGGTGTTTCTCACCAAAGTTCAATTTATAAATATTAATAGCAGATTCAAAATAGTCATAAGTATTCTCATTTTTATTTTGCTGTGATAGAAATACTGCATAATTTAAAAAAGTACCTGCACTTTTAATATTATTTGTTCCAAACTCGTTAACAGCATTTTTAATTGCTTCTCTATAATGCATGTCTGCTAATTTATAGTTTCTTAAGTTATTATAGCAAATGGCAAGATTTCCTAATGTTGTATATTTACTATTTGGATTTAAAATAATGCTCTTTTTATAGTGTTGTATAGCAGTTGAATAGTCAGATGTGTTTTTATAAATATTTCCTAAGTTATTATATGCTATTGAAATATATTTTTTGTTTTTTATAGTATCACGGTTATATATATTATAAGCCATAAGCAGGTAGTCTTTTGACTTAGAGTAATCTTTTTGTTTACTGTAAATATTAGCCTTATTTGCATATACATATGCAGTGAGTATTTCATTTCTTTTATTTAAATAAATGGTTTCTGCTTTATTATAACAATCAATTGCTTCTGAATATTTTCCATTTATTTTATAGATAATTCCTAGACTTTGATAGGCGTTAGCTAAAGCAATAGAGTCGATGTGGTTTAAGTTTTCATAAAGTTTAACTGCAAATTGACTGTAAAAAAGAGCACTATCAATAATCCCAGTTTTACCAAAATCCATTCCCTTCTGATAATATAATTCAGCTAATTTATGATCTTTAATATCATTCCTTTCATTAGCTGCAGTATAAAAAACAGATATAAATAAAATTGTTAAGTAAGTAAGTACATTTTTAAAAAACATAATTGTTATTTTGGTAACGTTTTTATACATGGGAACTTTTAAAAGGTTTTAAATATTAAAAAATAATGTTCATATTATCAGCTTATTAGCGTAAAAATATCAAAAAAGTAAAAAAAAAATCAAATTCAGGGGTCACCTTTTTATTAGTTCCGGAATAAATAGGTGAAAGCTTATTAAACCAAACAAAAATATTTAAAATAAAAGAACTATGAAAACGCTTAAAGGCATATTTGAAAATAAGACATCAAATAAATCGATGAATACATTTACAGAAACGTTAGATATTAAAAGTATGTTGTTGATAAAAGGAGGAGATGGAGATGATGATGATAAAGACTCATGGCCTCCAGCAAGTGATCCTTCAAATACAAGTAACTAGTACTCCCTTTCGATTCAAATATACGTTCTAAACAGTAATGATCAACTCAAAGCCCTTTGGGTTGGTCATTTTTATAAAATGATAAACTATTAATACTCATGCATATGAACCTTGAAACTATTGAAAAGTATATTGATGGTGAATTAGCCGGAAAAGAATTACTGAATTTTGAAGAATTAATTTCAACTAATTCAAGTTTAAATCGAGATTATCGATTGAGTCTCGAAATTAATAAGTCTATTGTCGAAGATGATGTAATGCAGCTTCGGGAAACCCTTGATTATATGTATAATGAGAATGTTAAAATTAAACGTTCACCAAATACATTTGCCAAACGTAAAGTATTTTATGCTGCTGCCTCTATTGCTCTATTATTAGCTATAGGTGGTTTTTATAAAAATTTTACGGACGGTAAAATGTCTGGCTCATCTATTTATGATAAATATTACCAGCCTTACGAAGTATCTGTTACATACAGATCAGGAAACACAGAAGTTGATAAGGTATTTCTTTCTGCATTGCAAAAATATGAAGAACGCGAGTATGAAAAAGCAATGGTTCTTTTTGAACAATTATTAGAAATTAAAAAGAATGATATGGCATTAAACCTTTATTCCGGTATAACATATATGGAAGAAAAAGAATACCAAAACGCATCAAATTCATTTAATAACATTATTGATAACAAGAATAATTTATTTGTTGAGCAAGCCAAATGGTATTTATCATTATGCTACGTAATTACTGAAGATAAAGAAAATGCAATTACACTTTTAAATGAATTAGTGCAAGAAGAAAGTTACTATAAAAAAGATGCAAAACATATTTTACGAGAAATAAACTAGTAGCTTATGAGACAGAGTATTAGGCCACCAAAAACGTTAAAAATGAATGATAATGCAATTGAAGTCGAAAAGATTTCATTTTTATCACACATTTCTCATGGAATAAGAACACCGCTAAATGCAATTATGGGATTTTCTAAACTTCTAAATTTTAAAAATAATAGTCTTAGCAAGCAAAAAAGGTATATCAGGGAAATTCTTAAAGGAAGTAATTTGTTATTGCAATTTGTTGATAATGTGGTTGACCTTAGTCTGTTAGAAAATAACAAATATGCTTTAAACATTAAAAAGTTCAATGTTAATCAATTAATATGGGATTTTATTGAGTACTTCTACGATAAAAAGAATGAAGAAAAGATTTCTGATCTTAACCTTATGTTAGTTTGGGATGATGAAGTTAAGGACCTTGAGATGCTATCAGATTCATTTTTAGTAAAAAAATGCTTACAGTTACTTTTTAATATTATAACTACAAGATATTCAGAGAAAAATTTCGAATTAGGATATTCAATCTATAATGAGAATATGTTAAAAATTTTTATGCGACCATCAAACAAAAACCTGGAGAATGTTCAAATTGAAAAGAACTTCTTTTTGTATGATGTGGATACAAATAATTCGTTTGAGATGTTTAACTATCAGGTTCTTTGTAGAAGCATTAACCTTTTAAATGGAGATTTAAATTTGTTTTCAGAAGACAATGAGTATTGGTTTGCAATACCCATCAATTTAAACTATAAAATAAATTAATATGAGAGATTTTAATATATGTATACCGTCAACCGAAGGTAAAGAAGTGTTGAACTGCAATGAAATAATGTATGCAGAAGCAGAACATGATTATTCAAGAATCGTTTTTAAAGACGAAGGAGTAATTGAAGTATTGTTAACAATAACTGAATTGGAATACTTTTTATCGAAAAGGGGATTTTTCCGATTTAATAATACGACACTGGTTAATTTAAGATATGTTCAGGTAATATTTCCTTTAGATGCATCGATAGTTATACTGGAAAATGGTGAAGAGATTTCTGTTAGTAAGGAAAGAAGAGAAGATTTGTTTGAAGGTTTAAAAGAAGTTTTTGAATTACAAGAAGCGGTTTAATTTCAATAATGTTATTTTAAAAAAAATTTATTAACCACCCAATATTATAAAGTTATGGAATCAGTTAGTTTAAAACCCACAATTGAAAAAATAACTAACCTCAAAAATGTTATTTATTTTGAATCAATAGGAGAGTTTACAAAAATACATTTCTATAATGGTACTAAGAACTTAGTTGATGAAGATATAAGTTATATTGAAAGTTTACTTCCTAAAAATAAGTTCTTTAAAATTCACGATCTGTTTATTATCAATCTTGATTACCTAAAACTGATTAAGGGGCAAGCAAATAAAAATGCCAGGTTACACCATAATCTGGAAATTGCAATTGATCCGAATAGGTACAATGAGCTAATCGTGTTTATGAAAGAAGATTATGTGGTGTGGTAAATAAAAAGCACTAATAAAAACCTTGTTATAACCCAAAATAATTATTAATGAAAAGAAAAGTAGTTCTATTTGATGATGAAGAAAATATTGTATTAAAAAAAATCGAAGAAATTGTATATTTTGAATCATTAGGCAAAAAAACAAAAACAATTTGTTGTGAACGTGATGAATACATCATTAAAGAAAGTTTATCAACAGTGGAAGAAAAATTGCCTGATAGTACATTTTTTAAGATACATAAGTCATTTATTATAAATATTGATTGCATTAAAGGAATCAATCTGGATAATAATAAGAAGGTACTTCTTAATAATGGGATACAATTAAATGTAGCTCACCGTAAATATCGAGAATTTTTAGAGTTTGTAAGATGTAGGTTTGAATTCTGGCAGTAATGTTAATTCTTTATTGTTTATAAATTTTAATCAAAATTTTCACTACGAAAAGCTTAATATTATTGACGAAAGTGATAAATATTAATACAGAATTGAATTTTTTTATATTTCCTATTTCTAAGTAGTGTTTTATTAAAATAAAATTTAAAACAGTTTTGTTAGTTTTGGTATGTCGAGCTCGAAGGCGTAAACCGAAAAGCCTAAATAGAGTAGGAACAATTTTAATTAATTATAATTATGAAAAAAATAGAAAGTATCAAGAATGATCTATTTAAAAAGTTTGAAGATGATCAAATAATTGACATGAGTGAATGCAAAGGAAAAGGAAGATATAGTACAGGATTAGGTTATAGATATGACCAGTTATGTGAAGATTTTTTGCGTACATATGAAAATGGTGATTATCGTTTAGAACTTGAATTTAGATAGGTTTTTAAGTTAAACTAGAAAGTAATCTTTTTTATATAAGGTTACTTTCTTATCCTAATATTTAGAAATAAAAAAGCGCTACTAAAATGAAAAAAAGTTTTTTAACAGCTATTTTATTTTTACTTTTTATTAATATTTATTCGAGAAGTAATATTAATAAAGATTATAAGAAATATTACGAGTTTATCAATAGTGCTGAGTTACTGATCGTAGAAAATGATTTTTTTAATGCTCATCAGATTTATTCTGAAGCATTTAGGCAATGGCCAAAGGCTCCTTCGATTGATTATTATAATGCATTACTATGTGCTGTGAAATCAAACATTTATTCTGAAGCATTTAGTTATTTAGAAATATTAGCAAAAAAGGGTTGGGAATTAGACTATTTTTTAGAAAATCCATACCTTTCCGAGTTAAGAAAAGAAAGCGAATGGGAAAGATTTGTAGAAAATTATCCCAAATTTAATCAATTATATACAGAATCGTTAGATACTGAGCTGTTAAATGAATTAGCTAATATGTTAATTAAAGATCAATCTCTTGCAAAGTCGAATAGGTATAATGAATATTTAAAAACAGTGATAAGTAATGCTGACCGAATTTATGAACTAATCTATAAAAACCAAACCAATAATATACATTTTGGTTCGGTATATTCGATCTTGTATAGCCCATTCCCTGTTGTTCTATTGAGACATTATTGTGGGATTTATAATGAAGTACAGAAAGGGTATATTGATGTGTCAAAAATAATTAATGATACATTGATGTTAGTAAATTTAGAAGATGCTTTATTAAAAGAAATTGAGAATGGAAATCTCTCACCACTTGTTTATGACTTAGCTGTTACGTATAGTAATGATGCAAATCTTTATGGGAATGATTTATTTTTAGAGGTTGATACCGTTATTATTAGAAGAAAGATAGAAATTGAAGAGGAAAAACAAATTAATGAAAAGCGTTTAAAGATTGGTCAAGAACCAATTAGAGATTACATAAAAAAGTTGGAATTTAAGAGCAAGAAAATTGATGAAAATTTAGAAAAATATTTTTTTAAATTCAGGATATCAAGTTCTTATACTTTAATTAAAGGTAATCCAGAAAGATTGAAAAGTTTTATAGAAGACAGATTAAATGAAGGATGGGTAAGAGTTACACCTTAATAATTACAAATAAATTTGATTATTGTACAGATAGTATTATAAAATGGTTAAAGTTTTACAATCAAAGTTTTATAATAATTGATACAAATAAAAAAGTACAAATCACAAAAATTCTTATTAGTAATAAAGAAAAGAGAATTGAGTTATTAATCGATAATAAAAATATCGAATTAAAACAAATTGATTCTGTTGTTTTTTGGAAAGGAAGAATCCAATTCGACATACCAATAGTTCAATTAGAAAATAAAAAAGGAGATTACAAAAGAGAAGTGGATAGGTTCCTTAAAAGAGAATTAGAGACTATAACTAATTTAATTTATGATGATTTAAATAAAAAGAAAATTTTTGGTTTATGTATAACTAAGAACCCGAATAAACTTATATTATTAAATCTTGCAAAAGAAGTCGGATTGAATATTCCCGAAACAACAATTTCTTCAGTATCTAAAATTATTAAAGATAAAGTTAATGATACGGTATCAATTACCAAACCAATACAAGAGATATTTAATTATAGAGAAAGAGATAGAGCTTATGCAACCTTCACACAAATTATAAGTGTCAGAAAGGATCAAAGTTGGGATAAAATAATCTTTCCTTCTTTAATACAGAATAATATTGAGAAAAAATATGAATTAAGAATATTCTATTTTAATGACGAATTTTATACAATGGCTATATTTTCCCAATCTGATCAAAAAACTAGTACAGATTTTAGAGATTACAATTATGAAAAGCCCAATAGAATGGTTCCTTTTTTATTACCAAATGACATTAAAAAGAAATTAAGAACTTTAATAGCTCAAATAGGATATAATTCATGTTCAACTGATATAATTGTTAATAAGGATGGTGATTATATCTTTTTAGAAACTAATCCTTTAGGTCAGTTTGATTTGGAATCATTGGTTTGTAATTATAAAATTGAAAAAAAGATTGTTGAATATTTAAAAAATAAAAGCTTGTGTGCAATAATATAGGATTACCCATATTATTCGAATATATTAAAGTAGAGGAAACTGATAAAAAAAGAAATCCTAAGATTAAGTTTATCCAAATGAAAACTGGTGAAACTAGTATTGTAGTTCCCTCTAATAAAAGAATATCAAAATTATTTTAAAATGGTTTATAAACTCTTTTCTAATTGTATTCCTGTTAAGGGATATAGAAGAAGTATTATTGTAGATACTCAAAGAGAGAATTATTATATTATTCCTAATGGATTATATGAAATACTGGTAAATGATACATTTTATTCAATTAAAGATATAAAAAGTAAAATTATGTTTGAATATCATGATATTATAGACGAATACTTTGAGTATTTAAAAAATAGGGATTTGATTTTTAGTTGTGATATTAATGAAGTTAAATATTTTCCAAACTTGGATTTATGTTGGGATGAACCACATACTATTATAAATTCTATTATAGATGTAAATAAATATAGTCAACATAATTTCAAAGAAATATTTATACAACTAGATGAATTATTATGTAAACACCTTGAAATAAGGTTTTTTAATTATGTGAAGTCAACTGATTTATATGAAATTATTGCAAAAACAGATAATAAATCTTTTCAAAGTATTGATATAATTATGCCCTATAATAAAGAGTTTTCTATATTCGATTTAAATGAGATTTTAGATAAGTTCAAAAGGGTATCAAGCATTGTTATTTATAATTCTCCAAATATTATTACCAACAAAGGAATAGAAAATTGTGATAATCACATTTTTTTTATTAAAAATGAGATTTCAGATAAAACAAATTGTGGAGTAATTAAAACATCTTCATTTTCTATGAACTTAAGTTTTTTCTGTGAGGCACAAGAATATAACACTTGCTTAAATAAAAAGTTGTGTATTGATACAGATGGAAATATAAAGAATTGTCCAAGTATTAATAAGTCTTATGGGAAAATAGAAAATATAGCTTTAAAAGATATTATAAATAAAAAAAAATTTCAATCTTATTGGCATATATCAAAAGATCAAATTGAAGTGTGTAATTTATGCGAGTACAGATATATGTGTAATGATTGCAGAGCTTACGTAAAGGTTAATGACAATTTATACTCTCAACCTTTGAAATGTAATTATAATCCATTTATTGCTAAGTGGGAAGGTGAAAAAGGGTACATTCCTATTGAAAATTTTGGATCTTATAATACTCAAGGTAAGTATATAGTTAATTTAGAATATATGAAAGAGATAGATATATAATAAATTTAAATGGAAAAAATATTAATCTTATCTTTATGACAAAAAATGTCCTTCCCATTTTATAAACAACTCGATGCTATGGATTGTGGCCCTTCGTGTTTACGGATGGTTGCAAAACATTATGGTAAAAATTATACCTTACAAACCCTTCGCGATAAAAGCTATATAACCCGCGAAGGCGTTTCAATGCTAGGAATTAGCGATGCTGCAGAATCGATAGGTTTTCGAACAATGGGTGTTCGCATTACATTTGATCAACTTATGGAAGAAGCTCCGTTACCCTGTATCGCGCATTGGAAGCAAAATCATTTTGTTGTTGTTTACGAAATTAAAAAGGCTCGTAAGGGTAACATTATAGTGAAAGTTTCTGATCCTGCAAGAGGATTAATAAATTTTACCAAAGAAGAATTTCAACAGGGATGGGCCAATACAATCGAAGATGGCGAGAATAAAGGTTTATGCCTTTTGTTAGAAACAAGCCCTGATTTTTATAAATCAGATGATGAGAAAATAAATAAATCGGGATTTAAATTCTTATTTTCATATTTAACTCCCTATAAAAAGATTATTAACCAGCTATTTATAGGATTGATAGTTGGGAGTTTGTTGCAATTAATATTTCCATTTTTAACTCAAAGTATCGTAGATAAAGGTATTAATAATCAAGATTTAGATTTTGTTACTTTAATCATTATTGCCCAGCTGGTTCTTATTTTTTCCCGTACATTGGTTGAGTTTATTCGAAGTTGGATATTACTGCATCTGGGAACAAGAATAAACATATCCCTGATATCCGATTTTCT
>CAZPMA010000002.1:0-74581 GCA_964587535.1 uncultured Bacteroidales bacterium
CAGGCATATAAGAAATTGTACCCACTGTTGATTTTTTATTTTCTCCTGGTTCATCTACAATTACAGCATTGTTATCAGCCTTATCTTCTGAAAAAACCACTTTTACTCCTTTTGAAACACCTAACTTTCTTAATCTTTTCCTGAGTACAAAACCTAATTTACAATTATATGATTTTGATAAATCAGCAATTTTGATTTTTGTAGGATCTAAACGCGCTCCCGAGCCTAAAGAACTTACTATTTTCAATCCTTTTTGCACACTATGATAAATTAAGAAAACCTTTGGAGATAATGTATCAATTGCATCCACCACATAATCATATGGTTTATCAAGAATCTCAATCATACGATCATCCTTAATATACTCTTGAATGATGTTCAACTTTAAGTTAGGATTTATATCTAACAATCGCTCTCCAATCACTTGGGCTTTTGGTTTTCCCATAGTACTTTCCATGGCAGGTAATTGCCTGTTTTTATTCGAAGGATGCAATAAATCTCCATCAACAATTGTCATCTCACCTACTCCGGCTCTACAAATATTTTCAGCAGCATATGCTCCCACGCCGCCTAAACCCACTACCAGCACATGAGCGCTTTCAAGTTTTTTTATACTTTCTTCTCCAATTAATAATTCTGTTCTTTCCTGCCAGTTTTCCTTACTCATTCAATAATGCTTTTAAGTTTTGAATTAACTTACTTTTTAATAAATCGACACTCATTCCCCTTTTCATTGCTGCGACTTCATATAAATCCTTGATTTCAATTCTAAAATCATCCGTTTCCAAAAATATTTTTTCAATTGGCAATTCACAAAAATACTTACTCAGTTTTGCATTTTCACTTCTAATATGATGCGAAACAGACAAATAAAAACCATGATCTAGTAAATTAAAAGCCATTTCTTTACTCCCATTAAAATGATGAATTACCCATGGCACAACCGATTTTGTTTCCTTTTTAAGTTTCAGCACTTCATTATGCGCTTTTACTGAATGTACAATAATTGGAAGTTGAAATTCATTAGCAATATCAATTTGAGTTTTAAATGTTTTTATTTGAGTATCCATATCAGGACCTTTCAATTTATCAATTCCGCATTCACCTACTGCCAAAATAAATTTATGATCAATTAACTCTTTTAACCTTGTATTAATTTGTTTGTTATTTAATAGATCCGCATGCCAGGGGTGCAATCCTGCAGTAAAAAAAATCTTATCGCTTACTGGAGCGATAAGATCATCTTGTAAAAATAAGCTTTGTATAACAATTTCTTGTTCAGCAGGCATTTGCTGATGTGCATGAAAATCTAAATAATAATCTTCAGGGAAATTCATTATACTTCATATTTTTTAGTCTCGCTTTATATTGTCAATCCCTGCTTGCAATCTATTAAGTGTTTCTTCTTTTCCTAACATCTCAGCAATTTCTAAAACTCCAGGTCCAATTCCAGCCCCAACCAATGTTAATCTGAACGGATTCATAACCTGACCCATGCCAAATTCTTTACCTTCTAAGAAATCCTGAATTGCCTTTTCAATAGCATCATGATCAAACTCTTCTAGCTTTTCCAGTTGCTTTTTTAATTCCGATAGAATCTTAGGGGTATCTTCTTTCCAACGTTTCTTAACTACCTTAGAATCATATTCTGTGGGAGCCTGAAAAAAGAAATATGACTGATCCCAAAAATCTGATACAAAATCAGCTCTCTCTTTTATTAGAGAAACCACTTTTAATACATAAGTATCTTCTGCATCAATTCCTTTAGATTTAAGCACTTTTTGATACAGTCTTTCAAGCTTTTCATTAGATTCCCTAACAAGATATTGATGATTGAACCAACGGGCCTTTTCAGGATCGAAACGTGCTCCAGCTTTATGAACCTTTTTTAGATCAAATAAATACGTTAAGTCGTGCATATTAATTAATTCCTGATCATTTCCCGGATTCCATCCAAGCAAAGCCAACATATTTACAAAAGCTTCTGAAAAATATCCATCTTCACGATATCCTCTTGAAATATCTCCTGTTGATGGATCGGTCCATTCTAGTGGAAATACCGGAAACCCCAGAGCATCACCATCTCGCTTACTTAGTTTACCTTTTCCGCTAGGTTTTAATAACAATGGTAAGTGAGCAAATTCAGGCATTGTTTTTTCCCAGCCAAATGCTCGATATAACATAACATGAAGTGGTAAAGAAGGTAACCATTCTTCGCCACGAATTACATGTGTAATTTTCATTAAATGATCATCTACAACATTTGCCAAATGATACGTAGGCATTCCATCCGATTTAAATAAGACTTTATCATCTAACTGATCTGTGTTTACTTTTACTGTACCACGTATAATGTCTTCAACGACCACTTCTTCATTCTCTGGCATTTTAAAACGTATAACATATGTACCTGATTGTATCAATTTTTCTGTTTCTTCATCAGATAAAGTAAGCGAATTACGCATATTTCCACGAGTAATGGCGTTATATTGCTGGATACTGCTTTTTTCTTCTTTTAATCGTTCGCGCATTGCATCAAGTTCATCAGCGGTATCAAAAGCGTAATATGCATTTCCTGAATCGATCAATTTCTCAGCGAATTCTCTATATATTTCTTTTCTGTCTGATTGTCGATATGGTCCGTATGGACCACCTTCCTCAACTCCCTCATCAATTGTTATTCCACACCATTTTAGAGATTCGATAATATAATCTTCTGCTCCCTGCACATAGCGAGTTTGATCGGTATCTTCGATTCTTAAAATAAAACAGCCCCTGTTTTTCTTCGCAAATAAATAATTAAACAAAGCTGTTCTTACACCACCCATGTGTAATGGTCCTGTAGGACTTGGTGCAAAACGTACTCTTACTTTATCGCAATTCATTATATTTTTATTTTATTCCCAGTTTAAAATAACTTTTCCACAATTTCCTTCATCCATAATCTGAAATCCTTTTTCAAATTCATCAATTGGGAATTGATGGGTAATCATCGGACTTAAATCCAAACCTGAATGTAACATTTGTTCCATTTTATACCATGTTTCAAACATTTCACGTCCATATATACCTTTTAACTGTAATCCTTTAAAGATTACTTTATCCCAATTAATTCCAGTTTTCGGAGGAAGTATTCCAAGTAAAGAAATTTTACCTGAATTATACATATGATCTAACATATCGTTAAATGCATGAGGTGACCCTGAACACTCTAACCCTATATCAAATCCAATCATTCCAAGATCATTTATCACATCATCCAGATTTTCCTTTAAAGGATTGATAACACGAGTTGCTCCCATTTTCTTTGCTAATTCAATTCTATATTCGTTTGTTTCTGTAGCAACAACATATCTTGCCCCTGCAAACTTTGCAATAGCAACACACATACTACCTATTAAACCGGCACCTGTTACCAAAACATCTTCACCAACTAAATTCCATGATAAAGCAGTATGGGTTGCATTTCCAAATGGGTCCATAATTGCTAACATATCATCAGGAATTGCAGGATTCATTTTCATAACATTTGTTGAAGGAACAACTACATACTCTGCAAAACTACCATCACGATTTACTCCGATCCCAGTTGTATTTTCACAAATATGCTGTCGTCCACGTCGGCAGTTACGACAGTGACCGCAAGCTATGTGCCCTTCACCAGTTACACGTTCACCAACTTTAAATCCAGTAACACCTGGCCCCATATCAGCAACTGTTCCCACATACTCATGTCCAATTGTCATTGGAGTTTTTATCGTGTTTTGTGACCATTCGTCCCATCTGTAAATATGGAGGTCAGTACCGCAAATTGCTGATTTTTTTACCTTTATAAGGATATCATTTACGCCTACTTTTGGAATTTCTACTTCTTCCATCCATAAACCACGTTCTGGTTTTGATTTTACAAGGGCTTTCATTGTATTTGCCATATTATAATATTATTGTTATTACATTTAGTTAATTTTAGCAAAAATAAGGCATAATTAGATCATTCGAAAATGTGTATGCCAATAATTGATTACATTAATAATGTTATAAAACAAAAATTCATTGTATGAATTGATTTTAAAGTTTTGTACTTTTCGATTTTATTACAATAATATAATTATGAAAAAGATATTAATTATAGGAGCATCAGGTCAAATCGGTTCTGATTTAACCATTGAATTAAGAAAATTATTTGGGAATAATAATGTAATTGCTTCAGACATTAAAAATGCCACTCAGGAAATTATGGAAGGTGGGCCTTTCATTACTCTAGATGTGATGGATAAAAAGAAAATAGCTGAAACGATAGATAAATATCAAATTACAGAAATCTATCATCTTGCTGCAATTTTATCTGGAAATGCTGAAAAAAATCCTCGCTGGGCCTGGAACATTAATATGGAAAGTTTATTTAATATTCTGGATATAAGCAAAGAAAAGAAAATTCAAAAGATATTCTGGCCAAGTTCAATGGGAGCATTTGGTCCTACAACTCCTGAAATAAATACTCCACAATTGACAGTAATGGAGCCATCAACTGTTTATGGAATTAGTAAACAGGCCGGAGAACGTTGGTGCGAATACTATTTCAATAAATATGGTTTAGATATTCGGAGTTTGCGTTATCCCGGATTAATTAGTTGGAAAACAGAAGCTGGTGGCGGGACAACCGACTATGCTGTTGAAATTTTCTATTCAGCTTTAAGTTGTGGAAAATATGAGTGTTTTCTTTCTAAAGATATTGCATTACCAATGATGTACATGGATGATGCAGTAAAAGCTACGATTATGCTTATGGAGGCGCCATCAGAAAACATTAAAATTCGTTCGAGTTATAATCTTGGTGGAATTAGTTTTACTCCTGAAGAAATTACAAAAGAAATTCAAAAATATATTCCGGAATTAGAAGTAAGCTTTAACCCAGATTTTCGACAAGCAATTGCAGAATCATGGCCACGAAGTATAAGTGATGAAGCTGCACAAAACGACTGGGGATGGAAACATGAATTTAGTCTCGAAAAAATGACAAAAGTGATGATTGAAAATATAAGGGAAAAGTTAAATCCTTAATAAATAAGAAACCCCGAAATTTTCGGGGTTTCTTTTTGTCTATAAATTATAGACTAAACATTTAAAATATTAGAAATACTAACGGCAAACTCTTCTATCCGCATTTTGAATATCCACAACTATTACAAGTTAAACATCCTTCTTTATATTCCATGGTATTTTCTTGTCCGCATTCCGGACATACTGTTCCAACTTTTGCTTTCGTACCATCGGTAATATATCTTTTTAAAGCTCTCTCAACTCCATTTTTCCATGTATTGATCGTTTCACTATCTAATCTTAATGATTGTACTAAATTAACCACATCAGGAATTGGCATGCCATGACGTAATACTCCGGAAATTAATTTTGCATAATTCCAGAATTCTTTTTGGAACATATGTGACAATCCACCTAATGTGTTCTCATATCCGTACTTATCAATATATTGAAAATCGTAACGACTCTTACCATCTTTGTCTTTTACTTTGATAATCTTTCCATTTCTAATTGATTTTGGGATAGGGAAAATTTCTTCGTCGGCAAGACCAGTAAATATTTCATAAGGTCTGTTGTCTTTAACACCCACAAATGCAATCCATTTCTCATCGTTATTATTAAAACGAATAATTTCTGCATTTAATGATTTTGGCCTTTTATGTGAGCCATCAGCTTCAGCCGTTGCTTGTTTTTTATCTTTTTTATTAGAAACCAAAACTCCCGAACGAGATCCTTCTCTATAAACGGTAACTCCCTTACATCCACTTTCCCAAGCAGTTACATATAACTGTCCCACTAGCTCTTCTGTTGCATCTTCTGGTAAATTAATTGTAACACTAATTGAATGATCAACCCATTTCTGGATTCGTCCTTGCATTTTAACTTTCCCTTCCCAATCAACATCATTAGATGTTGCTTTATAATAAGGTGATTTTTCAATAATAGCATTCACTTCGTCATCAGACATTGTTTTAACATTTTCATCATCGTATCCATTGGCACTCATCCAATCAATAAACTTGTGGTGAAATACATTGTATTCTTCCCATGAATCACCTACTTCATCAATAAAAGAAACTGTTGTTTCAGGATCATTAGGATTAACCTTTCGACGACGTTTGTAAACTGGCATAAATACCGGCTCAATTCCCGAAGTTGTTTGAGTCATTAAACTAGTTGTTCCTGTAGGAGCAATAGTTAATAATGCAATATTTCTTCTTCCAAACTGAACCATGTCTGTATATAGCTGTTCATCCTGTTCTTTTAATCTTAAAATAAAAGGATTATTTCTTTCCTTTTGAGCATCGAAAATTTCAAAAGCGCCACGTTCTTTTGCCATTTCAACAGAAGAACGATAAGCAGACAATGCAACTGTTTTATGAACTTCTTCTGAGAAATCAACTGCTATTTCACTACCATAGCGTAAACCTAAAGCTGCAAGCATATCACCTTCTGCGGTAATACCAACACCTGTTCTTCTTCCTTCGGCTGCTTTTTTACGAATATTATTCCAAAGCTTATCTTCTACCATTTTCACTTCGTAATCTTCCGGATCTGCTCCAATCTTATCAAGAATCGCATCTATTTTTTCCAGTTCTAGATCAATGATATCATCCATTATTCTTTGCGCATACCCTACGTGTTCTTTAAACAAGTCAAAATTAAATTTTGCTTCAGAAGTAAATGGATTTTCTACATAACTAAATAGGTTGATTGCTAATAATCTACAACTATCATATGGGCACAAAGGTATTTCGCCGCAAGGATTAGTAGATACTGTTTTATATCCTAAATCTGCATAGCAATCGGCCACCGACTCATTGATGATTGTGTCCCAGAATAATATTCCTGGTTCGGCTGACTTCCATGCATTATGCACAATTTTTTTCCATATTTTACCGGCATCAACTGTTTGTTTAAATGTTGGCTCATTAGATTCAATTGGATATTGTTGATTATATGGTTTATTTTCAACTACAGATTTCATAAAATCGTCGTCGATACGCACCGAGACGTTTGCTCCTGTAACTTTACCTGCTTCTAATTTAGCGTCAATAAATTTTTCTGCATCAGGGTGCTTACTTGAAATACTTAACATCAAAGCTCCTCTTCGACCATCTTGTGCAACCTCACGTGTCGAATTAGAATATCGTTCCATAAATGGAACTACACCTGTTGATGTTAACGCGCTATTTAAAACGGGACTACCTTGTGGTCGGATATGAGATAAATCGTGACCTACTCCACCGCGGCGTTTCATTAATTGAACCTGCTCCTGATCAATTTTCATGATTCCTCCATAAGAGTCGGCCGGATTTTTATGTCCTATTACAAAACAGTTTGATAAAGATGCAATCTGGTATTTATTTCCAATACCAGACATAGGACCACCTTGTGGTATTATGTACTTAAAATCTTTTAATAATTCGTACACTTTCTCTTCGTTCAGCGGATTTGGGTATCTATTTTCGATACGCGCAATTTCTTTAGCTAATCTTCTATGCATTTCATCCGGATTTTTTTCAAATAAATTCCCGTAAGAATCTTTTAATGCATATTTATTTGCCCAAACTCTCGCTGCTAATTCATCTCCTTTAAAATACTCTTTTGAGCTTTTAAAGGCCTCATCGAAAGTATAGGTCTTTTGTTTTGTTTCTTGCGATACTTCGCCTATTTTTCCATCTGTTGCCATTCCTTTTACATACATATTTTAAGCAGGTTTTTTATAGTATTAAATAATGTTCTCCGATTATGTTCTAAAGCATTTTTTAGAAAAGGTAATGCTAAATTAGTCATAGTTATTTCTTCAGACAAGAGGTAACAATTTGTATTTTTCAACATTTCTTTAGAGTTATTAACGAAGGGCTATAAAAGGCTGAAATCCTTGATATTAAAGATTTTCAGCTCCATAATTAAAAAAAATTACATATAAAAATATTGTTCTATATTAATTTTCACATGGATTGTTAATAACCTAAAAACAGACTGATTTCTCTATGGTCTTATGAGAATAGAAAACTTATTAACATAGATATTAACCATAGAATTACAGGTGTTAATTCCTTGATTCATTACACCTTATAAGGTTACGAGTCAAAAACACTATTTTAAGTCAATAAGCATTGGTTTGACGTTTTCCAATTGTCCATCAACAGGTCTTGGATCAATTTTTAGCAATTCACAAATTAAAGGATATAAATCAATATTATTAATTGAGTGATGCTTATAAGCATTTTTAAAAGCCGGACCATATGCATAAAAAATTGCATGCATATCAGTATTTGAATTATCAAAACCATGAGCTCCACCTGAATAGGATCTTCGATCAGAATATTTCCAGAGACTCCAGGAACTATCAGCCAGAACGACATAATCTTTGATTCTTTGACTTGATCCAAAATTTAATCTTTCCAGAATCTCCTCCTTTTTCCACACAGTAATATGCTCTACACTGGATAATATATTATAAATTGTATCATAATATTCTTCTTTAGCGTCAATAGAATAAACAGGATTTCCTCCATCAACACCTACACACCAGTCTTTTTGAATTAAATCGTATAAATAAAGTGATTTTTCTTCGTATATGTTACCCATTCCATGATCTGAAGTATATATTACATTGATTTGATCAGCGAAAGGCAATTCTGCAATCTTCTGATTAAACACCCCCACCAAACTATCCAAATACTCAACTGTGTTCACAATTTCTATATGATCAGGTCCATAATCGTGTCCTTTACTATCCGGTTCTTCCACATACCACATTATTAAGCGTGGTCTTTCTTCTTCCGGCAATTTTAACCAGTCTAAAACTCCTTCCATTCTTTTTTCAAAACTAACAGATCCGTTATATGGATTATAGTATGAAGGTAATATACCATCGTGAGGAGCCTCTGAACCTACCCAGTAATATGCAGCACTTTTTATTCCTTGTTTTTCTGCCGTAACCCAAATGGGTTCTCCAAGATAAAAATCGGGATCTACCACAGCAAAAGAATCAGACAGCGAATAAAATTTATCTACATCGGGAGCATAAAATTTATTAAAAACTATTCCGTGATGATCAGGATACAATCCGGTAGCCATAGAATAATGATTCGGGAATGTTTTGGTTGGGAAACAAGGAATACTGGATTCTGCTCTAACACCAATTTGCTCTACATAATCAAGATTAGGTGTATTTGCTTTTTCAGGATAATCCCAACGAAATCCATCCATTGATAATACTATTACATATTGGTCGTTTCTGTTCTCTTTTTTTTTATCTATACAAGACGAAAATGCTATTAAGAAAAGAAAAATTAGATAGATGCTCCTTTTCATACAATCTGTTTTTATTTGACACTAACAAATTTACAGGAATAATGTTAAATAAAAAAAGGAAGCTTTTGCTTCCTTTTTCTAATTTTTTAAAACAATACTAGTTTTCAACTACTTCTTGCAATTCAAATAGCGGAGGTGTACCTGCAGATGTACATCTATAGTGAGCAGTATAATTACTTCTAGAGTAATCGTTATTATATGTATCATACGTAATAAAGTAATCAACAGTAATACCAGACACTTCAGGAACAGCATCTGGAAACTTACTTTGTAACATAAATACAATACCTTCCTGAACACTTTCATCTATTAGTTCCATAGCTTCTGCTTCAGTTAATGAGCCATAAGCCTCTGGATAATTATCTACACGTACAGAAACTCTTAAATCAAAGTTACCATAATAAGCACTTGCTCCGGTATAATAATCAGCAGTACCATATGAATCTATAAGACCACCATCAATATTATCTCTTACATAATCAACAATAAGTTGATAATCTGAACCTGACATTTCTAAAGTCACTGTAGGATCAAATACCCACTTTAGTCCATTGTGTACATACTGACTTGTATTTTCACCAATATAGTCGTAAGCAGATTCCCAACCATTTGATGTATACTCATACATGGTTGCTAAAGTTATTGTACCTTCCAGTTCAGAATTATAATCATAGACTACTATTTTCTCAACCCCCTGACCTGCAGTAGGATATTTGGCTGTTAAGAAATTTGGTAAATAGTCCTGAGGTAAAATATCAGCTGAGAAATAATTATCATCACCTGGATCTCCCATAGCAGCATAATCATCTTCATTTAAGCAATAAACATCTTCAAGTTTCTCCCATTCTGTTCCTGTATACTGATAATAATCACTCATAACATAAGGTGTTTTACCATGTAAGATAGGGTAATATTCTTTAATAGGATTTACTTCAACATCTAAAATATGCCATGTAGCTGCATTTTCTGCACTTGAATTATAGATAAATGCAATATAAATTGTACTATTCGCATAACTTGAAATATCTAAATCACCAGAATTATAAGGATCATAACCACTACCTAGACTTGCAGTATCAGCAACATCACCCCAATCAATAGTATCCCATGTAGCAGTTTCAATATTTACTCCATCAAAATCATTTGATATAGCCACTGCCAGTTGATCCCATCTGTGGTTTAAATACTTAATCTCGTGTGTGAAGTTAAAAGCAATACTAACATCATCATCCAGTTCAATAGGGTCAGAAATTAACCAATCTTCAACATCTCCACCTCCAAAACCAGACATACTTGCATAATATGAAGAACCAAAAGAGCTTGGTCGCCAATTTTTTTCAGGATTAGCAATGTCAAAACCCTTAAACTGACCAAGACCATCATCAAAACTTTCTGTAAAATTTGTTGCTAAATCTTCACTAATTACTGGATTCTCGTTTGCATATTCATAATAGATTCTATAAATATCATCTGCCGATGCACCAGATACTGAATTATCTAAAATTTCAGGAAGATAAAAATCTGCAGGATAATCAGGATGAAAATAATTTGCAACTCCAACTTCAAAACTTACTGTTTCGTAATCATCAGAAGTAACTTCATATTCATCAGCACTTGTATATAATGCAAGGTCTTCAGGTAAATCTACAACATAATTATAAGTAACATATGCTCTAGAATCTTTTCTATATTCAGGGAAGCGTTCTGCTAAAATAGAACCTACATAATTTTCTGCAGTAAAATAACTGTTGAAAGCTAACATACTTTCAAGTAATTCTGCATAAGTAGTATCAGTTTCATTTAAAGCATCTATTAAAGCTGCTTCAACAGCAATCCCATAATCGTCGTCAATTAATGTATAATTCTCAATAATACCATTAAAATCTCCTTTAAGATCATCCAATTCATCATACAAATCTTCATTTGGATTACATGCAGCAAATGCTACGACGAGTATAATTAATATATTTAATAACTTTCTCATAATTGTTCAATTTTTAAATTTTTAGAAATTAACTTTTAAACTAAGTGATGCAGTACGTCCAAATCCATAATATACTAAAACATCCTTAGCCAGATGTGAGTCGGCATCTCTCGCGTCAGCAATATATTCAGTATCAAAAACATTGTGAACATTACCAATCAAAATTGCATCTACAGTTCCTAATTTAAACTTGTAATTTGCATTCACATCAAATAATCCATAAGAAGGCATTTGCCATGAGTCTGCATTATCACCACTTGTTCTTGATGTAATATCAAAGTCAGCATATAAATTATCGTAATAGTTATAATCAGCACCTATTTTCAATTTTGGTAATACTTCGTAGTTAACACCAATAGCTGCAGTAGTTTGTGCCGAGTTTCCTGTATGAATATCTTTTAATGTAAGACTAATTTCATCCGTTGAACCATCCTCCAGGATTACAACTCCTTTAGCATCTGCATTCCACTTCCAGTCGCCTATTGAACCCATTACTCTAATATTTAATTTTTCAACAGGTCTAATTGTACCAACAACTTCTACACCCATATGAGTTGCGTTAAGTCCGGTTAAGTTAGCAGTAACATTATTGCCTAAAGATCTGGTTAGTGCTTTATCTAACCATACAGTTCTATATAAAGTTACATCAACATTTGCAATAGAAGTTCTGTATCCGTATCCTAATTCAACAGAGCTTACTCTTTCATGTTCTGCATCTTCGTTGTATTCGTTTGAACGACTTAGAAATACAACTTCAAAATAAGGAGCTCTTGTAAAATAACCACCATTTACAAAAACATTATGTTCTTTATTAATATTATAATTTGCGCCACCTTTTACAGACCAATCCATATAACTTAACCATTTTGTTTGTTGATCAGCAGGAAGTTCAAATAAATCCGTTCTTCTATAAAACTGATTAGACAATGAACCCGATAAAAATCCTGAATATTGATCTGTTTTATATTCACCTTGTAAGAAAAGTCCTGCCCATGCAAGATCACTATAATAATGATAGTTTATATAATCACCTTTAGATAAAGGAATATTCATTTCTCTGTTTAAATCATCATTATTCAAATAATACTCACCACCTAACAAATCATCAATTTGATAAGCATGATATCCTCTGTACCATCTTCCGTCAATACCGGCAGTAAGTTCAACGCCTGCATATTCAGTATTTAATGTAGAAAGAATTCCATACCAATCGTGTTCATTTATTCCGTTAGCAATAATAACTTCAGATCCATTTAGGCCTGCAGCATTTATTTCCTCAGCAGCATCCCAATCAATTAGGCCACCCGGAGTTAATAATGTGTTATCATATGCTTCACCTGTAGTGTAACTATAAGTAACTAAACTAGAATTTCCAGCCGTTCTTCTACCACCTCCTTTTGCAATCGATGCATACACTGCAGTTGAAAGGTTTGTGGTTTCATTGATTGTCCAGTAGTGGTTTAAAGAGATTTGTGGTTTATGATAATAATTATAATTATATGCTGTTGCATATATCTCACCATTTCTAATACCATAATCCCCATTGTATTTTATTCCATCCTGTTCATTTCGATAAGTTTCGATTGTATGCATTGTACCTCTTTGATTATGCCATTGAGGAGCACCAAATGCAGTAAAAGAAAGACTTTGTTTGTCACTAATTCTTTTCGAAATATTTACAAAATAAGACCATCCTTCAAAGCTAGTCCCTTTAACATATCCATCACCAAATGTATGTGCTCCTGATAAAGTAACAGCCCAGCCATTATCGGTTAAACCAGTAGATACAGTAAATGATTTCTTTTGATAACCATCGTTCCCTATTCCGTAATAAACATTTCCTCCTTTTTGAACATCCGTTGTTTTTGTTAAAATATTTATAGTACCACCAACAGAAGAAATTGCCAGTTTAGATGCACCTAAACCACGCTGCACCTGCATAACTTGTGTAACATCAGATAAACCGGCCCAGTTAGACCAGTACACTTTACCATTTTCCTGTCCATTTACTGGCACTCCGTTAATTAAGACTCCAATATTATTTGAATCGAAACCACGTAAATAAATTCTTCCATCACCATAACCACCACCTGTTTTTGTAGCATATACAGAAGGTGTAGATTTTAAAATTTCAGGATACTCTTGAGTACCTAATTTTTCCTGGATAATTTCTGGTTTAATGGTAGAAATTGCAACAGGAGTTTCTCTGTCTTTTGCAAACGAAGAAATCACACGTACTTCTTCAAGACCAATGGCGCTAGGTTGCAACTCTATCTTTCCAAGATCATATTCCTGACCTTGTGGTAAATTAAATTGATTGATTATTTCAACATAACCAACATAAGTAAAAATTAATGTTTGATTTCCAGATGGAGTACTTAAAGTGAAACTTCCATCTAATCCTGTTGCGGTTCCAATTGTTGTTCCTTCAACAACAATTGATGCTCCAATTAAGGCCTCGCCATTTTGTGCATCAACGAGAACCCCTTTTACAGTTGTTTGACCAAATGATACAAAAGAAACTAGTACCATTGCCAAAACTAAAATGTTACTTTTAAAGATTTTCATCATAGATTTTTTTAAGGTTTGGGTTTATTTTAATTTAATTTTAAAGAATACAAAAATAATGATTCTTAGAACTTCAAATATATTTAAAATATTAAGTTTTTGTTAAGATTGTAGCTTAACATTATTAACATCAAATTTGAATATTTCAAATTTGAGATTGCTTATTTATGGGTGTTGCCACGCACCTTTTTAACAACTTTTAACAATTGTTAATAACTTATCCATCATTAAATAACCCAAATAAGAGTTAAAGAGTCTTAAGTTTTTATTTATAATCATAGCTATAACCATATCCATATCCATAGTTATAACTATAACTTTTATTTTTTGTATTTATATCATTAATAATCACATTAATATTCTTAATTTTTTTCTTCTCTAAACTTGTAAACAAATGAGAAATCATCTTTTTCCTTGAGTAATTGTGTCGGACTATAAATACATTCCTATCAGCAAATTTTTCTAATAATAATGCATCAGAAACAATGCCTACAGGTGGTGTATCAATTATTATATAATCGAATCGTTCTTTTAGTTCTGCAAACAAACCCTTTGTTTTTGATGAAGCAATAAGCTCAGATGGATTTGGTGGTATAGGTCCGGTTGGTATTAAGTTTAAATTTGGAATTTCTGTTTCAAATATTATTTCATCTAAGGTACAGTTTCCACTTAAGTATGTGCTAATTCCGTAATCATTATAAAGCTTCATTAGTTTTGAAACCGAGGGTCTTCTTAAATCAAAACTTAGTAAAACTACTTTTTTCTCATACAATGCAAAACTTGATGCCAGGTTAAGGGAAACAAAGCTTTTACCTTCTTCCATCATTGTTGAAGTTATCATGATTACGGGACTCTTTATTTCGCCCAAAACATATTGAAAGTTTGTTCTTAATGATCTAAATGACTCTGCTATAATTGAATTAGGTAAGTTATGTACAACCAATTGATCTTTTTCTTTATTGTGAATAATATTCCCCAAAATCGGTTTATCAATGATCTTTTCAATATCAGAAATGTCTACTATTTTATCGTTAAAATAATCGTAAAGCAAAATGAAAGAAACAGGTAAGCCCAAACCTAAAATCATTCCAAGTAATAGTATTATTTTTTTATTGGGAGAAATTGGTCCTGGATTAACAAGTTTTGGATAATCAATAACTTCATTCTCAGGAAAATTAGAAGCTTTTGCAATTTGCAACTCAGATTTTTTCTTTAATAGAAATGTATATATGGCATCTTGCAATTGAAATTCTCTCTCATAAGTAAACAATTGACGTTGTGTTTCAGGTAAATTCTGAACTTCTATTGTTAATTTCTCTATTCGTTCATTTATGTCGTTCAAAGATATATTGGCTCTATCAATTGAATTTAAAATATTTTCGAGCAAAGTATTTTTCTGGTTTTCAATCTTCATTTTAACACTCTCTAAATAAGGATTGTCCTTTTTAGAGTTTACCATGATATCCACCTTTTCTGAATAAAGCCTGGTAAGTTCAATAATTAGATTATTTAGTAACTGATCATCAACCCCCATTGAAGAAGGGGCTATTATATCTTGAAAATCCTTATTATTTGTTAGATATTCTTGTAAATATGTGTAATATTTTTGCTTTAATATTAATTCTGCTTTCTGGTTTTGTAATTTTTCCAGATTCTGATATGCCTGCTGAGACTGAAAATCAATATTCATAACTTGTTGCGATGATCTATATGACTCCAGGTTAGCCTCTGCTTTTCTTAAAGAATCTGCTATGGTTTTAATCTGACTATCAATAAATTCAATTGTATTTACTGCAATTGTATTTTTTTTCTCTACACCACGATTTAAGTACACATCAATTAATTTATTTAGATAATCCACAGACTTACTTACATTGGCTCCATCATAATTGATTTTTATTACTGAAGAGTATTTAATATCTTCTATTTGTATTTGCCTGAACTCTTGCACTAGAGATTCTAATGTTCTAAATCGAAAAATGTAGTTTTTATCTGTTTGTATATTTTGTTTCTCAACAATCTTAAATTTAAAATAACTATTTGTATAATAATTGCCAGCATCAATAGTATCCTCTAATTCGTAATTATATAGTATCTGTTTTATTTCATTAGTAAAAAACAAATAGGTAGCACATTCTTCTGATGATGCCCATATATGGTATTTTCCATTTTGTATTTTTTGAACATTAATCTCAATTTCCGGAATTTGAACATGTGCCGAATCAAACAGAATAACAAAAGGTGAATTTTTATATATCTCTGTTGTATTATAATTATTCTTTTCATAATAAGAAATCGTAAAATCCAATTCCCTAATAGTTCTCTCGGCAAGTGCATATGAATGTAAAATCTCTATCTCATTTCTCAACTTATACTCAGCCATTGAGCTAAAAGGAGATACTGCATTTTGAATTATTGCATCGGCATCCATTAAAGATTTTTCATCTTTTATTAAAAGAGAAGCTCCTACTCTGTATATCGGAATAGATGTTTTAATATAAAAGAATGCAATTAATATCCCTATAATAAGAGTTATTGGATATATATACCAAAATCTTAAAAGCCTAAAAATATAGGCTTTTAAGTCGATTGATTCTTCTTCGAAGTTTTGAAAATGTGTTGTTGTATCTGACATATTTATAAAACAATTTTACCCTAAATATTTTTTACTTAAATAAAACATATACGATGGCAGCTGTTGATATTGTCGACAAGAATAATGAATATGGAAAATTCTGGAAGGTAAACGATTTACTATTTAATGGTTCGATATAAACAACATCGTTTGGTAACAAATAATATTGATCCGACTGTAAAACTCCATTATCTGTTAAATCGATGTAATAAAGTTCTGAACCAGTTAATGTTTGCCTTACCAATTTTACTTTTTGCAGGTTCCCAAAATTTGTTGTTCCTCCAGCCTGAGCAACTGCCTGCAAAATATTTATCTGTTTATTTTCTATAATAAAGGTTCCCGGATTGTCAACTTCGCCAAGTACAGAAATTCTATAATTAACTAATTTAACTACTACCGTCGCTTCCTTAAAGTACTCGTTTACTTTATTCTGAAGTAAGTCATTAACTTCTTTCACAGTCATTCCCTTTACATAAACTTTATCAATAAATGAAAAATTAATATATCCATCTTCCTCAACACGATAGCTATTTAAATTCTGATATGTTGCTGTCATTGGATTTGGAAAATCTGTTTGAAATAGTCTGCTTGTCTTTTGGTCTACACTATGTACTTTAATATAAAGTTGATCTCCAGGTTGTAAGAAATATGCTGTATTTCTGTTGTTTACAAATCCGGAAGAAACATCTTCAACTGATTTTTCTTGTAACAATTGTACTTTTTTTTGAGAGACACAAGATGAAAATAACACTGCTACGATAAGCATTCTAGCCACAATTTTTAGGGTATAAATCGTCTTTGTTTTCATGATATGATTGTTTTTATGTTTTATTTTACATTTACTTTTTTACCATTTTCATATGCCACTATAAAAGCATCACTTACTCCAGATATATTTTTTAATTCAACGGCTTGTCTAAAACTATCATAATTACCTATTGAGTATTTAAACCAACTATCTTCCTGAATTAGAAAAATTGTTTCTTCAATACAACATATCCTTTTCAGTTGTTTTTCAGATAGCTCTTTTGAACTAGCGGCTATTTGTACTTTATATTTTTTTGTAGTATTTGATTTTATCCAATCAGAATTAATTACCGGGTCGTAACAAAGTGTTGATCTTTTCGCATTTAAGACATTCACCTTTTCGTCACCTTTAAAAGCAATTATAAATGCTCCCTTAACACCACAAGTACTCATAAACTTTTTAGCTTCTTCAAAGCTGTCAAATTCTCCTATTGAATATTTATACCAACCGCTTTCCTTAAATTTGTTAATTTTCTTGTATCCCGAATAAATCTCATGCAACTTATCTGTCGATAATGGTTCCATATCTGCAGCAATTTGTATTTTAAATACAATTTTATTTTCTGTTCCCAACTTCCCTTTTAATACTCCAGGTATAGAAACTTTCTTACCATCTTTATAAGCCACAACGAATGCTCCTTCAACATTTACAGAGTTTTTAAGGTCCACTGCCTGTTTATAATTTGAATATTGTCCTATAGAGTATTTATACCAATTATCTTCTTCGATTAAATCAACCTTTTCATTACCATTGTAGATGTCAGCTAAGGTTTCATTTGAAAGTTTTTTCCTTGCTGCTGAAATTTGCACCTTAAATATTACATCTTTGGTAGAAATCGAAACTGTTTCTGAAGGTTTTGGAGAAACTTTTTTTGTTCTGCTTTTTCTTAGTAACGCAATTAAATCAACTTTAACGCCATTTTTATAGGCAACAACAAATGCATCTGTTTCTCCTAAGCTAATTCTAAACTGATCTGCTAACTTGAAAGTTTCAAAATCACCAATTGAATATTTAAACCAACCTTCCTCATTTAGCATTGAAACTTTTTTGTTACCATTATAAATTTTCTGCAGCATGTGTTGGCTTAATTTCTTTTTGTCTGCTGCAATCTGAACCTTAAATATTATATCAGCATAAACCGATTTATCTGCATATTGATCTTGTTCATTGATAATTTTTTGATCAATATTCCTACCAGCATCAACATTTCCATCCTTTTTTTCTTGTGTTATTGTTTCTTCAATTATATTTTCGGCAAGATTATCCGATCCATCAAGAGTCTGTTCTTTTGCACTTTTAGAAGCAATTTCTTCTTGTCTTTCTGCTATTTCTGTATATAAATAATTATCCCATGTATTCCTTATGGCTTCAGAAGAAGCATTTCCTGAATATATTTGTTTACGAAAAATATCGACAGGAATAATTGTATCGTTACTTTTTATATAATTGAGATATGATTTAAGAAGTTCTTCATTTACTACAAAATTCGGATCATCATTTTTAATTTCGACTTGTGGTTTTGTTTCAAATTCCTGTTCGCCTCTATAAATATCAATTAATTCCTTTTGCTTTGATAATCCTGAACTTTCATAATCCTGTGCAGATAACAATTTTTCAAGTTTCACTTCTGAGTCATCATCAATTTGAATGGCTTCATTTCTCAACTTTTCGGCTTTATAAAATAATTCTTTAACTTCTTCTTCTATCAAGTTTAATTCAATAGGAACTTCTTTATTTGCTGAATATTGTGTTTTATATTCAGGCAGAATATTTAATAAAATTTTGTGTTCTAAGAAATTAGCTTCTTTTTGTAAGCCGAGAGCCTCTATTTGTAATGAAATTGCCTTTTCTTTTAGCTTGGCTATTTTTTCTACATCTTCTCCACCAGCTTCTTGTTCAGCTATTTCTGAATATATAGCATTAGCCTTATCAATTATTTTTTGCGCATCTTGATTTAGCTTTCTGGCTTTCTCAATCTTCTTCATATCTTCTTTATCAAGTTGCAAATCATCATACGAAAATCCCAACAAAATAATACTTGATATTATAATTAAAAAAGCTACATATGATTTAACTTTCAGAAACATATAACAAACTTAATTACTGAACGTTGGCACCATAAACCGGCAAATGTTAGCTATGCAGGTATAATTTTAAATGAAGCATTACAACATTCATAAATAATAATAAGAATTACAATTTATGAATATTGTTATTTATTAACAAACAATAATGATTTATATCACCTTTTATGAGTTTGTATTACACTCAAGATTTTATCAGTTGCACCACACTTATCCTTAACATACTCAGATGCCTTTTTGCCTATTTCATTTAATTTCGAGTTTGCTAACAAATTATTTAGCTTCTCATATAAACTATTGTATGAATTAATAGAGAAAGCAGCTTTTATTTCGATTAAATCTATTGCTTCCTGAAATTTTAAATAATTTGGCCCAAACAAAATTGGCAAACCAAATGTGGCAGCTTCAAGTGTATTATGTATTCCCTTTCCAAATCCACCTCCAATAAATGCCAAATCACCATATTTATATAGAGATGACAATAAACCTATACTGTCGATGATTAATATATTGGCTTGCTCAATATTATTTTCATTTGCTGCAGAATATCTTAGTACATTGAACTCATCTTTAAATGAATTCTCAATCCTTCTCATATTCTCGCTGTGTATTTCGTGAGGAGCAATAATAAATTTAACTTTAAAAGAAGTCTCATTAAGGTATTTTATCAGAATTTCTTCATCGGGTTTCCATGTACTTCCTGCGATTAAAGTAAGAGCTCCTGATCTAAATTTTTCAATTAATTCTAATGATTTTGTTTGCTTAGATATCTCATTAACCCTGTCAAATCTTGTATCCCCACTTATTGTTACATTGTTAAATCCTATTGAGTTCATTAATTCTTTTGAAAGATTATTCTGAACAAAAAAGTGTGTAAAAAACCGGAGCATCTTTTTAGGTCTTCTAGTATATGATTTAAAGAAATACTGATCTTTTCTAAATATCCCAGACACAAGGTATAATGGTATTTGATTTTTATTTATTTCTTTAAGAAAATAATACCAAAACTCGTATTTAATAAAAAAAACAATCTTTGGGTTCACCGTTTTTACAAATACTTTTGCATTTCTGGGTGTATCGATAGGTAAGTAATATATATAATCTGCCTTTTCATAGTTTTTTCTAATCTCAAAGCCAGATGGGGAATAAAAGGTTAACAATATTTTATATTCCGGATATTTTTCTTTGAATTTCTCAATTACGGGTCTTCCTTGTTCAAATTCACCTAATGATGCACAATGAAACCAGGCAATGTTTTCATTTTTATTGATTTTCTTATCTATTTTCTTTAATAAACCTTTTCTTCCTTTTATCCAGAACCTAGCTTTTGAATTAAAAATAGAAGCAACTGCAATTAAAACATATAAAATATGCATTCCAAGTATATAAAATATAGGCATAACAGTGGTTTTTGATTCTTTTTTTCAAAATTAAGAGACTTATTTCGTTTTTTATACTATTTCTAAATATAATTTAACAAAATTCTTTATCTCATTGATTTATTGCATGTTTCATGGATAACATTGTTTAAAATAAGCTATTATATGATATTTTTTATCCTATCAATTCTAATATTTTTTAACAATAATCTTGTTTATTAAAGATTTTTTTTAATTTTAGGCATCAATAAATAAGAATTTCTTGATACCCTAACCCTAAAATTTAAACCCAAAGGTCTTCATCTCAAGAAGACCTTTCTTTTTTTTACTACTCATATTAATTATTTCCAACATTTAAAATAAATTTCCGTTCTTTAATTGTTTATATTTAATCAACAAAAGAGTCTGTTTTGCATAAGACATTAATATATATATTGTTATTAGCTATTCCTTTTTGCGGTTCTTCTCAGAATTTAAGCAATGTAAGAACTAAGTATATAAACATCTATAATGATACTATAAAGATTGATTCTTTAAGTTTAATACCCAATTCGGAAATTATCATCAATGACAATAGTGTAGTTTCAAAAAATCATTATTCTATTAACTATCCCGATGCGCTTCTAATCTTATCAGATTCAATTTACTTTTTAACAAAACAATTAAAAATTACTTACAGGGTTTTTCCTGTTAATTTTCAAGAAGAATCTTATTATCGAAAAAAAGAAAAAACAATTATTACCGGTCCGGTGTTGGCTGTGCCCAAATCTGTTTCAACTAATCTTAACCCAAATTTTTTTACCGACAATCATTTAAACAAGCAAGGAAGTATATCAAGAGGAATTACCATAGGAAACAATCAGGATGCTGTAATAAATTCTAATTTAAATATTCAGTTAACAGGTAAGTTAAATGATAAAGTAAACATTCTAGCTGCAATCTCCGACGAAAATATTCCTATTCAGCCAGATGGAAATTCTCAGCAAATACAAGAGTTTGATAAAATTTTTATACAATTATACAATGAAAAGACAAAGCTTATTGCAGGAGATTTTATGATATCCAAGCCTGAAGGTTATTTCTTAAATCTTAATAAGAAAGCTCAAGGGGGGCTTTTTAGCACAAATATATCAAGCAAAAAAAGCAAAGACATAAAAATAACAAGTACAGTAAGCGGAGCTTTTTCTAAAGGTAAATATTGCAGAAAATCATTTCAAGGACAAGAAGGAAATCAAGGTCCATATAAACTTACAGGATGCGAAAACGAACAATTTATTATTGTTCTTGCCGGCTCTGAAAGAGTATATATTAATGGTAAGCTTAAAAGTCGCGGACAAGAATATGATTACACAATAAATTATAATACCGGTGAAATAATATTTACTTCAAATCAACCTATAAACAAAGATTCAAGAATTGCAGTTGAATTTGAGTATTCTGAACAGAGCTACTCACGATACATGCTTTATACAGCTAATACAATAAAAACTAAAAAAGGGAAGATCTGGATTAATGCTTTTTCGGAACAAGACAGCAAAACGCAACCATTAAATCAGGATTTAACAAATGAACAAAAGGAAATATTAAATAAATCTGGAGATAATATTGAAAATGCATTTGCTGAAAACATTGACAGCGTTGGCTTTAACAGTGATTTTGTTTTATATGAAAAAACTGACACCTTGGTCTCAACAGTAAATTACACTATTTACAAATACTCTACCAACCCACAAAAAGCCTTTTATCAAATTGGATTTAGCTATGTGGGAGAAAATAAAGGAAATTATATTCAAACACAAACTTCTGCCAATGGAAAAGTTTTTAAATGGATTGCTCCGATTGATAATGTTCCGCAAGGGAATTATGAACCAATAAGACTTTTAGTATCTCCAAAAAAGATACAGTTATTTAATTTTGGTGGAAATTTAAAAATTAATGAAAAAACAAGAACATTTTTTGAAGTTGCCTTTAGCAACTACGATATCAATACTTTTTCAGACAAAGATGCTTCAGACAATGTGGGTTATGGTTTGAAAGTGAATGCTGAACAAAAACTATTTGCAAAAGATACAAGCAGAAATGCATTATACACAAACATTTCGTATCAGTTGTTAGATGAAAACTTTACCACCCCGGAAAAGTTCAGAAGTGTTGAATTTGACAGAGACTGGAATTTACATTCAGATTTACAAGGGAACGAACATTTAGCAGAAATTGATCTAAACTACAGACACAAAAATAATGTGTATACAAATTATGGTTTTAGTTATTTAGAAAGAACTTCAATGTACGAAGGATATAAAAATCGATTAAATTTCAGTTTATATAAATCAGGATATAATTTCGGGTTTAATTCCAGCATTTTAAATACCAGTTCAAACCAATACAATACTCAATTTATTAGATACTTAGCTAATTTATCAAAATCATTTCAAAAAATATCGTTAGGATTAGAAAATGAGTATGAAAATAATCAGTGGACTCAACAATCTGATAGTCTGTATTTAACTAGCTTTCGTTTTTCGTCATATAAAATGTATGTTCAAAATTCTGATTCTACCATAAATAAATACTTTGCAAGTTATACGTTAAGAGATGATTATCTGCCATATAATAATAATCTTTCACATAGTTCAAAAGCAGAAGACTTCAGTATTGGTTTTGGATTGCTAAAAAATCCAAATAGTATTCTAAGAGCAAAAGTTAATTATCGATTACTAAATATAATTGACACATCCATTATTAACCAAGCTGATGAGAAGACTTTAACCGGAAGAATTGATTATTCCTTCAAACTATTTAAAGGCACAATTTCTTCGTTTACTTTTTACGAAGCAGGTTCAGGTCTGGAGCCCAAAAGAGAATATTCCTATGTAAAAGTTGCAAATGGTCAGGGAATATATTCATGGACAGACTACAACAGCAATAATGTTGCTGAATTAGATGAATTTGAAATTGCAAAATTTCAAGATGAAGCAAATTATATAAGAATATATACTCCTAGTAATGAATATATTAAATCATACTCAAACGAATTTAGTCAAATTTTCAACATACGACCTTCTTCTATTTGGAGATCGAAAAATGATTTAAGAAAAATTCTGTCATTATTCTCCAACAATTTTGCATACTCCATAAAACAAAAATCGACAAATGATGATCTAAAAAAAAGTTTAAATCCATTTTATGTTGATAATAACAGTAAATCTGTTATTAATCTCAATCAGAATTTTAGAAACACTTTTTCATTTAACAGCTTAAAATCTAAATTGGGTATTGATTATATATATCAAAACAACCATAATAATATTTTACTTTCAAATGGCTTAGACGAAAGGAGAAAAGAGCTTAATTCTTTAAGAATCAGATGGAATATTTTTTCTGGTTTTACTATATTAAATAGTACAGAAAAAGGAACAAAAACATATATTTCTCAATACTTTAGTAGCAAAAACTATTTCATTAGCAATACTCTGAATGAAGTAAAATTTCAATACCAACCGGGCTTTGTAGCCAAAGCAGAACTAAATTATAGTTATAATTGTAAAGATAATCAAGAAGCAACAGAAAAGGCAATTATTCATAAAGTTGGAACTGAAATAAACTATTCCTTTAAATCGAAAGCTAATTTATTGCTACAGGGAAACTATTTTAACATTGCGTATAATTCTGAAATTAATACTTCGGTAGCATATGAAATGCTTGAAGGTCTAAAACCTGGGAATAATGGAACATGGAGTGTAATATTCCAACAAAAAATTGCTAAAAATATCGAGTTCAATTTAAATTATACGGGTCGTATATCAGAAAATATTAAAGCAATACATACAGGAAGCATGCAAGTGCGTGCCTTTTTCTAAAAAGCTGCCATAAGTAAATCAATATCTTTCGATGGTATTCCAAAATAGTTGCCAACTCTGCTATTGGTAAGAATCCCATTGTAAATATAAACACCATGTCTTAAGCCTACATCTTCTTTTAACAATTTCTGAACTCCTCCAGAATCGGCTATATTTAGCATCAATGGATTAAACACATTACTTAAAGCAATTGATGCTGTTCTTGCAACACGAGATGTAATATTTGGCACACAGTAATGAATTACTCCATATTTAACATACACTGGATTCGAAATCGTTTTACATTCTGAAGTTTCAATACATCCACCTTGGTCAATGCTTAAGTCCATAATTACCGAACCTTTCTTCATCTCTTTCACCATTTCTTCAGTAATAAGATATTGTGGGCCACGATCTCCTAGATGCACAGCCCCAATAATAACATCAGCAGATTTTAAATGTTTCTTTATTACTCTGGGGTGAAAAACAGAAGTAAATAATCTTTCTGACAAATTTGTTTGTAATCTTCTTAATTTTGATACTGAATAATCAAATACCTTAACAAAAGCACCAAATCCTAATGCAGCTCTAACAGCAGACTCGGCAGCTGTTCCAGCTCCCAGAATAATAACTTCAGTGGGAGTAATCCCGCTAACGCCACCCAGTAATACTCCTTTCCCACCATGTACATCACTTAAGTGCTCTGCCGCTATATGAACAGAAGCAATACCTGCAATTTCGCTCATTGATCTCACAATAGGATAACAGTTGTCTTTATCCTTCATCCCTTCGAATGAGATCGCAGTTATTTTTTTCTGCATTAATTTACGAATATATGCTTCGTTTTGTGATGGGAAATTTAATGAAGAAAATAATATCTGGTTATTATTAAATAATTCTATTTCTTCTATTGATGGTGGAGCAATTTTCAGAATAATATCCGATTGATAAACTTCTTCTTTGCTATCAATTATCAACCCACCGCATTCACTATAATCAGTATCGGAATAGTTAGCTCCGGCACCTGCTCCTTTCTCAACAACAATCTCATGACCATTATTCACGAGAATCTCAACAGCTTCGGGAGTAAGAGCTATTCTATTTTCATATTTTCTATTTTCTTTAGGTAAACCTATTACCAGCTTCTTCTTTTTTTTGCCAATTTCAAGCATTTCTTCCTGAGGTAAGAAGCCTGTATTACCAAAAGTATATTCTGATTTTTCTTTGTTATCTGCCATTTTTTATCAATTTAAAGAAAGCATACTAACTTATGAAGAAAGGCAAAATAGTATAAATACTTGGGATTTTCAAGAAAAAGACTGAACATATTAATTTTATCTTGAATTAATTGTTCTGGAGCCATCCTGGTTTTCAACCATTTGCACAAAAACCACATTTTCAGGTAGGATTTCTGCAATCTTATCGGGCCATTCAATAAAACAATAATTGCCTGAAAAGAAATAATCTTCGTAACCGAAATCAAAAACTTCTTCTAACTTTTCTATCCGATAAAAGTCAAAATGATATATTAACTCCCCTGTGCCTGTTTGATACTCATTTACAAGCGCAAAAGTTGGACTTGTTACAATCTCAACAACTCCTAATTCATTGCACAAAGCTTTTATAAATGTTGTTTTTCCAACACCCATTGGGCCGAAAAATGCAAATACTTTTTTCCCTTGCATTAATTTTAGAAACTTTTCGGCAACAACATTTAAATCAGACAACGTTTTTAATTTCAACGAATCCATATATGCAATTTACTGATTTTTTTTAAATATTTGGCTTTAATTTAATAAATGGAATGATCATTTCTTCAAGCGATATTCCCCCGTGCTGAAATGTATCTTTATAATACGAGACATAGTAATTAAAGTTATTTGGGTATGCTAAAAAATCATTGTTCGTAGCAAAAATATAACTAGTACTAATATTAGATTTTGGTAAATGAACTTTATGTGGTTCTTTTATTTCGTAAACAGACTTTGGATTATAATTTAAGTTTCTACCATTTTTATACCGTAAATTTGTAGATGTATTTTTATCGCCAATCACTTTCAATGGATTTTGAACTCGAACCGTTCCGTGATCTGTTGTTATTATAATTTTTACTTTCTGACCATGCAACTCTTTTATTAAAGAAAAGAGTGGAGAATGTTTAAACCATGATAATGTTAATGATCTATACGCCGACTCATCACTTGCTAATTCACGAATCATTTCCATTTCAGTTCGTGCATGCGACAGCATATCAATATAATTATAAACTAATACATTAATCTGATTATTTAATAAGTCATTTATATTGTCAACTAATTTTTCTCCTGTTTTTAAATGACTAATTTTTTCGTAAAAGAACTTATATTCTTTGCCAAATCGTTTCATTTGTGTTTCGAACAACTCAGCTTCTTTCATGTTTTTACCACCTTCTTCGTCATCGTTTAACCAATATTGTGGATACAGTTTATTTATTTCGAGTGGCATTAAACCGGCAAAAATTGAATTTCTGGCATACTGAGTTGCCGTTGGTAAGATACTGCAATATAATTCCTCTGATTCAACACTAAAATAATCGGCAATTAAAGGCTGAACTACCTTCCACTGATCATATCTAAAATTATCAATAACAATAAAAAACACCTTTTCTCCTTTATCTAAGATCGGGAATATTCTATCCTTAAAAAGATTGGGCGATAACATTGGTTTTTCAGATTTACCTGTAAACCATGATTCATAGTTTTTCTTAATAAATTTTGCAAAACCAATATTTGCATCCATTTTTTGCATTTTCAGAATTTCTTGCATCCCTTGGTTCTGATCCTGCTCTAGTTCAATTTCCCAGTAAACTAATTTTTTATATAGTTCTGTCCAGGCATCAAATGTATTTGCTTCGGCAATTTTTAATCCTAATTGACTAAACTCAGACTGATATCCGGAAAGTGTTTTTTCAGAAACTAACCTTTTTGTATCCAGGTTTTTCTTAATACTTAATAATATCTGATTTGGATTCACAGGTTTAATTAGATAATCGGCAATTTTAAAACCTATAGCCTCTTCCATAATATCTTCTTCTTCGCTTTTGGTAATCATAACTACCGGAATTTCAGGCTTTTTCTCTTTTATTATGGAAAGTACTTGTAAACCGCTTAATCCTGGCATATTTTCATCCAGAAATATTAAATCAAAATCATTTTTATCAACTAATTCGATCGCGTCGTCGCCATTACTTGCTGTAGTTACTTCAAATCCCTTTTCTTTTAAAAATAAAATATGTGGTTTTAATAAATCAATTTCATCATCTGTCCATAAGATTCTAGCACTTTTCATGTAAGCAATATTTTTGATTAATAGTATGACCTTTTGTAAAAAATTATTCCTTATAATGTTTCTTATAGAACAGCATGTAGTCACTAATCATTTTCTGATTCATTAAGGAATTTAAATTTGCATTTGATATAATAAACATTCGAAAATCTTTACTTTTCACATCGGAAAACAATTTATCTTTTTCCGAATAAAATTTATTATAATAATCCTGACTCTTTTCCTTGTTCTCAAACTCCCTTACTGTTACAAGTATTGTATACTCATTGAAGTCTTTATTTTCTATATCATAAGTTTGTTGAATGTCATAATCAAGATTAAAGTTTATTATATTAAATTTCAATTGATTAATGTCCGCATTATTAGAAATAACTATTACAAAATTGTGTTTTTCTTCAGGATTGTATTTATAGATTTTTTCAATCTCTTCGATGGTTTTCTCTGCTATAATTTGTTCTTCTTTTCCTTGTTCATTAATAGTATCCGAATATGTTTCTGCAGAAGTAAAATTACTTAGATTCTTAAGCTCATTTTCTTTTATTGACACTAATAATCTTTCAGAAGCATGCCCAACTGGATCATTATTAAATTCATCCATTATTTTCTCAAGTTCTGGTTTCATTGCCAAAGCTCCATACGCTTCTCCAATCGATATCGCTTTAAGGTATCTGTATTTTGGATAATAATCTGAATCTTTATTTTTAATTAACGCCTCATCGCACCTTCTAATAACCTGCGAGAAATTTTTGTTTTTATATAAATCTAATGTTGCCTGATAATACTCCTTTTTCTCTATTTCTTCTTTTTCGAACTGTTTAAAGTAATTAGGATCCATTAAAACTTTTGCATACTTTGAATCGGGATAATTCCTAATAATCATGTTTTTATAAACACCTGCTTTAGAAATATCATTTTGTGCCGAATGTAATTTATAAATTGCATAATAGGATGGAACTTTATATTCACCATCAGGATATCTATCAATTAGTTCTTTATAAGCATCTAATGCTAAAGGATAGTCTTTTAAATCATTTCTGTATACTTCTCCTACATTATAAAGAGATCGTTGAATTATTAAATGTGATTCTTTCATTGCAGAATCTGTCAATGGTAGCTCTACCCTATAAAATTCAGGCGATTTATCATCTAAACCTGCCTTAACATCAATAATGTCATCAGATAATTGTTCTTCTGCAATTTGTTCAAACCCTTCTATTCTTTTATTTTTTCTTCGCCAATTGTCTTCAAGTTTTCTATTGCCCCACCTTCTTCTAAATTCTGGTTCTCCAAAACTTTTTGCTGATGGATTATAAAAATACCATTTCCCACCGTCGGAAACATTGTTTACAGGCCTAACTGAGCTAACATTATTATCAAAACCCGCCAGTGCTTCTTCACGCTCTCTTCTTTGTTCTTCGACTTCCTGAGCTTTTAAATCACTAATTATTTTTTGGATAAAAATATCTCTTTGTTCATCAGTCATTTTTGCAACCATCTGCAAACTATCCTGATGTTTAACCTCAGTAAGATTTTTAACTAATTTTGATAAATATTGATTTTTTACCGAAAGGTCTGTATATCCAGGATAATCAACATCAAGAGATACTACTGCACTATCAAAATATGCCTGTGATTCTACATATTTTGCCTGATCAAAGAAAATATTTGCCAGAGTTAAATATGTTAATCCTTTCTGATTTCTGTTAACGCCTGTATGACTAGCAGATAATTTATAATATTCGATTGCCTTTGTTAAATTATCATTTCTTCTTTCTATTTCTCCTAATGCAAAATATATCTGATCTTTATAATCGCTATTTTTGTCATCATCAAGCATTTTAAGTAGTTCGTCTTTAATGGTGCCATAAGATTTTCCACCACCCGAATACAGAGAAGCTCTTTTTAGTTTAGCATTAAAAGCCATTTCATACGGTGGATTCATTTTAACAACAGCAGCATATAATTCAGATGCCTTTTCTAAATTATTCATTTCTTCGTTCAACTGGGCCTGAATAAATGTTAATCTTAATTTTGCTTTTTTACGTTTGGCTAAACCAAGAGCTTGCTCAACATAATTAATTGCTTCAATATATTTCTGTTGTTTTAAATAATAATCTGCATAAGTTAAATTAAGATCATATCTCAATTTTTCAGGATACTCAATTTCTTCATCTAAAAACTCCAATTGTTTGCCTGCTTCTCTAAAATCATTGATTTGAACATACGATCTTATCATCCAGTTATATGCCAAATATTTTGTTTTAATATCATCATATTGTTGTGTAATAAACTTCAATAACCTAATGGCACTTTCATAATCAGCCTGATAAAAAAATGCTTTTGCCATTATCAGGTATGCATCATCAATAAAGATATTATATTCATTTTTTTCGTAGAATGCTTTTCCCTTTTTTGAAAACAACCTTGAATCCTTATTCGGTTTTTTAGTAATAGAATGAAGCTTTATTGATTTTATAGATTTTTCAATTGTTCTGTCCATAGAACCTTTAGATGCAGATGCTAATTCATCATCGCCATAAATAAAGATAGGCAGAATTTGGGAATAATCGTCAACATATGATTCTTCATAATTTTTTAAGCCTTCCTTATAACTTTCAGTGCCATTAAAGAGTATGTTATATTTTGTAGTTAATCCATGATAAAATCTAGTTATTCCGGTATTTTTTTTTGTTGAACAACTATAACTCAAAATAATTAAAAAAAATAAAATATATCTTTTTATCTGGCTCACCTTAATCAAATATAAATCATCTGTTAAAAAAACAGCTTTTTAAATAATTTATTATAAAAAACTGAAATTAATTTCTATAAAAGAAAAGTATAAAACTAGGAAATAAATTGAATATAACATAAAAGAAAATGGATGTTAAAATAATAACATCCATTCTATATTAATATTATTATAAATTCCTATGCTTCTAATAAGTTTTTATAAGCAGCAGGATCTAATAATTCATCTAATTCTGAAGTGTCAGCTATTTTAATTTTAATTAGCCATCCGTCTCCATAAGGATCTTTATTAACAACTTCAGGTGTTTCTTCTAAAGCAGGATTTACTTCAACCACTTCTCCACCCACTGGCATAAACATATCTGATACAGTTTTAACAGCTTCAATAGTGCCAAATACTTCTTCTTTTGCTAATTCTTCACCTTCAGTTTCTATTTCCAAGAATACGATATCTCCTAATTCTCCTTGCGCATAATCTGTAATACCAACATAAGCTTCTTCACCTTCAACACGAATCCATTCGTGATCTTTAGTGTACTTTAAGTTTTCTGGAATGTTCATAATATTTTATTTTTGTATTATTAATTTGATTTTAATTTTAATCCAAGCCAAAATTAATCAAAATTTGTTAAAATAAACTATTCTGTTAGCGTAAATCTTAGACTAAACCCAACATCAGTATTTGATGTTCGGTATGGACTCATCCCAACCAGTGGGTTTGTGATATTTTGATCATAAAATAATCTTAGTGTTAACCTATTACTTAACATATAATCGCCTGAAATACCAATAACTATTGCTTTTTGATCTGCAGATGGAGTATTTGTTTCGTCTGATATTTTGCGTAAGATTGTTTTTGTATCTCTTATTTTTAGATTTGCTCTCATGTTTAAACTGCTCTTAAAATCAGTTTGCCCATCCCCAAAATTAAATATCAAATCAAAGTTATCTATTCGATATCCTAAACTAAATCCCATTTCATCCGAATGAACTTCGGTTATCTGATTATTAGTAAAGCTTAGTGTAACTGTTCTGCTTTTCTTTAGTTCAAATCGAGCTGTAAAATTATTTACAAATGTCATATCAACATTAATGAGCGGACTAAATTGCTCATTAATAGAAACTCCATTAGCTGTATACAATGGAATATAATTCCCTGTGCTATCTTTGTAAAAATCTTTGGAAACAGGATCTATTCCATAGTCCGTATTATTAATATATGAACCCACATTATAGAAAGATCTGTAAGTATGACTAATATTAAAAGACTTAAAATACTTTTTCATAAAAGGAATGTCTTTAAGTCGGGTGAGTTTAATACTCCAGTTTGGTAAAGGTATTTTTTGGAATAAGTCTAAAGCCACGGAGTTTTTGTCTGAAATACCATATGCTGCTAAAAATGATGGCACCATTACCTGTTGAGATTCGGGTCCATATCCTGGTTGAAAATCTTCAGTGCCTACTTTTCCAGAAAGCCTGTTTGACATAATCACCCTATTTTCTTTAAACTCTTTAAATGCATCAGATTGATACCCATTTTCATTTGATGCTCCTTCGAACGCTGATCCAATAGTAATGTATGTCATAGAGAAATTACCAGTAATCTGCTCATTATAAGGAGTTGTAGATGTACTATAATAATATCTGCTATTGTTTTCTCCGTGTGTTCTGTTAGCAGTAAGGTCTATCTTAAGTCCTCTAATTGGTTCTATGGTTACCCTAAAATTTATATTTTTATTTGATGTCATTATAAATGGAATATTTAATGAATCATCAAAGAACCACTTGTTCATGATCGCTTTTGCTGCAAAATTTTCATCTTGCCAGCCTAAAACAAATGGCCAACCCGGGGCATCAAACTGGCTGTCCATACCCAATAATTTTGTTGACTCAGTGTATCCTTCATTCAAGCTTGAACCTTCAGTTTGAGTATATGAAGCAGAAATATTTTTTACAGACATCAGCAATAAAGCAGTATTTTCAGCAATAAATACAAGCGGATTATCTCTTTTTTCCAATTTACCAACAACCATAACTTGTGCTCCTCTCATTGTAGTATCAGTTTTTATACTAATCCTTTTCTTTGACACAACGTCCCAATCGCCTTTAATTTCCTTACCAGTATTATCAGTTATTTTAACACTGGTTATATCTTCTGTATTTAAATTATGTGTTATACTTTTTGTTCTATTTGTTCTAAAGTTAATGTCTTTTTCCTGATAAGTGACAGTTTCAAATTCCTTTTTTCTGGCTGAACGACTTTTAGAATATTTCTGATTTATTCTCTTTAAGAAACCTACTTTATTGTATAAATTCAACATATTTGCCTGTGAATTTATCTGGAAAGTCATCGAATTTCTGATGTCATTCCCCACTAAAGGTTCGTTATTCTCATCAAGTGAAGCAGCTTCCCAATTGTAAGTAGCATTGTATCTTGTGGTCAAACTTGTCCAATCTAAAAACGGGACTTTATTAATTGGAACTCTATACGTTACATTAATATTATGGTTATATTGTGTATTTCTACCAAAATCCCTGATGTTTTGCCACACAGAATCTTTCCATTCAGAAGTTCCTTGCTTACCATAAGGCTCATCAATCTTGGCTATATTGGTAGCAGAAAAATCTATTTTTAATGATCTGGAAAGATCCCACTTAACATCATAATATCTATTCCAGTTAAAATCTTTGTTAAAGAAAGGTTCTATTATATTATCAGGGTTATTAATATTCCTGGTTTTATTTGTTTGGTAACGCCTGTTCATTTCTGTTCTAAACGCAATACTACTAGGCAAATAATAAAAATTGAAGTCTTTAATTAATAAAAATGCTTTTTTATTTAATGCTCCTTTTGATTTCCTAAAGGGGGCAACATTTTTAGGTCTTAAATTATAAATATAAGAAACAGATCCTTTATAATTTTTTAACACATCATATTCTGTGTTAACATCGTGAGCTAATGCATCATTATATGCATAACTAAAAGAAAAGTTTCCCGGGTCGTAAAATCTAGGTTTTTCACTTATCTTATTTACTTTTACATTGGTAAAATTAATGCTTCTTCTACGAGTATATTCCTGGGCCAGATTCTTGATAGAGTCCCTTTCTTCTTTATTTTTTGCTTTATCGAGTGATTCTTTTAATTCTATATCAGGATCTAAAGGATTGTATTGGGGATTAACAAATGACTCAGCATATCCTGCATACATTGGGATAATCACTTTAGACTCTTCCGGGAAGAATTTTCCCAGATCTAAATTTGCTGAAACATCGTATTCAATGACTTCTTCTTTGCTTCTTTCATTGACCTTTTTCTCAATACTACCAAACCCGGGAGTACTAATGCTACCAGATAAATTAATTGTTCCAAAATCAGCTAATTGAGTTGCCACTCTACCTCTTGCTGCCCATCCACCATCTTCTTTAAAATCTGTCAATCGTAATTCATTAACCCACACTTCGGCTGATTTAGGCATTCCATCATCGTTTGTATTATTTTGTACGTTTTGTTTACTAGGGTTTCTAACTCCAATCATAATAGTAACAACATTACTCAGATTTGGGTTTCCTTTTACTGATAGTTTTGCTTTATCATCATCGTAAACAGAATATATTGAACTATATGAGTAAGTAGTATTTGGTTTTTTGAGTTCTTCATTTCTAGCCTGCTTTACATCAACAAGTTTTGATAAAACAATCTCAACATTATTTTCGTCTGGCCACATTCCACTAGCACTTGTAACCCCATTCGGTGTAACTTTTAATGGTATTTCATATTCGTAGTAGTTATTTTTAGAATCCGTACCTAAACGAATAAAAAGTCTTAAATCATCATCATTCAGAATCTCATTATTAAGTTGTTGCAAATGCGAAAACATTTTTAATTTCTTATATTGTCGCATGTCAAGATTTATGGTCTTATAAGCAGCACGAGCATCTCCGTCTTCAAGATCAGACACTTTTAATACCATTGATTGCTCGTTTAATTGTCTCAATTGTGGATTTGTAGGATCTATTACCCTATCTACTCCCGGTGGTAAAACATAATCACTGTTTTCCTCTATATTAACAGATGATATATCTAAAATTCCATTAGAAAATTCGGGAGTAGATAAATTTTCATGTCCTTCAATAAGCGAACGTTCATATTTTCTCCATTCTCCTCGAACTAATTCCAATTTAGCAAAACGCAGCACAACTTCTTCCTCAAAATCTGTTAAGAACATACGAATAAATCGTATTGATTTAAAATCCTGAATTGATCCAATTACAGCGTCAGGTTCACGAATTGGTATTCTGAACTGATACCAGTTTATATCAACATTTTCATCTCCATTTGCTAAATCAACATTATACCCTTTTACTTTATCAACAATATAATTCTGGCCAACTCTCATTTTATCAGGTCTAAGTTGCACCTTATACTGAAAATAACTTTCGGTTTCATCTAATGTTCTATCTCCATTAAGGTCTTCTTTATCAGGTCTAACCATATAAGATTGCCCATTCCCACCAGATGAGTTTCCCTCATAATTATTATATTTTTTATATCTTTCAAGAATACTTAAATTATTATTATCATAATCACCTCCTTGAAAATAATGGAAATTATCATTTGAAGGGTCTTGTGATATTTTATCCAAGGCATCTTGACTGACTTCAGTTTGTAAATTGGTTAAATAACTGGTAAAATAGCTTTGTTCTCCATTATCACTTAATCCATCCATCCCAAGGTCTTGTTTATCAACCTCGGTAAAGCTATATGTTTTAATCTCATTATCAGACATTCTTCCCCAAGGTGTATAAGTAACATTTGGGTCCAGGTTTTCAGTTGGCAAGCCATCCTCAAATGAGCTCCTTGAATCTTTTAATACATCTTCAGACACTTCACCAAGGTTAAAATATAAATCACCACCCTCGTTATTTATTGAATCATAAACAAAAGGGTCCATCAACCAGAACTCGATGTAATTTACGTTCGCAGCTTCAAAATCAGGATTAGGAGTTTCGCGCATTATACCTGCCCATCTTGATTTTGGATCTTTCAGCGTTCCGTCTTCTTCTAAACCTTTGGCATATATTGTATCTTTGGTAACATAATTATATGGTCCTCTTTCATTTGGATAATATGCCAGGTTTAGCACCTGTATAGCATTAGGAACACTGTTTTCAGATTCTTTGTTTGGGAATATCTCTTTTTCGTAAATCTCTCTAACAAAATGATTTGATTGCTGTTCCGGATCATTCTTAATGTGTGATGGAGTTTCTGATGTATTTCTTAAGAACAAAGGATCTATTCTATACCATGCTAATTTTGCTCTATTGTATCCGTAGGCTAATTCATTAATCGATTGAGTTTCGGGGAATATATCAAATTGGTCTGCAGGAGTACTTGCTAATACCCATGAGAAATTACTCTTTAAATCCATGGATGTTTCGCTGCCTTCAAAATCATCAATATAGGCATTTCCTTCTTTTTCAATGGCTTTTGAGTGTCCAGGTATTAACTGGGCAAACTCTGCGTCAACTGTAATGGATGATGTTTCTTTTGTCTCTATAAAAGGAAGTTTATCGACTAAGGTTGTTAAAAACTGTGATTCTGTTCTGAATGATGTATTTAATCCCCAAATTGTATTAGAAATTGGTTCTTCACCAATCGCTACTTTCTGCGTTAATGGTCGCTCTGTAAGGTTCATTACTGTGGCACCAACATTAAAGTTATCAGATATCTGATAATTTAAGTGTGTTCCTAATAATGTTTTGGTTTGAATACTGTACAGTGTGTTACTTTCAAGAGATATCTGAATTGGGGCTCCTGATTCCAGAAGGCCAGCATTAATAATTTTCACGCGCCCCAGGTTATAATCAACTGTATAATCCAGGTTTTCCTGCAAAATATTACCTCCCGACATAACTTTTACAGACCCTTGAGGTATATTAATTGCATTTAAAGGTATTTCTGAGCTTAATTCCGACTTATATTCTCCTTTTAACCTAAACTTATTTTTCTCTGCTACTAATCTGGCATATGTAACTGTTGTATCGTATAGCTCCTGAAAAACATATTTATCTGCTATTGCAGGATTATCAAATTGTTTTCTTAAGTAACTTCCAAAAGGTTCTCTCACGGGAAAAATAATACGTCCGTTTGATTCGTTAATTGTGTACCCTTCAACAAAGTCGAATCTTCCGTCTGCACCAGCATCATTCTGAGAGTTAAGTCTATCCAGGTTAAGAACTTTAAGTAAGACTTGTTTTTTTATTTTACCCTCTGGAATATAATTAATTGCATTACCTGTTTTATCATCCTGATACAAAACATCCATGATAAAGTCTTGTTTATTAATTTGGTATGCTCCAGTGGAATATATATTTTTCATCATTAAGTCCCATGTAGGTATTGCAGGACTTTGATTAACCCCTTTTAATAATTTTGCTATCAAAAATCCTTCAGGTCTTTCATCGGAAAATTCACCAACTTTATATTTTTCGCCACTAACATCAAATTCATAAACAACAGCTAACTTTTGTCCTGGTTGTAATGCAAAATTTAATGAGATATAACCCAATCTTTCGTTTAGAGTAAATTCATTTTCATTTAATTTTTTTGCACTACCAATTTTTTCATAATCTTTTCCGGAAGTATATCCAAAAGCTCCCCATGCTTCTTTAATATTATTTCCTATTTCTTCGAAATTTCTATCAAAATTTAAGTTATTAACTAAATTGTATAATTCATTTGATGCATTATCAGGATAATCCTTTAAATATATTTCAGGGATTACAGAAGGAGGGGCAAAAACATTGCTATCTCTTTCGGCTATATCTAACAGGGCTAAAATATTTCTTGTATCTTGTAAAACATTCCTATCGTTTGTTATCCACACTTCTATTCTTGTAATATTTACTGATGATCTAACAAGAGGTAATTGCTCCAGAGCTTCGTCATAATGATCTTTAAAATAGTGCCCCAGGAAGAAGTGTCTGTTAGCGTCATATTCATCAGCACTTAATTCAAACTTTTGAGTTTGAGCTCCGCCTTTTAATTCAATAACTTTTGTTTCTCCTTTTTGTTGAGAAAAAACACTTGTAACAGTTAATTTTCCAAATTGGAATTCTGTTTTTAAACCAAATAAACTTTGGCTACCAGTAATTAAAGATCCTGGTAAAGGTAAAGTCACATTACCGGCTTCTATTCTTTTTATGATCTCATCTTCATCACCTACATATTCCAATTTGGTTTCATTTTCAAAATCGAATGTAGCTTCTGTATCATACCTAACACTTAACTTAATTTTATCACCAATGGTACCGGTAACATTCATTTTAATTTTTTCTTCAAAATCAAATGTTGTTGTTTTCCTTAGACTTTCTGCATAAGTTGGGTTATCAGTATTATTAATATTTACTTTAAATATAAGCTCTGCAGATCCCATAGGGATTATATTAATTGCATTACTTCCAAAGATTTTATTGAATGCTTCTCCACCAAATCTTAAATTTGGGAACAATCCTATTTGAGGTCCTCCCGAACCTCCTTGTGCCCTTTGTCTCCAATAATCTCTAATAGCCTGTTCAAACTGATAATCCTGATACTCCGAAATAGTCATCCGTTGAGTTGGTCTATAATCAAAAGTTCCAATCTTTTTGCTAATGATATATTCATTTGTTTTTGGATCATAAGTGGTTGTATCCTTAATATTTGACGGATTATCAAGATATAAGGGTGACTCTGCCACTCCCTGTGTAGAATAATATTCATCATCATTAAACGGAAATTTTAATGTATCTCCGGGCTCCTGATACACCAAGCCTTTTGACTGGGCACTATTTACCCAATAAAAGAATAATAAACAAATGAGTATAATATATTTAGCAAATTTTTTCAAAAGCAAGGTTAATTATAATTAAATTCTTTTAAGAGATTCCTTAATTAGTTCCTCAACACGTAAGCTACTATTCTCTTTAAGAATTGTATTTATTGTTTTTTCAACTTTAGCCCTGGGAAAACCTAATAATACTAATGCTGATAACGCTTCTTCTTTAATTGTATTGTCTACAAAGTCTATATTTTTATCAGCTTCTGATAATTTTCCAACTTTATCTCTTAAATCCACTATTAACCTTTCTGCTGTTTTTAGGCCAATTCCTTTTATAGATTTAATTAAGGCGACATTATTTTGTAAAATTGCGTTTTTAATTTCCCCAGATGTTAATGAAGAAAGCATTACTCTTGCTGTATTAGCTCCAATGCCCGAAACAGAAATCAAATACATAAACATCTGTCGCTCTTCTTTTTCAGCAAATCCATACAATTGGTACGAATCTTCCCTAATAGCTTCATATACATACAATAAGCAATTTGAGACTTCTGACATTTTTGTATAAGTGTTTAATGAGATATTCACAAAATACCCTATACCGTTATTTTCTAAAACAACAAAAGTTGGAGAAATTTCTCTTATTTCACCTTTTATAAAATCTATCATGCTTAATTGTTTAAAATGACGATAAAAATACACAAAAATAAGATATTGAGAAATTTGAAAAGAAGTTTTAATGGGATAATTTAATCTCGGAATTTTATTTTATATTGTATATTTGTTAATGTTCACTAATTAAGTAAAATGAAATATTTGACAAAAGCATTAACTGTGTTGTTTTTAGGATTTTTCCCCTTAATGTTATCTGCTCAAATAGAAGAAAAATCATCTCCAAAATTCTATTCTGGAAAATCAAACACTATTCCAATTATTACATTACCTGATGTTGACAAAAATCTGTTATTGCAAGAAGATGATGATTATAAAAACCTGGGATATAAAAAAATAAGATATGCGAAAATTATTGATGTAAACATAAATCCACTTAAAGATGGAATCTGGCAAACATTACCCAATGGAGACAGAATCTGGCATATTCAGATAAAAGCTTCTGGTGCCTATTCATTAGGTGTCAATTTTAATCTTTTTCATATTCCAAAAAATTCAAAATTGTTTATCTATAGTTTGGACAAAAAAGATATACGTGGCGCATTTACTTACATAAATAATAAGCCTGGTAAATTTCTAGCTACATCACCTGTAAAAGGAGATGAGATAATCATTGAATATTTTGAACCACAAAAAGTTAGTTTTAATGGAGAATTAAATATAAGTTCTATTGCTTACGATTATAAAAATATTTTTTCATATTTAGAAAAATCAGGTAAAGGATTTGGAGATGCAGGTGATTGTAACGTAAATATTAATTGTGAAGAAGGTAATGAATGGCAAGACATTAAACATTCTGTATGCAAAATTATTTATTTTGGGTGGTTATGTTCAGGAGCTTTAATCAATAATACAAATCAGGATGGACATCCTTATTTTTTAACCGCGAATCATTGTATAGATAATAATCATGATGCAGAAAATACTATTTTTTATTTTAACTATGAGAGCGAAGAGTGTATAAACACTAAACCTTCAGAGCTTTTTACTGTCTCGGGTTCAAATTTAGTTGCCACTCCTGCTGATCATTCTTTAGACTTTTCATTGTTAGAATTAAGTGTAAATCCACCACCATATTATAAACCCTATTATGCAGGTTGGAACAGGGACATTGTTGATCCTGATACTGTAACAACTATACATCATCCAAAAGGTGATCTTAAAAAGATATCGATAGCTTATACAGGAGCCACTACATCAAATTATGAATATGAATATTTAGATTTTTCTCACTGGTGGATAAACTCGTGGGATATTGGAACAACAGAAGATGGCTCTTCCGGCTCTCCACTATTCAACGAAAAAAAACAAATAATTGGCGATTTAACTGGCGGTGATGCTAATTGCAATTACAACTATAATGATTACTATTCTCAATTTTATAGAGGTTGGGATGAATACTCTAAAAATAATGAACAACTGAAATACTGGCTTGATCCAACGAATTCAGGAGTTTTATCAATAAATGGATATAAACCACATGATACTATACCCACTAATTTAAGAATAGCGCTTAAAGATACTATTGCAACTGTTTACTGGCAAAGTATAGCAGACACATCTAATTTAGAACAATACATCATATATCGAAATGGTATAAAATTAGACTCTTGTAAGATTAACTCTTTTAATGATACTCTAAATAATGATTCGGTATATTATTATGAAATAAGTGCTTTACTTAAATCCCCATTAGAATACGAAACCCACAAAACAGAAAAAAGATATGTTCGACCAATGGTTAGTCTAACATTACCTTTTATGGAAAACTTTAACGACCAAGCTTCTATTCCTGATTTATGGTACGAAGAAAGATCAAATGATACTGTTTATTGGGAATTTTTACCGGGAAGATCAGATGGTATATTGGATACAGCATATGAAGGAAGCTACAACGCTTTTTTCAACAACTTGGAGGGTAAATCATCAAAGTTGGTTTTACCAAAAGTAGATTTATCTGCTTATTCAAATGCTATTTTATCTTTTTATTTACATAATGATAATCAAAGCGAAAACCTAAATACATTAAATGTTTTCTATAAGCAAAAAGATTCGCTTGATTGGAATATTATTCGTTCATATAATACCGAATTTGATAATTGGACAAAAATCAATATTCCGCTCCCAAAATTATCCGGCCAATATCAAATTGCATTCGAAGGAATTGGATACAATGGATTCGGAACTTGCATTGATAGTGTTTCGATTGTAGAAGACTTAGATTATATTAATCCTGCTATTATTATTAATCAAGATTCTATTTGTTTAAATGACACTATTGAGTTTACAACAAGTGTAAGTGATATAAATATTTTGAAATGGGATTTTGGTAAGGATGCCATCCCACAAACAGGCACTGGAGTAGGACCATTTAAAGTAACTTACTCAAATCCTGGAATAAAATCTGTAGGTTTACTTGTTAACGATACTTATAAAAATAGTATATCTGATATTGCTTTTGTTTATGATAATCCAACTCCAATATTTACTCAAAATGTAAATACATTAACATCAAATTCACAATTTGGAAATCAGTGGTATCTTGATAATGTAATTATACCTGATGCAACTGATCAAACATATATAATTGAAGAAAACGGAAATTATTCTTTAGAAGTTACAAATTCATTTGGTTGCGTATCAATATCTGAGAATAAATATCTAGTTGTTGATGATATTACTGATCTTGAAGAATATGACTTATTCAAAGTATATCCTAACCCGAACAATGGTACTTTTTCAATTAGTATTAATCATACAATACTAAATAATAATATTCAATACTCAATATTCAATATTACTGGGGAAAACATTCAAAATGGTTTTATTGACACCTATAAAGAAGAAATCATATTAAATAAAGCAAAAGATGGTATTTACCTAATAAAACTATTTGATGGTAACCATTTTTATGTTTCAAAAATCATAATAAAAAAATAGAGCTTTTAAGCTCTATTTTCCTTATATCAATTAATAAAGATTCTTATTTAACAGAATCAATAGCTGTATTTAATGCTTTCTCCAATAACTCAACATCTGGTTTAGCAATGAAATTATGATCCATCATTAAATCAATTGTTGATCGAGTATGTTTAATATCTTCTAGCGTTTTATTATAAGCTTCTTCCCATGTCATTTTAACACGAGCTACTCCATTTTTAATAGCTTCCATAGCTACATCTGCAGCTTCTACTGCAAACATTTCTGTCTCGTCCATTTTTGGCATAATATAATCAGGGTTTATACCTTTCTTTTCTGCATAATCAGCCATCGAATAAGCAGCTCTAACTGCCATTTCATCAGTAATTTTTCGCGCACGAACCAATAAAGCTCCTTTTAAAATTCCTGGGAATCCAAGTGAGTTATTTACCTGATTTGGGAAATCACCACGGCCTGTTGCCACGATATATGCTCCTGCTTCTTTTGCTGCATATGGATAAATCTCAGGAACAGGATTAGCACATGCAAAAACAATTGGCTTGTCGCCCATATTCTTAATCCATTCTGGTTTTACAACATCAGGACCTGGTTTGCTAACAGCAATTAACACATCAGCACCTTTACATGCTTCTGCTACATCATTAATTTTATTTGGGTTTGTTTTTTCACACAACTCCCATTTACGGTAAAAACGTTTATCAGCTTTTATATCTTCTCTATCTTTATGCAATCCTGCCTTAGAATCAAATATGATCATTTTGGTAGGATCACCACCTGCTTGTAAGATCAATCGAGAAATTGTTGCGTTTGCAGCACCAGCTCCGTACATCACAATCTTAACATCCTTAATATTCTTTTTTACAATTCTCAGGGCATTAATTAATCCTGCTACAGTTACAGAACCTGTACCTTGCGCATCATCGTGCCAAACAGGTATATCACACTCATCACGCAAAGTATCCAGGACCTTATAACAATTAGGTTGAGAAATATCTTCTAAATTAACCGCTCCAAAGCTTGGTTGAAGCATTTTTACAAAATTAATAATCTTATCAGGATCGTGCTCACCTTTTTCATTATAGCTATCAACACATAAAGCTACAGCATCAATTCCTGCTAAGTATTTCATTAAATAAGCTTTGCCTTCCATAACTCCAAGACCTCCGGGTGGGGTACAATCTCCATCACCAAGTACACGAGTTGAATCAGAAACAACTGCTACCATATTACCACGATTCGACAACTCGAAAGAGAAATCGTTATTATCTCTTATGGAAGTAGATACTTTTGATACGCCTGGAGTATAATATACATTAAACCAGTTAAATCCATAAATACCTGCTTTGGGAAGAGTTTGCATCTTACCACCGTAGAATTTATGGCTATGAAATGCCAGCTCTTTTAAGAAAACAGTTTTTGCTTTTGCAATTTGTTCTTGAGAAAAGTCACTGGGAAAAAGTTCATCAAGATTTTGAAGTGACAAGTCTACTTTTGACATTAGAACCTCCTTATTTGTTTTAGTTTGTAATTAAGGTTTGTAATTGAAACGATAGTAAACAAATTTACAAAATTATTTGCCCAATAAATAGCCTAAAAAGTTGATAGAGTGCAGCTTTTAATATGTTATATAACAGAAATAAAAAAGGTCAACTTTATAAGTTGACCTTCTAAATTCGACTACAATTTTTATTGATCTTGTTCTTTATCTGATATTTCGTAATGTTGCAATGGATCTTTGCTAATTTCATCATATTCTTTTCTATTTCGAAAAACATCACAGGCTAAATAGATAGCATTTCTAAATGCAACTTCTGAAGCTTTTCCTAAACCAGCAATTTCAAAAGCTGTTCCATGGCCTGGAGATGTTCTAATAAAATCCAATCCAGCAGTATAATTAACTCCTGCATCAAAAGCCAAAGCTTTAAATGGAACCAAACCCTGATCGTGATACATAGCAAGAACAGCATCAAATTTCTTAAAATTGTCACTTCCAAAAAACCCATCAGCTGGATAAGGTCCAAGAGCTAATATACCTTCATCATTAGCTTTATTTAATGCCGGTATAATCACATCTATCTCTTCCTTTCCCAATAATCCATTATCTCCGGCATGAGGATTTAATCCTAAGACAGCAATTTTAGGTTTACGAACTCTGAAATCTTGTATTAAACTTTTATTCATGATTCGAAGTTTTTGCATGATTGCATCTTCTGTAATTGCTTCAGAAACTTTATTTATAGGTAAATGTGTTGTAACTACTCCAACCTTTAAGTTTTCGCTAACCATTAACATCAATGAATCTTTCGAGCTTGATTCTTTGGTTAAGTATTCAGTATGGCCAGGGAAGTTAAACTTATCTGATTGTATGTTGTCCTTATTAATAGGTGCTGTTACTAAAACATCTAATTTTCCTTCTTTTAAATCTTTCACTGCGTTTTCCAAAGAAATTAAAGAAGATTCGCCAGCAATGACCGTAGACTTACCTAGCTCAACTCTTACATTGTCGTCTAGGCAATTAATAATATTTGCTCTTTTAACATTCGCTTCTTCTGCTGATTTAATATTATTAAAACTAAAATTTGCAATATTTAATGCTTTACGATGATATGCCGCTACCTTTGCCGAACCATATACAACAGGAATACAAAAATCGAAAATTCTGGAATCCATTAATGATTTAATAATAACTTCATAACTGATTCCATTAATATCTCCGTGTGAAATTCCTACTACTATTTTATCATGAATCATATATTGTGATTTAATTTTAACAAACTATTAATTATAAAACAAAATTAAGGATAATATTTCTAATAAAATATTTATTGCTTTTTACAATTGACTACTAAAAAAATCAAATAATAAACGAACAGGAATACCTGTTGCCCCATTTCCTCTATAATTATCTGATTTTGTTAAGAATGCACATCCTGCAATATCTAAATGAATCCATGGAAAATCAACAAAATGTTCCAGAAATTTTGCTGCAGTTATTGCTCCGGCTTCTCTCCCCCCCAGATTTTTAATATCTGCTATTTCTGATTTCAACATTTCAGCATATTCATCCCAAATAGGAAACTCTACGATTCGCTCATAAACATTGTTGCCAGAAACCTTTAACTCTTCAAACTTATCATCTTTTACATTGGTCATTGCCACAATACCCTGATCAGCTATTGCCATTTGAGCAGAACCTGTTAATGTTGCAATATCAATTACTAATTCCGGATCGTATTTTTTAGAAAAACTTAAGGCATCGGCTAAAATTAACCTGCCTTCAGCATCTGTATTTTTTATTTCTACGGTACTGCCACTATGCATTGTTATCACATCATCTGGAACATGTGCATTTCCATTTAACCTGTTGTCTGTAATGGGAATTAATCCAATTACATAAATTGGTAATTTTGCTTTTGACACAGCATCTAAAACACCAACAACAGATGCGCCACCTGCCATATCAGATTTCATTGTATCCAGATAATTTCCTGTTTTGATATTCATCCCGCCAGTATCATATACAACTCCTTTACCAACCAAAACATAAGGTTTTTCATTTATTGCATTTTCTGGTTTCCAGGTTAGAATTGAAAAAACAGGAGGATCAATACTTCCTTTATTTACTGCAAGCAAACCACCCATCTTTAAAGATTCGATTTGCATTTTATTAAGATTTTCAACATCAAAACCTGCTTTTTCACCAGTTGAAGCAATCATCTTTGCAAATTTTTCAGTATTTAGATACGATACAGGCTCATTTACTAAATCTCTTGTAAGATAAACTGATTCCATTAAAATATTAAGTTCTGAAATTTGTTCATCTTCTAACTTATCTGATTTTACCAAGATATTTTTCAGGTAATTCTCTTTTTCATCTTTTTTTGAATAATATTTCAAAAACTGATAATGACTCAATCCTAAACCTGATGTAAAAGCAAGCGAAAGTTCTGCATCTTCTAATAAATCAATGATATATATTTCTTTATGCTTATTCCCTTTTAAAACAGGATATAAATCCCCGGCCGCTCTTCTTAATTTCTCTTTTATAATATGTTGTTCCTTATCCTCATCAATAATTTGAATATAAGACCATTTAAAATATGAATTTACATGAATATTCTTCTTTTTATTTTCTGATTCCATTTTAACAAAAGAGTACTCAGCAGAAGAGAAAGAAAATTCTGTTAGTTGATCAACATTTTTAATAAGATAAATAATTGATGAATCAACCGGAATTTCTTTAGTTTTAAAAATATTTATATTCATGATAAACTTTTTTTATTGTGATTTGTAAAGTTAATAAAATTGATTCATGTTGTTATTTATTTATTTTTGTCATTAACATATAAAAAATGATATTACACAAATTATATAAAAAAGCTTTAAACCTTGAATTCTTAACAACTGATGAAGGATTATTTTTATACGAAAATGCTCCCTTAGAAGAATTAGTATTTATAGGTAACGAATTACGAAAAAAGCAAAAGAAAGAAGATATTGTTACCTGGCAAATAGACAGAAATGTTAACATTACTAACGCTTGTATTTCACAATGCAAGTTTTGTAATTTCTATAAAAAACCAAGTGATGCCGGAGTTTATATTACATCAATCGAAGAATATAAAGAGAAAATTGAAGAGCTTATTCGCCTGGGTGGAAATCAATTATTATTACAAGGTGGTCTTCATCCGAAGCTAAAACTTGATTTTTATACAAATCTTTTTAGTAAGTTAAAATCAATCTATCCAAACATTAAACTACATGCCTTGGGACCACCTGAAATTCATCATATTGCGCGATTGGATAAAAAATCATATAAAGAAGTCCTAGAAGCATTAACCAAATCAGGGTTAGATAGTTTACCAGGTGCAGGAGCAGAAATTCTATGCGACAGAGTAAGAAAAAGCATATCACCTGGAAAAGCAAACAAACAACAGTGGCTAGATGTAATGCGAGAAGCACATAAATTAGGTCTGGTTACTTCGGCAACGATGATGTTTGGGCATGTTGAAACAAAAAAGGAACGAATAGAACATTTAGCTGCTATTCGTGAAGTACAATCTGAAAAACCAGAAGGCGCACCTGGATTTTTAGCATTTATTCCATGGCCATTTATGGATGAAAATACGGCTCTTCAAAATGATTTTGGAATTTCGAACGAAACCAGATCCGAAGAATATATAAGGACAATTGCCATTTCGAGAATCATGTTGCCAAATATAAAGAACATACAAGCTTCGTGGCTAACTGTTGGGAAAGATGTGGCTCAAATTTGCTTACATGCCGGAGCAAATGATTTTGGCTCAATAATGATTGAAGAGAATGTGGTTTCATCTGCCGGAGCAAACTATAAATTCGATGCAGAAGGTATACAAAACGCAATTAGAGAAGCAGGATTTATTCCAAAACTTAGAAATCAGAAATATGAATTTATTGATTATCGACCGCTTGAATAACACGATATATAAATTCAGCCGTATCCCAACCTTCTTCACCCTCTTTCATATCCTCACCTAACCTCACTAAAATAAGATTATAAGAAGGTATGATAATTATATATTTCTGGAATAAGCCGGTGGCCATATACGTGTCTAAAGGCACTTGTGTTTCGATGTGTTCTTCATATCGATATGCTCTCCAGAATAAATAGCCATATTGCAAGGCATCTGGCAAAGCAGGTTTTCTGGTATCATCAACCCAGTATTCGGGAAGAACCTGATTTTGCTCCCAAAGTCCATTTTTCCAGTACAAATAACCAAGTTTAGCATAATCGCGCGTTTTAAGTTTTAATCCCCATGCAGCTATTGTATGTCCTTCAAAATCGTCATCCCACTCTACATCATTAATTCCTAAATAAGAAAACAATGTTTGTTTTGCATAGTTAGAAGTTAACATGCCGGTTGCATTTTCAATTATTCCACCTAATACTAATGGACAACCACTGCTATAATTCCATACCGTACCAGGAGTGTCAACCATTGGCTTATTTAAGACATATTGCACATAATTCGTTGAAAACCTGATATTATACAAATCATTTGTGCCGGAAGACAACTCATTTTCTTCCCATTCAGATCCGGCTGTCATTGTCAGTAAATGCTTTATTTCAATTTCTTTTTTAAGTGGATCAACTTCTTCTCCTTGCAATTCAGAAAAATAATCAACCATTTTATCTTCTACACCATTTAAATACCCTTGCTGAATAGCAATTCCGGTTAATGCAGCAGTAAAGCTTTTTGCCAACGAGTAACTATTTAACAAAGAATTTTTATCCTTGTTTCTAAAATAATCTTCAGCAACAACATATCCATCTTTTATGATCATAAAACTATATGTAACTCTTTCATCATCTGCACAATAATCGTATACTGCCTTTAATTTATTTGAATTCATCCCAACCTCTTCAGGACTGCACTCCCTCCATTTTTCGGTAGGAAAGTATTCACCTTCGTATTTTCCATCTTTTAAATAACCAGGTTTTACCGTTTCATCATCGGAGCACGAAAAAAGAAATAATAACCCAATGATTATTAATGTGATATGATGTAAGTTTTTTAACATAACTCAAATGGCAACTCTTTTGTTATCTCAATCTTCTCAGGGCTTACTTTAACTTGAACCGGAATAATTTCCACACCCTGTTCGTAAGCCGATTTCAAAGTTTTTGAATATTCAGGGTCAATTTCTAAGGCAGAAGCAAAAATACTTACATCTGTTCTTTGAACAATGTACAGCATTACTGCACGCATTCCTTGTTGTTTCGCTTTTACAAGAGTTTCCAAATGCTTTTTACCACGGCTTGTAACTGCATCAGGAAATAATGCATATTCTCCTTCTTTATAAGTTACGTTTTTAACTTCAATGAAGCAGGTTTCTTTTTCATTTTTAGCCATTACATCAAAGCGGCTATCACCGAATTTTACTTCACGCTTAATTTCTGTATATCCTTTTAGTTTTTCGATATCTCCATTTTGAACAGCTTCAAAAGCTAATTTATTTGGATTACCCGTATTGATTCCAACCCAATCATTATTAATTTTGATCATCTCCCAGGTAAATTTAGTTTTACGATTTGGGTCGTTTACTGGAGAAAGGTAAACTTCAGCATTATCTTCCAGGCAGCTTTTCATTGAACCAGAATTTGTACAATGAGCCGTAACAACATCACCATTATCTAGTTTTATATCTGCTAAAAAACGTTTATATCTTTTTATTAATCTTCCGTGAGTTAGTTGTTGATTAAATTTCATTTTCAATAAATTATACCGACCAAATTACAAAATTCATTTTATTAAAAACAGCATTTTTTGTATAATTGCACTCTCAAAAAAAAGATATGGATTGCAGAACTGCGTGTGGAGCTTGTTGTATTTACCCTTCTATTTCATCGCCCATACCGGGAATGCCAAATGGCAAGCCGGCAGGTGTCAGGTGTATTCAGCTAGCCAATGACTTAAGCTGTAAAATATTTAATTCCCCTGAAAGACCAAAAGTTTGTGCCGGTTTTAAACCGGAGAAAATTATTTGTGGTAGTTCTGCGCAAGAAGCATATAAAATAATAGCTGAGCTGGAGGGAATTTCTATTTAAAATCAAAAACTTTCTTACTCCAAATTTGTTAAAGATCATAAATAAATTTATTTATGAATATTGACAAAAATACATTTGAAGGAATGACTCTTGCCGATCAGGGAATGGTTCTTTTAACTGAAGGCAAGCATATAACTCAATTTATAAAAAAAGATCAACTTTTAAATTTATATTCTTTAAGTAATTTCTTTGTTGAAGTTCATTATTCTTTAAAAAGAAATCTGATCGATAAAATAGAAGTAGTTACAGATTTATCCAGAATTGATGTTTATATTGAGGAAAGTTTAAAAGAAGAAAGAGCAAATATGAATTAACAATACCTTTTGTAAAATAAAAAAATACTGTCCAAAAAGTAGTCATTTAGAGCAAAGCAAAGGAATCTAAAAGTTTTACTGTGTGATTATCAGATGAATTAGATTGCTTCATTTTATTACAATGACTATTTTAATTCTTTTTGAACAGCCCCTTTTTCAATAATTATTATATCTCTACACTAGTTCTTTAACCAAATCTGCAGCTTCTTGAAGAGTAATAGCTGAATAAACTTTTAATCCGGAATCATCGATCAGTTTTTTTCCTTCTTCGGCATTTGTTCCTTGCAAACGAACAATAACAGGAATATTAATTGAGCCTATGGCTTTGTATGCTTCAACCACACCTTGTGCAACTCTATCGCATCGCACAATCCCTCCAAATATATTAATAAGAATTGCTTTCACATTTTCATCTTGTAAAATAATTCTAAATCCGGCTTCAACAGTTTCTGCATTTGCAGTACCACCAACATCAAGGAAGTTTGCGGGATCGCCACCAGCTAACTTAATTATATCCATTGTTGCCATTGCTAAACCCGCTCCATTTACCATACATCCCACATTGCCATCTAATTTTATAAAATTAAGATTGTATTTACCGGCTTCAATTTCCGTAGGATCTTCTTCTGATAAATCACGCATTTTTTCATAATTCTTATGGCGGAATAATGCATTATCATCCAGATTTACCTTTGCATCAGCTGCAAAAATTCTATCATCAGAAGTTTTAAATACCGGGTTTATTTCAAATAAGGATGCATCACTTTTTTCATAAGCAGTATATAAAGCAATAACAAATTTAACCATTTCTTTAAATGCCTTACCTTCTAAGCCCAGGTTAAAAGCAAGCTTTCGAGCTTGATATGCTTGTATTCCAACTTTAGGATCAACTTCTTCTTTAAAAATCAAATGTGGAGTTTTCTCAGCAACCGTTTCAATATCCATTCCTCCTTCGGTTGAATACATAATAATATTTCTTCCTGTTGCTCTGTTTAATAAAACACTCATATAAAACTCCTGAATCTCACTTTCGCCAGGATAATAAATACCCTGTTCAATTAATACTTTATGAACAATCTTTCCTTCAGGGCCTGTTTGGTGAGTAACCAGATTCATTCCAAGAATATCATTGGCAAATTTTTCAACTTCTTCAAGTGATTTTGCTATTTTAACACCGCCACCTTTTCCTCTACCACCGGCATGAATTTGAGCTTTTACAGCCCATGTATCCATATTTGTTTTTTCTTGTATATTTTTAGCAGCTTCAGTTGCATTTTTTACATCGTCAATAACAATCCCTTCAGGAACAGCAACTCCAAATTCCTTAAGGATGCTCTTTGCTTGATATTCGTGGATATTCATAAAGTAATGTTTAATTTTAAGATTTTTGCACCTACGAAATTATTGATTTTTTATACATTTAACCAATTTTTAGAAAATAAATTAATTCGATTGGTATGCGAAAATTAGCAAACAGTGAGTTAAACAGATTAAATGTAAATGAATTTAAAAACTCTATTAAAACACCTCTTATTGTTATTTTAGATAATATAAGAAGTTTAAACAATATTGGAAGTGTTTTCAGGACGTCAGATGCTTTTTTAATCGAAAAAATATATTTATGCGGAATAACTGCCACACCTCCGAATAAAGATATTCATAAAACAGCACTTGGAGCTACAGAATCGGTTGATTGGGAATACTTCAAAGAAACTAAAGATGTTGTAGATTTGTTAAAGAAAGATAATTATAAGATAATTTCGATTGAGCAAGTCGAAGAAGCCATTATGTTGCAAGATTTTACACCAGATAAAGACTCTAAATATGCTGTAATATTTGGGAATGAAGTCAAAGGTGTTAAACAAGAAATTGTTGATCTAAGTGATCTGTGTATTGAAATTCCACAATATGGAACAAAACATTCTTTAAACATTTCGGTAAGTGCCGGTGTAATAATCTGGGATTTTTTTAATAAAACTCGATTCAAATAAAAAAGTGGATACCTGGTATCCACTTTTCATTATCACATTTCTTTTGCTTCTGCATTAAGCAGAAACAACTTCTTTAATTTCAGGGATTTGTTTTCTAACAGCCTGTTCAACACCATTCTTTAAAGTTTGGATACTGTAAGGACATGAACCACATGCTCCTAAAAGCTGAACTTTTACTACCATATCATCAGTTAATTCAACAAACTCAATGTCGCCTCCATCGGCAACAAGATATGGTCGAATCATAGCTATTGTTTCATTAACTCTCTTTTCAAGATCTTGTCTTTTTGACTCTTCCATCTTTTAATTTATTTAATTATTACTTTGTTTTAATTTCAACTCTCTTAGTTGGTTCTAAATTTTTATTTCTGTCTTCTACAGCTTTCATTACTGAACCAGCAAGTTCTTTAAATGCTTTTCCAACCATTGAGTCTTCAACTAAAGCAGCAGGATTTCCATAATCACCACCTTCGCGAATGCTTTGTACAATTGGAATTTGACCAAGTAATGAAATATTTTCTTTTTCTGCAAGGTTTTTACAACCATCTTTCCCAAAGATATAATATTTATTATCCGGAAGTTCTTCAGGTGTAAACCATGACATGTTTTCAATTAATCCTAAAACAGGAACATTAATGTGCTTTCCGGTAAACATTCTAATGCCTTTAAGAGCATCAGCTAAGGCTACATCTTGTGGTGTGCTTACTATCAAAGCCCCTGTTACAGAAGTTTCCTGTACTAATGTTAAATGGATATCACTTGTGCCAGGAGGCAAATCAACTACCAAATAATCTATCTCACCCCACTCTGCCTGATGAATTAATTGTTTTAACGCACTTGTTGCCATTGCTCCTCTCCAAACCAATGCATCTTCCGGATTTATAAAGAAACCGATAGATAAAACTTTTACTCCATAATTTTCAACCGGAGTAATCATATCTACACCATCTATCTTTTGAACAAATGGTCTTTGTCCTTCAACATTAAACATTTTAGGAATAGATGGACCGTAAATATCAGCATCAACTAAACCAACTTTCGCACCTTGTTTTGCTAAAGCAATTGCTAAATTTGTTGCTACAGTAGACTTACCAACTCCACCTTTACCAGAAGCAACAGCTATTATATTCTTAACATCTTTAAGAGATTGTGTGTCTTGCTGAGATCCTTTTTCTGCTTTTTTCTCCGGAGTCTTAATCTTAATATTATTATTGAAATCAAGCTCTTTACCAAATTGATTTTCCAGCATTTGCATGCAAACTTTTGGCATTGAATTTATAAAAGGATCTGTTGGTTTTTTAAAACTTAATGTAAATCCGGCTTTACTTCCTTCAATCCAAACATCATCAACCATCCCCATAGAAACTATATCTTGAGCAGTTTCAGGATGTTTTACACTTCTTAATACATCAAGAATTTGCTTTTTAGAATATGACATGTTTATTTTTATTTAATTTAAATTAATGCAGCAAAGATATAAAAATACTTCTAAATTTTTAGCTAAAAATTAATGTTTTACATACTATTAATATGATTATTATAACTCTTTTATTGGATCCCAGAAATGCTTTTCAAAATCAATAATTTCATCATTACTAATTTTTATCCCCTCATTCTCCAAAAGTTGTTTCATAGTATTTGAATTTCCAAAATGATGTTTTCCTGTTAAAACACCTTTTCTGTTAACTACCCTATGGGCCGGCACATATTCTGTTTGAGAATGCGAATCGTTCATAGCCCATCCAACTATTCTTGCTGATTGTGCAGAACCAAGATATTTAGCAATAGCTCCATATGATGTTACCCTACCATGTGGTATTTTTCGGGCTACATCATAAACCTGATGAAAAAAACTTTCTTTATTCTTCGGGTTCTTCAAGTTCGACTGTCGTATTTAATCTAAATTTAAGATAAGTAATTGGTTTCCCCTGCTCTAAAAATTGCTGCTCGTAAAATGTCTTTATTGATAAGATATTATCATCTATACCAGAATTATATAAATCATTTGTGTCGATTAATTTCTCCAGCTTATTTAAATCAACTAAATTTCTTGTATAAGTAAATAATTCCTGGCTATCGGTTTTTAAGTTAACTATACCATTTTCTTTTAATAATTTCTGGTAGTATCCCAAAAACCTTGTTGAAGTTAGTCTTTTATAATACTTTTTTGGTTGTGGATCAGGAAAAGTAACCCACACTTCAGAAATTTCGCCTTGTGCAAAAAAAGAATTTATTAAATCGATTCTGGTTCTTATAAATCCTACATTTTTTATTCCTTCATCCAAAGCTGTTCTTGCTCCACGCCACATTCTAGCTCCTTTAATATCAATCCCAATATAATTAATAGCTGGGTTTTGCTTTGCCAGACCAACTGTATATTCGCCCTTCCCACATCCTAATTCTAAAACTACAGGATTTTCATTTTTAAAAAACTCTTTTGCCCAAAACCCTTTTAGCTTATAATCTTTTTTAAATACTTCGTCAAAAGAAGCCTGAATGACATGGTCGAAGGTTTCCATTTCGGCAAACCTGAATAATTTTTTTTTCCCCACGATTCTATGATTTTTATCTACCGAAAATCTACTTTTTCAATTCTTAATCCGATATCTGAAATATATTCCAGATTTTCAATTCTCATTCCTTGAATTAACTCAAATGTATAACTTCCTGAAACAGGAAATCGAATATTATTTTTATAAATAAACTGGTTTTCATAAATATCTCCCCATCCTTTTCCTGTCCATCTGCCACGTTTATCAGCTAAATAACATTCAAAAGTATCTTTTAGCTGGATTCCTGTTGGAGCAGTAGTTTTAATAAACAAGAAAAAGTTTTGCATTTCATATTGGGAAGTATTTCTAACATTCACATAAATATTATGAGCACTTATAGTGTCTTCAATATCAACCTTAAAGACCATAATTGAGTCTTTATTCCAGGTATAATTATGCAACTCAATATTATTCTCATAAACCTGGTTGGTATCGCATGATAAAAAAACAACACTAAAAACAAAAAGAACAATAAGCTTTTTAATCAGATGTTTTTTCATTTCTTCCTGTATTTTTCCTGTTTTTATTCGGGCGTTTTTTTCGTTTTTTATTTTTCTTGTCATCAAAACGAGTTAAACTTTCCTGACCAACAACATTGTGATAATCTAATTTTCCATCAACCACATCCACTGACTTGTCTATTAATTCATCCACTTTAATACCTTTTTTATTAAGAGCCATGATTTCTTTTACTCTTTCTACAGGAACAGGTATAAAATTTACCATATTTTGTGGATCGAAAGTATACCACATAATATTTCTAAAGATATCTGTTTTTGTATGATGAGCCTGGCCTGTTTTGGTTTCTAAAATAACTTCTTTCGCAGGAAAATCTTTTTGTGCATCAATATATGAATCTAACTCATAATTTAAGCAACATTTTAGTTTACCGCATTGTCCGGCAAGTTTCTGTGGATTTAATGAGATCTCCTGATAACGAGCTGAATTTGTTGTTACAGAAATAAAATTTGTAATCCATGTAGAACAGCAAAGTTCTCTTCCACATGATCCTATTCCGCCTATACGTCCCGCTTCTTGTCTCGCACCTATTTGGCGCATCTCAATACGAATCTTAAATTTTTCTGCTAAAATTTTTATTAATTCACGAAAATCTACTCTTTCATCTGCTATATAGTAAAATATTGCTTTTGTCTTATCTCCCTGATATTCTACATCGCCTATTTTCATATCAAGTTTAAGGTCCGATGCAATCTTTCTGGTTTCAAGCATAGTATTATTTTCTAAAGATGTTGCTTCATACCATTTCTCAAGATCAGCAGGTTTAGCTTTTCGATATATCTTTTTAAACTCCGTTTCTTCAATATTAATCTCATGCTTATGCATCTGTAGCTTAACAATTTCGCCTGTTAAAGATATTATTCCTATATCATGACCAGGAGAAGCTTCAACGGCAACCATATCTCCTTTTTTTAATCGTAATCCATTAACATTCAAGAAAAATTCTTTTCTTGTATTCTTAAACCTTACTTCTACAATATCTACCTTTTGCAGAGATTCAGGAATGTTATTTAACCAATCGAAAGTTTGAAGCTTTCCATGGCTTTCATTATTATAACAATTACTACATAATGATATATTGTTATCAGGCTGATGTCCTGTATTTTCTTTGTCCATATTTCTATGTTTTAATATATTGTCACCCTTTTACCTACAGCTTCACATCACATTCATAAAAAGGCTTATAAAATGCAAAAGTAATATAAATTACTTTTTAATCAATTTAATAATCTTTAAAGCAAGGTCTAAAAACACAATTTTATTATACGCATTCATTTCAATATCTATATGCGCTCTATTTACAACTTCGTATAACTGATAAACATTCTCTTTGTTTATAAATTGTGAGAATTTCTCAGAAAAATCCAGTTCCTTGTTTGTTAAATGTACTAATTCCCTGCTTTTTATATTTAGCATAAAGTTTTCTCTTATTAACCTTAAGGCATATGCTAAAAAACTTTTTTGTTTTTCACGTCCTAATTTTGAAATTTCATCTGCCCATTCAATTAGCTCAATTACTTTTCGTTGATAAGAAAGTCGCATTAAGGTCATAAAATTTTCGAGATTATAATTCTCCTGATCAGAAGTTTGAATCAGATGTTGAGCATCATAATAATTACCATCAGACAGATGAGCAATATCCCGGGCCATTTGTGGTTCAAGGCCAAAATTATCACTTAAAGCCTGCATCATGCTGTCATTATCAATTTTATGTATTTTGATTAATTGTGTTCGTGACAATATTGTAGGAATTATTTGTTCTGAATTTTCAGCCACTAATAAAAATAAAGTCTTTTCTGGTGGTTCTTCAATAAGTTTTAACAGTTTATTTGCTGCGTAGGCATTCATTTTCTCTGGAAGCCAAATGATCATAATCTTATATTCAGATTCAAACGTTTTAAGGTTTAGCTTCCTAAGAATTTCATAACTTTCATTTTTATTTATTATTCCCTGTTTATTTTCCACATCAATTATCTCATACCATTTATTTTCTATCAAATACGGATTTTCTAATATTGTTTCTCTCCACTGCTCGATATAATCATCACTAACAGGATCCTTTTTAATTGTTTTAGAAGTTGCAACAGGATAAACAAAATGCAAGTCGGGATGTACAAGTTTTTTAACTTTTTGGCACGATGGACATACTCCGCATGAATCATTCTCCTGTTTATTTTCGCACGATAAATATTGTGCATATGCAATAGCTAATGGTAAATTACCAGAACCTTTTGGTCCCAGAAATAATTGCGCATGGCTTACCCGATTTTCTTTAACCGTTTGAATTAACTTAACCTTTATTTCTTTGTGTCCTATTACTTCTTTAAATTGCATATGTATTGTTAGTTATATTCTAATTTTCTTGCTATTAATAATTTGTTAATTTCTGTTATATCAGTACTCAAAGGTAAATAAAAATATATGTTTATCTTTAACACTTCAATATAAAAGTAACCGACATGTATTCAATTGACAATTATAATTTCGAAGGTAAAAAAGTATTAATTCGTGTAGATTTTAACGTACCGTTAAATGACAAACTAGAAATTTCAGATGATACAAGAATTGTAACAGCAGTACCAACGATTCAGAAAATTTTAGCCGAAGGAGGCTCTATCATTTTATTAACCCACCTGGGAAGACCAAAAGGACAGTATAACGAAAAAATGTCTGTTAAAATAATACTTCCACGTGTAAGTAAATTATTAGGTCGGGAAGTAAAATTTGCGTCTGACTGTGTCGGTCCGGATGCCAAGAAAAAAGCTGAAGAACTTAAACCTGGTGAAGTCCTTTTATTAGAAAACTTGCGATTTCATAAAGAAGAAACAAATGCAGATGAAGAGTTTGCCAGAAAACTGGCAAGCTTAGGGGATGCATATGTAAACGATGCATTTGGAACTGCACACAGAAAACATGCATCAACGTTTACTATTGCAAAATACTTCCCAAAAAACAGCATGTTTGGGTATCTTGTTGAAAACGAAATTAATAACATTGATAAAATATTACATCAACCAATTCATCCATTCACTGCAATTTTAGGGGGATCAAAAGTCTCTACTAAAATTCACATTATTGAATCTTTAATTGAAAAAGTTGATAATTTAATTATTGCCGGGGGTATTGGTTTTACTTTTGCAAAAGCAATGGGTGGTAAAATAGGGAATTCATTGGTTGAGGATGACTTTTTAAATTTTGCTAAACATATTATCAGTAAAGCAGAAAAAAATAAAGTTAAATTATACTTACCTACAGATTGCATAGTTGCTAATGAATTTAAAAATGATGCTAAGATTGACCACTGCAATATTATGGAAATACCAGATGGATGGATGGGATTAGATATTGGTATTAAATCTGCAAATCGTTTTGCTGAAGTTATAGAAAATTCGAAAAAAATACTCTGGAATGGTCCAATTGGGGTTTTTGAAATGCCGAGCTTCGCCATGGGTACTTTGAAAGTTGCAATGTCTGTTGCCAGAGCTACAGATAAAGGAGCATTTTCATTAATTGGTGGGGGCGATTCAATTGCTGCAGTTAATAAATATAGCCTGGCACATAAGATTAGTTATATCTCAACAGCAGGTGGTGCTTTGCTTGAATATCTGGAAGGAAAAGAATTGCCAAGTATTAAAGCAATTAAGCAGAATCTAACAATTGATAAGTATAATTTTGAAGGTAAAAAAGTGTTAATGCGTGTTGATTTTAATGTGCCATTAGATGAAAATTTTGAGATAATGGATACAACCAGAATCGTAACAGCATTACCAACTGTTCGTAAAATTTTAGCTGAAGGAGGATCCGTAATTTTCCTAACTCATATAGGTCGCCCAAAAGGTAAAGTAGATGAAAAATACTCCGTGAAACATATTTTACCATATTTAAATAAAGTACTTGATGGTAAAGTAAAATTCGTTGATGACTGTGTAGGAGAAAAGGCAATTATTGCATCTACAGTTTTAAATCCTGGCGAATGCCTGTTACTTGAAAATCTGAGATTTCATAAAGAAGAAACAGAAGCTGACGAAAATTTTGCAAAAAAATTATCTGAACTTGGCGACGCATATGTTTTTAATGCTTTTGGGACTGCACACAGGGCTCATGCGTCGACATATACTATTGCTAAATTCTTCCCGAATGATAAAATGTTTGGATATCTGGTAGAAAATGAAATTAGTAATATTGACAAAGTTGTTAAAAAAGGGAAAAGACCATTTACTGCTATTTTAGGTGGGTCAAAAGTTTCTACCAAAATTCATATCATAGAAGCTTTAATTGAAAAAGTTGATAACCTGATTATAGGTGGTGGAATTGCCTATACATTCTCTAAAGCAATGGGTGGTAAAATTGGTGATTCTTTAGTAGAAAATGATTATATTGATGTAGCTAAAAATATAATCATTAAAGCAAAAGAAAAAAACATAAACCTATACTTACCTACCGATTGTATCATTGCGGATGATTTTAAAAACGATGCAAATATTGAACATTGCGAAATTAATCAGATTAAAGATGGATGGATGGGATTAGATGCAGGTATAAAATCTACCAACAAGTTTACTGAAGTTATTGAAAGTTCTGCTACAATATTATGGAATGGTCCTGTGGGAGTTTTTGAAATGTCGAATTTCTCGATGGGCACATTAAAAATAGCAATGGCAGTTGCTCGCGCAACAGATAAAGGAGCATTCTCATTAATTGGAGGTGGAGATTCTATCTCCGCAGTTAATAAATTTAGTCTTGCTCATAAAATAAGTTATATTTCAACTGCTGGTGGTGCTTTATTAGAATATATTGAAGGAAAACAGTTGCCTGCATTAAAGGCAATTGTTGAAGATATTTAAATTCCATCATTTTAAAATGCTCCAAGCTAAATTGATCGTTCTATTTAGACAGCAATAAAAAATTCATATTTGGATAAACTACATCAAAAATATTAAAAATCATTGATTGGATATTTTCTATTCAACCAGATAAGCGAGTAATAAAATCTTTTACATTTACAGTAGTAAAAGAGGACAAATTAACAGAATAATTAGAATAATTTTACAAAGAAAGAGATTACGTTTATATGTAATCTTTTTTTATTGCTAAAAAAACAAATTTGGAGTAAATTGCGTTTCCTTACATTAAACCTAACTCAATAAACAGGAGGTAAATATGCTCGATAAATATAATATTCCATCTATACAAGATGCAGACCTAAATGGCAAAGTTGTTTTAGTTCGAGTAGATCATAATGTTGTGAAAAAAGGCATAATACATGATCCATATCGAATTGATGCCACTATTGGAACTTTATACCACATTAATGCCAGAGGAGGTAAGATAATTCTGATGTCGCATGTTGGCAGACCAAAAGATAAAAAAACAGGAGATATAATAATAAGTAAAGATACATCTGTTGAACCTATTGTTGAGTACCTTAGAAACAAGCTCCACATCAACATGAAAATTCCTGATTTTTATCCACACGAAAACAAGGGATACATAGGAATTGAAACATCCATAAATCATTTAATTCGAGAGCTTAAAGACGGTAAAATCGACGGAATTTATTTGCCAAATACCAGATGGTTCCAAGGAGAAGAAGCAAAAGGTGAAGATCAGGATAGATTTGCCAATCAATTAGCCGGATTAGCAGATATCTTTGTAAATGATGCATTTGGATCATGGCAAGCACATGCTTCTACAGTAGGTGTTAATAAATATTTGCCATCCTATGCCGGGTTTTTAATGCAAAAAGAAATTGAAAATCTGGAAAGAATTTATAGCCCACAATCGCCATTTATTGCTGTTGTTGCCGGCTCAAAGTTCGACACAAAAATTGATTCATTATATGCATTAATTAAAAAAGCAGATTACCTGGTCCTTGGTGGAGTAATCTATAATGCGTATTTGTGTGCGAAATATGGAATCGAAATCAAAGGAATATCTAAGGACGATTTAGAACATGCAAAAGAATTCGTTAAATTTAGTGAACAATATCCGGGTAAACTGATAGAGCTTCCTTTTATTATTGAGTCTGATACCTTAGATGGTAAATTTGAAGGAAAAAATAGAGTGCACAACATTCATGAATTAAAATCAGGAACAAAGTTAAATTATATATTAGATGTTGCTAAGCAATCCTTCTATGAAGAAAATATACATAAGATATTTTCTTCGGCAAGGACAATTTTTGTGAATGCGGTAATGGGATTTACACCACATTTTAACGAAGGTACAATTGCTTTGGACGAATTAATTGATGAAAATGTGGAAGCAGTTAAGTTATATGGTGGTGGAGATACCATGCAAGAGTTAAAAAGATTACTGCCCGGATTGTACATTGTTGCATTAGATAGTCCTAAATATTACATTTTTACTGGTGGCGGAGCAGTTTTAAAAGCAATACAAGAGGGAACAACTTTGGGAATTGAACCGGTAAAGGTTTTAACAAAATAAATATTTTTTGCATTTTTGCATTATAAAAATTAGAAGTCAGTTTGAATACTGGCTTCTTTTCTTCTAAATATTTCTTTTTAAATAATTTAATATATATGAAAGCGTTTAAGGCATACGATATTCGTGGTATTTACAATGATGATTTTAATAAGCAAGATGCTTACAAGATTGGGTTTTTTCTTCCGGAATTATTACAAGCCGACAATATTCTAGTGGGGCGTGATGTTAGAGTTTCATCTGATGAAATCTTTGAACATCTGGCACAAGGTATTATTGATAGTGGAGCTAATGTTTATAACATTGGAATTTCAACAACTCCAATGGTGTATTATATAACTGCTAAACACAAATTTGCCGCATCTGTTCAAATCACTGCATCGCATAATGCAAGAGAATACAATGGGATGAAAATATCTAAAAGCAATGCTTTACCTGTAGGTTTCGATACCGGGTTAAATAAACTTTTAGAAATGATACAAACCCGAGAGATAGAAATAGCCGATAAAAAAGGTAAGATTGTGGATTACAATGTAAAAGATGAATATGTTCAGTTTTTAAAATCATATGTTCAGGATTATTCAAATCTTAATATTGCTGTAGACTGTTCAAATGGCATGGCTGCTTTCTTAATCAAAAAGTTTTTGGGTAAAAACCCTATTTATTTATACGACAAATTGGATGGCACATTCCCAAATCATGAACCTAATCCATTAATTGAAGAAAACGTTGAAGATCTTAAAAAAGCTGTATTAGATAATGCCTGTGATCTTGGAATAATTTTCGACGGTGATGCCGACAGGGTTATGTTTGTTGATGAAAAAGGACAATTCATTTCGCCAGACTTAATAATCGGTTTAATGGGTCATTATTTTCTGGAAAAAGAAAAAGGCGCGGTACTGGAAGATATCAGAACATCAAAAGCAGTAAAAAAATATATTGAAGATTTAGGTGGTGAAATGCATACATGGAGAGTAGGAAGGGCTTATGCAGCTCCTAAACTTCGTGAAATTAATGGCATATATGGTGGCGAATTAGCAGGACATTATTACTTCCGCGATTTCTTCTATTCTGATTCGGGAATAATGGCAGCATTAATTGTTTTAAATCTATTATCCCGATTTAAAAATGAAGGTAAAACAATGTCTGATTTAATTTCTCGTATTAGTAAATATGCGAACTCCGGCGAGATTAACTTTAAAATAGAACAAAAACAAGAAGCTATAGAAGCAATTAAAAACTACTTTGTAACTGAAGAAGAACCTATGGAAATTCTTGATTTCGATGGTTGCCGGCTAGAATTTAAGGACTGGTGGTTTAACGTACGACCATCGAATACAGAACCTTATTTAAGACTTTTAGCAGAAGCTGATAATGAAGAACTCTTGAATAAAAAGCTGGAAGAAATAAAAACCATCATTAAGAAATTTAAATAATATACTAAACCGAAGTCACCTTCGGTTTTTTTATTCGTTTCCATTAAAAAGCAAATTGATAATCATTTTTAGATGTAACAATCGCAAAACAAAGGCAAGAGTTAATGTAATTAGTAATATCCCTATCAATTTAAAAATCCAGTAATAATCGAGTGAAATGGATAAACTTGATACAAAATAAACACCGACAACAAACAATATAAGTTTTATAAGAATATTTGCTTTAAATCTGAAGTTAAAAACCTTTTTAGCAACTATAAACTGAGCAATTGCCGAAATTGATTGTGTTATCAAACTAGCTACAGCTGATCCAATAGCAAAATACCTGGGAATTAGTATAATATTTAATATGATATTTAATGTAACACTACTGGCAGCAATAATATTTAATTCTTTCAAATTTCCATTCGCAGTTAATAATGTACCAAAAATATACGATACCGAAATGCCAATAAAACAAAGAAGTAAAATTCCTAATATGGTTGAAGATGATGTTACATGATGTTTATACAATACATCCATAATCTCAACTTTATAAAAGAAAGCTGCTAAAGAAATTCCAATTGTCGGAACAATTAATAATAAAAATGAAAACAACGTGAGCTTATTTATTGATTCTTTTTGTTTAATCATTTTTGAAAACATTGGCAGAAGCAATCCTGCATATAAAAATGCAAACATGGTTAAAGCATCTAAAATTCTATATCCTTGTGCATAAATCCCTGCTTGCTCTTTCCCATTAGGCAACATTCTTTCAAGCATAACAGAATCAATCCTATAATAAAACATCATAAGTAAAGCCAATACAGCAAAGGGATAACTCTTTTTTAATATTGCTATAAAATACTTTCGTTCAAGATTAAGCTTTGAAAATTCTGTTTTACCATATACAATGATTGTAGTAACAAACAAAGTAAGTGAATATGATACTGTTTGTGCATATACAAACCACTCAATCCTGAATTCAGTTTTTATCCATTTGCTCCATAAAAGAAAGCCACATAAGATAATCATCAATGTCCTATCTAAAACAGAAATAAAACTATCCGTTTTAAATAAATGCAAGCCGCTTAAATTTGATCTTAAGTATAATATAAAAGAAGAAATAAACTGATTTAAGATTAAAAACAATAAAATATAAAACTGTCGTGATGAATAGCCAATAAACACTGCTATTAACAATGTTAGCAGAGCGTAAATAAATGCCAGCAAAAACTTCAACCCTACAATATTTGATAATGATTTGCTTAACAGATGATTATGCTGTGCGATATTTCTATTATTGTAATTTGTTATGCCAAGGTCTAGCAAAATATTTAACAACAACGAAAAGTTAAATAAAGAAAAATACAATCCATATTCTTCTGCTCCAACACTATTTTGCACAACCCTATCAATACCAAAAATCCAGAAGGGTTTTACTAATAGGTTTAGAAAAATAAGTAATGTAAGATTTGTAAAAAATTTTCTTCTCAAAATAAAAGTTTTTGAAATGTAAATGTAATAAAGTTTTACATTTCTCATTAATGAAATCAATAAGTAATTATTCGTTATTTTTTATCATATTTGTTCTAATTTACTACTTTAAATCTAATCGTATTGAGAATTGCTGTAAATACAAGATTATTACTAAAAGATAAATTAGAAGGAATTGGATGGTTCACATTTGAAACCCTTAAAAGAATCGTGAAGAATCATCCGGAACATACCTTCTATTTTATTTTTGACCGACCATATGACAAACAATTTCTTTTTTCAGAAAATGTAATTCCGGTTAAAACGGGAATACCAACTCGTCATCCTTTTTTATATATTTTATGGTTCGAATTTTTTATCCCCAGAATATTAAAAAAGATTAATGCTGATCTTTTTATTTCACCAGATGGATATTTGTCATTAACATCAAAAGTTAAATCAGTTGCGGTAATTCATGATATAAACTTTATGCATTATCCCAAAGACTTTCCTTTCTTTATAAAAAATTATTATCGCTATTTTTTCCCGAGATTTGCTAAAAAAGCCCGACGAATTATTACCGTTTCTGAATATTCAAAACAAGATATCTCAAAAACCTTTAACATAAATCCCAAATTAATTGATCTTGCTTATAATGGGGCTAATACTATTTATAATCCAATTAATCTTGATAAGCAAAAGGAAACAAGAGATAAATATAGCCATGGAAAACAATTTTTCTTATTTGTTGGCGCATTAAGTCCAAGGAAAAACATATCAAACCTTTTGTTAGCATTTGACAAGTTTAAGTCACGATCAAAAAGCGATACTAAACTGATCATTGTGGGCAAAAAAATGTTTAAAACAAATAATCTTGAAAACACATATAAAAAATTAAAGCATAAAAAAGACGTGCTATTTGCTGGACGAATGAGTCCTGACAATCTAAAAAACCTTTATGGTGCAGCACTTGCTCTTACTTTTGTTCCTTATTTTGAAGGTTTCGGAATCCCTATTATTGAAGCAATGAATTGTGAAACGCCGGTAATTACTTCAAATGTAACATCGATGCCAGAAATAGCAGGTGATGCAGCCTTGTTGATTGATCCTTTTTCTGTAAATGATATCTCTGATGCAATGATTCAATTATTTGAAAATAATGACTTACGATCAGAGTTAATTTTAAAAGCTAAGCAAAGAGCAAAAAATTTTAGTTGGGATAAAACAGCTGAACGTTTCTGGGAAAGTATAGAAAAAGTTATTTATGAATAAAGAGTCCGGACTGTTAAGTTATTATAAAGTTGGTGTTGTTGAAGCAGGTTGCGATGAAGCAGGCCGCGGTTGTTTAGCAGGTCCGGTAGTTGCTGCTGCAGTCATTTTACCAAAGAATTATTTCCATCCCATTTTAAATGACTCAAAACAAATTGGCGAAAAACGAAGATACCAGCTGCGAAAAGAAATTGAAGATGCTGCTTTAGCTTTTGCTGTTGGTGTTTTAGACAATAATAAAATTGATGAAATCAACATATTAAAAGCATCCATAATGTCTATGCATCAAGCTTTAGATAAGCTTAAAATTAAACCAGAACATATTATTATTGACGGAAATAAGTTTATTAACTATAAAAATATTCCACATAAAACAATCGTTAAGGGCGATTCAAAATATTTTTCTATTGCGGCAGCATCTATTTTAGCTAAAACTTACCGTGATGATATTATGAAAAAATTACATGAACTACATCCGGATTATAACTGGATTAAGAATAAAGGATATCCAACAAAAGAACATCGTGCTGCCATAAAAAAACATGGAACTACTCAATATCACAGATTATCATTTAGGTTACTGGATGAACAATTGTGTTTAAATTTCTAAGAAAATTAGTTTCATTTTTTACCTGCCAATTGACCACAGGCTGCATCAATATCCATTCCTCTGCTTCGACGAACATTTACAACCAGGTTTCTACTTTTTAAGAATTTAACAAATTCGTCAAAGGTTTCATTCGATGATCTTCTGAATCTTTTATCATTTGTAGAATTATACTCAATAATATTTATCTTAACAGGAAAGCTTTTACAATATTCTGCAAACTCTTTTGCATCATTTAATGAATCGTTAATTCCTTCCATTAATAAATATTCGAAAGTAATTCTTTGATTTGTCTTTTGATTAAAATAAACAATCGCTTCACTTAAATCTACCAATGAATTTCTTCGATTAACAGGCATAAACTCACTTCGCTTTTTATTATTTGCAGAATGCAACGAAACAGCCAAATTAAATTTAACCTGATCATCGGCCAATTTTTTAATCATTCGTGGCAATCCTACAGTTGATAAAGTTACTCTTTGTGGCGACATTCCTAAACCATCGTCCGAAGATACCATTTCCATGGATTTTAAAACATTGTCGTAGTTTAGCAAAGGCTCACCCATCCCCATCAAAACAATATTTGTTAATGAAAGTTTATACCTTTCTTTAGCCAAATTCATTATCTCAACAACTTGAAAATAAATTTCGCCAACACTTAAGTTTCTTCTTAATCCTAATTTGCCTGTAGCACAAAATTCGCATCCCAAATTACAACCTACCTGTGAAGAAATACAAGCAGTTGCTCTATCATCTGTAGGAATTAACACACCTTCAACAATAGAGTTATCGAAAAGTTTAAACGCAACTTTTAAGGTTTTATCTTTACTAATTTGCAAATTATCAACCAGAACAGCCTGAATTAAAAAATTCTCTTTTAAAAGAATTCTAAGATCTTTTGAAAGATTTGTCATATCATCAAAATTACTAACCGGTCTTTTCCATAACCATTCGTAAATCTGTTTAGCGCGAAATGCTTTCTCCCCATTTTTTGTCAAAAAGTCTTTAATTTCATTTAAAGACAATGACAATATATCTCTCTTTTCCATCTTAAGCTGTTTTTTAGTAATTTTATGGGCAAAGTTAATCTAATTTTCAATATTACTTGTATCTAATTAAACTTGTAAGAGATAATTATGTCTTAGTATTTTAAAAGGGGAATATTATAAATTAAACTCAATAATCATGAAAAAGATAATTTTAATTGTAATTAGTGCGATGTTCCTATTTGGTTCGTCGGTAAAAGCAGATGAAGGAATGTGGTTATTACCACTTATTCAGAAATTAAACATTGAAAAAATGCAACAAATGGGTTGCGAATTATCTGCTGAAGAAATCTATAATGTAAATAAAACCAGCTTAAAAGATGCCATTGTCATTTTTGGTGGAGGTTGTACCGGTGAAATAATTTCAGAAAAAGGATTAGTTCTTACAAATCACCATTGCGGATATGGGGCTATTCAGCAACATAGCTCTCCTGAAAATGATTATCTTAAAGATGGTTTCTGGGCTGCTGCCATAGAAGATGAAATACCTACTCCGGGTTTGTCTGTTACTTTTCTTGTAAAAATGGAAGATGTAAGCGATCAGATTATTTCAGAACTATCAGATGATATGGACGAATTAGCAAGAATAGATTCGGCATATGCTATTGGTAATAGAATAGCTGAAAAAGCTAAGGAAGGAACTCATTATGATGCTCGAGTTCAGAATTTCTTTGGTGGCAACAAATATTATTTATTGGTTTATGAAAAATTTACTGATGTTCGTATGGTAGGTGCTCCGCCTTCTTCAATTGGTAAATTTGGTGCTGACACTGACAATTGGATGTGGCCAAGACATACAGGAGACTTTTCTCTTTTCAGAATATATGCCGATAAGGATAATAACCCGGCAGATTATTCGCCAGATAATGTTCCTTACAAACCAAAACATCATTTGCCAATTTCAATTAAAGGCATTGAAAAGGATGATTTTGCAATGATCTTAGGTTATCCCGGAGGAACAGACAGATATATGACATCGATGGAAGTTGAAGAAAGAATAAACATCACAAATAGCAACAGAATATACATTCGTGGTGTACGCCAGGAATTATTGTTAGAAGACATGCTTGAAGATGATGCCATTAGAATAAAATACGCATCAAAATACTCAGGTTCCACAAACTATTGGAAAAATTCTATCGGAATGAATAAGGCTTTAAAAAGACTTAAAATTGTTGATAAAAAGAAAAAAGAAGAAGCTGAGTTTATGAATTGGGTTAATGAAAATGAAGAAAGAAAAGCAAAATATTCTGACGCTTTACCTTTAATTCAAAAATATATTGATGCAAGTGGAGAGTTAGTTCACTCAAGACAATATATCTCTGAGACTTTACTGCGTGGAACAGAATTGATGAATTTAGCAGTACGAATGTCATGGTTTGAAAAAAATCTATTTGAAGGCAATGATGAACAGGTAAAAGAAACCATTAGTGAAATAAAAGAAAGCGCACGTAACTTCTATAAAAACTACAATGCACCTACCGATCAGAAAGTTGCAAAAGAGATGTTTAAAATTTTTGCTAAAAATGTTGCAAAATCATACCAACCAGATATCTTTAATACAATTGAATCAAAATATAAAAATGACTTCTCAAAGTATATTGATTTTGTATATTCAAAATCAATGTTTACAGATTCAGTTAGATTGTGGGCATTTCTAGAGAACCCTTCGGCTAAAAAACTAGCTAAAGATCCGGGATATATTGCTGCAAAATCTATTTATGAAAAATACCGTTCTCTTAATGATGAACTTGAGCCTATGTATGGAGATTTAGACAAAGGACATAGACTTTTTGTTGCAGGTATAATAGAAAAAAATGAAGGCAAAGCGATGTATCCGGATGCTAACTTTACAATGCGTCTTACTTATGGTTCAATCCTTGATTATTACCCTGCTGATGCAGTTCATTACAACTATGTAACTACCTTAAAAGGTGTAATGGAAAAAGAAGATCCTGATAACTGGGAATTTGTAGTGCCTGAAAAATTAAAAGAATTATATGAGTCAAAAGACTTTGGTGATTATGCAATGGAAGATGGTAGTATGCCTGTTGCATTCCTTTCTACAAACGACATTACTGGAGGAAACTCTGGAAGTCCTGTAATTAATGGCAAAGGAGAACTAATTGGTACCGCATTTGATGGAAACTGGGAAGCAATGAGTGGCGATATCGTTTTTGAACCAGAATTGCAAAGAACCATTAGCGTTGATGTAAGATATACATTATTTATTATTGATAAATTTGCCGGAGCAAAGCGCTTAATCGAAGAAATGACAATCGTTAAGTAACTACTATATAATCTCATCATAATAGGATCAGGCATTGTTCTGATCCTATTTTTTTATCCTAACAGGGAATTATTATCTTTATCAAAAAATAAATTGTGTCTAAAATAATTATATATACAGATGGTGCTGCTCGCGGGAATCCTGGTCCGGGTGGTTATGGCGTTGTTTTAAAGTCAGGCGAACACAGAAAAGAACTTTCAGAAGGGTTCCGTAAAACGACTAATAATAGAATGGAACTCCTTGCGGTTATTGTAGCCTTAGAAGCGCTAAAAATTAAAGACAGTATCGTTGAGATTTATACTGATTCAAAATATGTAGCAGATGCTGTTGAGAAAGGATGGGTATTCGAATGGGAAAAAGTTCGTTTTAAGAAGAAAAAAAATCCCGATCTGTGGATTCGCTTTTTAAAAATTTATCGTAAACACAAGGTTAAATTTCACTGGGTTAAGGGTCATGCAAATATTCCTGAAAACGAACGTTGCGATCATTTAGCAGTAGAAGCATCGCAAAAAAGCAATTTATTGATTGATAAAGAATATGAAAACTGTATAGAAAAATAAAGGAGTAATTAAATTACTCCTTTTCTAATTCTATGGCAGACTATTTTTAAAATCCAAATATCGTGATGCATAATCTTCTCCGGTTGGAGACCCAATACTAATCCAAAAATCATTAATATTATCTAATCTGTTTCCAGGATCAGGGTGAGTGCTTAAAAACTCCGGTGAAGTTGATTGTGATCCTATTTTTTCAAAAAATGCTGAAATTCCTTTAGGATAAAAATTATAATCACCAGATCCATCTGTAGTATAACGCACAGCATATTCATCGGCTTCATATTCATGATCACGACTAAATTTTAATGATCCTAATCCCATAGCCAGATCAGCAGCAATTTGTTGTAAAAGAGTTGGGTCCTCACCAAGAATCAATCCTAATAAAACAGAAACTCCATATTGTTGGGTCATGGTTTTTGTCGTATGACGTCTGTCGGCATGAGCCATCTCATGTGCCATTACACCTGCAAACTGGGCTTCATTATCTAAAAACTTAATAATTCCTGTATAGAAATACATTTTTCCCCCGGGTACACAAAATGCATTTAAAACATCATCATTTTCAATTATATAAACATCCCATGAAAAATTGTCTGCATATCTAATATCATCTGACTTAAGCAATTCGTCTCGAATAGTTTCCAAATGATAATAAGCTGTTGAATAAGAACTTCTACTCAGAATTGGGTAATCTTCCGGGTTTTGCAAAATTTCTGAATGAAACTGTTCCCCGAAATCAATATCGTCCTGCAGTGAGAAAATGTTAACACTACCATCCTCGTCGCAAGCATTTAGAAATAAAATTACTAAAACTGATATTAAAAATGTTTTAATTCTTATTTTCATAATTTGTATATTTAGAAAATTATTATCTTACATTTAATATATCAACAAATTTAGTCAAATTTTGCATAAAATTTGTTCCAAATTATGTTTTTGCATTTCGTGTCTATGATAAGAAGAACACTTTACATAATAACATTTATACTAGTCACAATTCCCATCTATGGCCAGTTTGGGCAAAATAAAGTAATGTATGACCAATTTGATTTTTCAATTTATAATACTCCTAGCTTTGAAATCTACAATTATGTAAAAAATGATTCTGTTTTACACAACCTTGGTCAGCTATCGGAAAGTTGGTATTTAAGACATTATGCTATTTTTGGGGATACACTTAAAGAAAGTCCTATTATCCTTTACAATAATGCTGCAGATTTTATGCAAACAACAGTTATTTCTGGAATAATTGGTGTTGGTACGGGTGGGGTAACAGAAGGTTTAAGAAGCAGAGTAATGATTCCGTTAATGGTATCTAATAAAGAAACTGATCATGTATTAGGACATGAGATGGTCCATGTTTTTCAATATAATATTGTTCGTGAAAATGATTCATTATCATTTCAGAATTTAGCAAATGTTCCTTTGTGGATGATAGAAGGTATGGCAGAATTTCTTTCAATTGGTTCTGCAGATAACAGAACTGCCATGTGGATGAGAGATGCTGTAATTAATGACGATGTACCTTCAATCAAAGATATGACAAGAAAAATGGGAGAGTATTTCCCATATAGATATGGACATGCATTTTGGGCATATGTAACTGCTACATGGGGAGATAACATTTTAAAACCATATTATTATCTTACTTTGAGATATGGAATGGATAATGCAACACGGATGATAATGGGATTCGACACTGATAGCTTATCCGTTTTATGGCAAAACTCTTTCAAAAATTATTACCCAGATTTTTTAACAGATACGATCGCTCCTGTTGGAAAATTAATGTTTAACGCAAAAAATGGCGGGGAAATTAACTTATCTCCAGTATTAAGTCCAGATGGAGAATATCTTACGTTCTTATCAAACAAAAATGTTATTGATGTAGATCTTTTAATGGCAAGTACTTCAGATAATAAAATTGTATCCAAACTTAGTTCTTCGTTAAGAAAATCCCATATTGATGATTTTAATTACATTGAAGAAGCAGGATCGTGGTCGCCAAGTGGAAATCAATATGTTCTTACCACATTCACCAGAGGGAAAAACAAATTACTGATTATATATTTCAAAGATAAAAAAGTTTCCTTTTCTGAAGAAATAGAGATTGCTGATGTAGATGCTATCCTTAACCCTGAATGGTCGCCTGATGGGGAGTCAATACTTTTTAACGGTTTAGTAGCCGGTAAAAGTGATTTATATTTATACCACATCAAAACAAAAACCACAGAACAACTTACAAACGATTATCATTCTGATCTTCAGCCTTCATGGTCGGTCGATGGAAGTGAAATTGCTTTTATCTCGGATAGAGGACCCGACTCAGATATGGAAAAACAAAAGTATGGATCATATAGATTATGTATTTTAAAAAGAAAGACAAAACAAATAATTACATATGATTTATTCCCGGGAGCAAACATTTTTAGTCCACAATATTCACCAACAGATTCATCCCTTTATTTTTTATCTAATGCAGATGGGTTTAGAAATCTATACAGGTATCATTTACACACCGGCGAAATTTTTAAATTAACAAAATTTGCAACAGGAATTAGCGGAATAACAGATCTGGCTCCGGCATACAGTGTTTCCAGAAAAACAGGACAGGTAGCATATACTTTATACACAAATGATAATTATGAAATATATTTAGCTAATCCTGATGAATTTCTTAAAATACCTGTAGATCCAACAAAAATTGATCTTAGTGCCGAACACTTAGCTCCGGGGAAAAATAGGATATTTAATATTGTAGATCATAATCTTAATTATAGCATTAGTTATCCCTTGGACTCTTTCAAAATTGAAGATTATTCGCCCAGATTCAAACTTGAATATATTGGTTCAAACGGAATGGGAGTTGGATACAGTTCCTATGGTACTTTCGTTTCGGGTGGGGTAAGTATGCTTTTCAGTGATATGCTAAAACACCATCAAATCTATTCAATGTTAAATATAAATGGAGAAATATACGACTTTGGTGGTCAGATAGCATATATAAACAGTGCCCACCGCCTATCCTTAGGTGCATCATTTTCTCATTTACCTTACCGAACAATGTATTATACTTTTTATGATGATGAGGAATCAGGTTATACCTATGTAAACTATAATCTTGTGAGAATTTATGAAGAAAACCTTTCGCTTTTTTCTCAATTCCCATTATCATCAAAATTAAGATTTGAAGGAGGTATTTCTTATGCCAGATACAGCTATAGGATAGATAGTATTAATCTTTATTATAATTCCAAAACACAAATTGATAATGTTCCTGATCCTTTTAATGTTGGAAGTATTTATTTAGCATTCGTTGGAGATAATGCTACTTTTGGACTTACATCACCTTTAGATGGTTGGAGATATCGTTTTCAGGCAGGTCAGATGTTTGATAGATACGATGTAACTAATGTGAATATAGATATTCGAAAATATTTTTATAAAAAACCCTTTGGTATTGCTTTTAAATTAATGCATTATGGCAGGTACGGTAAAAATGCCAATGATTTGTACCCCATCTATTTGGGTAATGATTTTTTGATACGTGGTTATAATTTTGTTGCGTTTAATAAATCTTTTGAATCAGAAGCAGAAAACCCACTTAACATAAATAACTTAGTGGGAAGTAAAGTATTAATTTTTAATTCTGAATTAAGGCTTCCTTTTACTGGTGTGCAAAGATTATCAATAATAAAATCGGGATATTTATTTTCCGATCTTATATTTTTCTTTGATGCAGGTTTATCATGGGCAAAAAATGAAATGCCCTGGAATAAAAGCAGTGATGTCAGATTTCAATGGAAACCAGATGATAATTATTATACTCCTGTTTTTAGTGCTGGTGCTTCTATTAGAATAAATCTGTTCGGAATGGCAATTTTAGAGCCTTATATTGCATTACCGTTTCAGTTAGATAATGTCGATTATTCTACCGGGTTTATTATCCATGGTGGAGGCTTTTAAAAATTAATCCACTTCTTCAAAATCAACATAATCACCATCAGAGTTTTCAAACTTTTTATCTTTTGATGGTTTTGAATTAATAGTAATATCTCCTTCTTTTTTTTGAGAATATTTATTTTGTTGATCTTCAAAATTACGTTTTACATTTTTTATATAAGATTGTAACACAAACCTTGTGATCAAACGAATAATTATAAATATAATAAATAGAATTAATGCAAATCGAACTAAAAACATATTAATACCTTTTAATTTATCTACCTGAAAAGACGTATTAAAACACTAAATTGAATAAATATATTGCAAACATTTTTTTACTTTTGCAAAATTACTATAATCAATCAACAAAAAAAAAATAAAATGGAAACTGTTGTTAG
>CAZPMA010000003.1:0-59487 GCA_964587535.1 uncultured Bacteroidales bacterium
GCTCTTTTTGCTGAAATAGATGTTGAAAGATTTATATAATTTATCATTGCAATAACTATAATGATTAAAGCAATGCTTAAAAAAAGAAGTACAATCTGCTTATTACCGTGTTTTACATAATCATCGTTAATATCATTGTTAAAATATATATCCGAAAATTCTTGAAGATTGAATTCAAAACCTTTATAGAATCTTTCACTGAAGTCCTTTTTTATTCTTTCATTCAGATCATTTAAATTTACATTTTCGTTCAACATGATAAATGTGGCGAACATATTATTATAGATTGCCTTTGTGACATCATAATCCGGAAATCCCATTAAAAACTTTACTGAAGGGAAATTTGCAATGGCATCGTGTTTAAAACTTGAATTCGACGGATAATCTTCAAATACACCTTGTACAATATAGTCATGTGTATTTTCAATTCTCATAATCTGACCCAGAGGATCAGAATCTCCAAATAGTTTCTGTGCCGTTTTTTGCGATATGATAATGGATTCATTTGTACTTAATAAATTACTTGTATTGCTTTTTAATATGTTAATTGAAAACATTTTTAAAAAGGATGAATCTGCATAGGCAAGATTTTCAATTTTAATTGATTTATTGTTCCCATATTGAAATATACGATCATATTCCACATAATATTGAGAAACATATTTTGCTTCAGGGTATTTATTAAGCGTATATTCGCCATAAGGAGCTGCTGTATAGGCATGATTGCCCTTATTATCTACTAATCTGTATATGCTATCTAAATTTTTATGATATTGATCTACATTCAGTTCATTATGGACATACAGAAGAATTAGTATTGCAACAGCAAAACTTAAGGCTAAACCCCCAATATTAATTATGGCATATAATTTATTTTGGACAAGCCTTTTAATGGATGATTTGATATTTTGTAGTAACATATTTTTTATTTTTTGATTTGTTTTTATCAAACCAATGCACATGCCAAATACATTTAAGTTTCAGATTATGAGATATTACTAGTTTTTTCCGAATCTGTTTCTTTTTTAAAATTGTTCAGAAACTGAACGGTCGATTTTAATTATTGAACAATTACATGTAATTTTATCTAAAATAGCGTATTAATTGTAAAGAATGAAAACAAAGACAGGAAAGATTTTAGTTATTGATGATAATGAGTTTGTATTAAAAACAATTAATCAACTTTTAAAATACGAATGTGAATCTGTAACAACTTTTAAAAATCCCAATCAAATTCCTGCAGAATTAAGTAAGGGAAAATATGACATCATTTTATTGGATATGAATTTCTCTGCTGGGATAAACACCGGTAATGAAGGTTTATTTTGGCTTAATGAAATTCTGAAAATCGATAAAGATGCTATTGTTATAATGATTACAGCCTATGGAGATATTGATTTAGCTGTAAGAGCAATTAAAAAAGGTGCTACCGATTTCATTACAAAACCCTGGGATGCTGAAAAGTTTATTACAACTGTTTTAAATGCAGTTAAGTTAAGTAAATCAAAACGTAAAAATGAAATTCTTGAAGTAAGGCAAGAACAATTGAATCAGGATATTAATAAGCCTTTTGAAAATTTTATAGGTTCATCACAAAAAATGAAAGAAGTATTTTCGCTGATTGAAAAGGTTTCTAAAACAGATGCCAACATTTTAATTCTTGGTGAAAATGGAACAGGCAAAGAACTTATTGCACGCGAAATTCATAAAAGATCAGAAAAGGCAAAAGAAATATTTATGACAGTGGATATTGCTTCAATGCCCGAATCGATTATTGAAAGCGAACTTTTTGGTTATGTAAAAGGAGCTTTTACTGATGCACAAGAAGATAGAATAGGTCGATTTGAATCTGCTTCGGGAGGTACTCTATTCCTCGATGAAATTGGGAATTTACCTTTCTCAATCCAATCAAAATTGCTAACGGTACTGCAAAATAGGAAAATATATAGAGTTGGCAGTTCTAAAGAAATTCCCATCGATGTAAGGTTAATTTGTGCAACCAACAATAATTTGGAAGAAATGGTTGAACAAGGTCAATTCAGATCAGATTTATTTTATCGAATCAATACCATACAAATTCAGTCTCCTGCTTTACGAGAAAGAGAAAACGATATTATTGAATTAGCCAATTTTTATCTCAATAAATTCGCTGATAAATATAATAAAGGAACTTTAACTATTTCAAAAGAAGCTCAAAACGAACTATTAAATTATCAATGGAAAGGGAATGTTCGCGAATTGATCCATACTGTGGAGAAAGCTGTTATTTTATCGAATAATAATTTGCTAAACGCTGAAGATTTTTATTTAAATCCATTTCAAAACAAAACAGCAATCAATATTTCAAATAAGCTCGACGATGTAGAAAAAAGAACTATTGAGTATGTATTAGAAAAACACAAAGGCAATTTAACAAAAACAGCAGAAGAGCTTAATATCTCAAGAACTACCCTTTACCATAAATTGAAGAAATATGAAATTCAATAAATTCTTTATTAGTATTGTATCAAGAATAATACTAATTGTATGTACATGTTTCCTTTTTGTGTTTTTTTCAGGAAAAGATGATCTCTTGCTTACGTCTATATTTCTTGTATTTCTGATTATTATTCAAATAGTTTTCTTAATTAGATATGTTAACAGAACAAACAGAGAACTGGCCGAATTCCTGATACATCTGCAACAAGGCGATACATCTGTTGTTTTTAGTAAAGAAAATATTGAAAAAACTTTTAAAGGCTTAAGAAGTAGTTTTGAAAAGATAAATACTGATTTTAGAGACATTAAAACAGAAAAAGCGCAGAAAGAACAATATCTTGATTTTATTATTAATAATGTAAAAACGGGTCTGTTAGCAACTGATGAAACTGGTAATATTGAGTTTGTTAATAATCAAGCTAAAATATTTTTAAATAAAAAAAATCATCGGCTAAGTAATATTAATACGCTTGATGATGAATTTGTAAAGATTTTTAAAAAAAAGAGTATTTCTGAAATACCTGTATTAAAAAAAACAATAAACGATGAATTGTTTTACTTAGCTTTTAATCTGTCTGAGTTTAAAATAAACAATAAACTAATAAGGCTTTTTTCAATTCATGATGTAAAAAAAGAAATTGAAAGTAACGAGGTTGAATCATGGCAAAAACTCACCAGTGTTTTAACACACGAAATGATGAACTCAATCACTCCAATAACTTCATTAGCTCATGCAATTAAACGATACTTAAAGAATGATATTGGGTTAAAAGATAAACTGGAAATAAGTAATGAATTAATTTCTGATATTGTTGATAATGCAGATTTAATAGAAAACAGAGGAAAAGGCTTACTCGAATTTATAAATAACTACCGCACAATAACAAAGCTACCAAAACCTAAATTTGAAAAATTTAATGTAAAACCATTTTTACAAAAAATTATACTTTTATTTAATAAAGAGATTAACGAAAATGAAATAGAAATATCTTTAGATGTAAATCCTGAAAGCCTTGCTTTAATAGCCGATATAGGAATGATTGAACAGGTAATTATTAATTTAATAAAAAACTCCATTGAATCATTTACTAAAAATACAAATCCTAAAATTGAAATAAAGGCCACGTTTAATAATAATCAAAAAACAATAATTAGTTTAATGGATAATGGAAATGGAATTGAGCCTGAAATTATGGATAATATTTTTGTGCCATTTTTCACAACAAAGGAAAAAGGCTCAGGTATTGGTTTGAGCCTTTCCCGACAAATTATGCATTTGCATGGTGGTAATATTTTTGTGCGGTCTGAACCGAATAAGGAAACAATATTTACGCTTCATTTTTAATTGACCAATGCCAAAAACTTCTTAAAATCGGGTTCGCCTTTAAAATCAAATAGCAACATAACTGTCTCGTTTTCACTTTCAACAAGCATTAACATCTCTGAACAACGCTTATTTTTCTTGTGCATTATCATTCTTACTTTTTCATCATATTCCTGCACGGTCATTAACTCTGTAAATTTCCCTGATTTTATTCCTTCTTCTAAGCCAACTAAATCTTCTTTATAAAATCCATTCTCAGAAATTACGATTCTCATATCATCAATTTGTTTCAAAATTTCGCGTTCTTCTTTTTCAAGATCGCCAAAAGCTATCCCTACTTTAATTATAAAAGTTGGTATAAAAATTGAAAATTCTGAATTATCTCTTTGATAATCTTTTACTACATCGCGAAGTGTTTCCTGTGCAAACAAGCTTGGTATTGTAAGCATTACAACTACAATTGAAGCTATTATTCTTTTCATGACTTTTGTGTTTTTAATGAATAATCTTTTTAAAAAGACGAATGAGATTTTAATTCGTTACAAATTATAAAAAAGAAGCTGTTTCATACTTCGATAAACTCAGTATAACAGCTTCCAATTCTAATTGTCACACTGTCCCGATAGCTATCAGGATTGTCGAAGTGTTTACAATTATAAAAATTTCTAAAAATATTTTTCGGGATCAACATTCTCCCCATCTTTCTTTATTTCATAGTGCAGATGTGAACCAGTTGACAAACCAGAACTTCCAACATATCCAATTACATCACCTTGTTTCACTTCTTGCCCTTCCTTTACATTATAAGCAGAAAGTTGCGAATACAAAGTTGAATATTCATTTGCATGGTCAATAATAATATATCTTCCATATCCTTTGCCTTCGGTATGATTTTGTTTTACTGTACGAACCAAACCATTTGCTGTAGCATATACTGGAGTTTCCTTTGGAGCTTTAATATCAACGGCACTATGCATCATCTTCTTTTTTGAGATTGGATGAATTCTAATACCAAACCCTGAACTTATTTTAACTCCTTCTACTCTTTTAACAGGGAAAATGGAAGGTATTTCTGTTGATCTTTTTTCAAGCATTTGAGATGTATCCTGTCTTTTAATATTCATTTCAGAACTTAGGTTTACCGTAAATGCCATCAACAATACTGCAACTAAAGGTAATATTAATAATGCTTTTAGCTTTGAAACTTTTCCTGATTTTATTCTTGTCATCATGTGTATTCTGTTTTTTGTTAGTGAATAATTAAACTGACTGGCAAGACTTACATTCAGACTTTTCTCAATTTGGCTAAGAATAAGCTTTTGATAAGCAATTTTGTCATTTTTCTTTATCAAGACTCCCCTATCGGCCAAATATTCATGAATTTCTTTAAATGCCTGTCTATACCTGTAAATGAAAGGATTAAACCACTGAAGAACAAGTATAATTTCAAGTAGAATTACATCAAATGAATGTTTCTGTTTTACATGTGTAATTTCATGTAATAATAGTTCATTCGATCCTTCCCGATTCCCAATAGCTATCGGGATATCGGGAGTGCCAAAATCATCTTTATCTATAAAAATGTAATTAAAAAATGAGAATGGTGTACTAGATTCCTTTAAAAGAACTAGTTTATAAGTATCATAATTTATAATCTCATTGGCTTGTATTTTTTTTATAATTTTAAAAAACTGATTAAACAACCTTATAGAAAAAACGCTTATTATCAATAAATAAAAGAGCAATACAAAATTTATTTTAGGAAGTACTTGTAAAGCATTAGTTTCCAAAACTTCTACTGCTGTACTAATCCCAATATACTCATTAAATTCAAACTGATTATGAGAATTAACCAATTCGTTTGAAACTGAAAATTCAAGAATTGGAACAATTAATGAAAATAACAGTCCAAATAAAAGAAAGTACCGGTTAAATCGAAACCATGTATCCCTTTTAAAGAATAATTCATAAAATAAATAAAACAAAGAAATTGATATTCCTGATTCTATGATGTAAATAATAAAACGATGCATTATTCAGACTTTTTCTTTTTTTTAATTTGTTCTTCAACTTGCTTTTTTAACTGTTCTAATTCACTTAAGCTAAGATCATTTTCCGAAGCAAAAAATGAAACTAGTTTGCTTGCCGAATTATTAAAGAATCCTTTAATAGCATGTTTGAAAAACACTTTTGTATATTCCTTTTTACTTATTTCAGGATAATATTCGTTTGATTTTCCATAAGTTCTATATCCTATAAAACCTTTATTAACTAAAACTCTCACTACTGTAGAGATTGTTGTGTATGCAGGTTTTGGATCGGGATATTGATCAACAATATCTTTCAAAAATCCTTTTTCAATATCCCAGAGATATTGCATTACTTGTTCTTCAGCTTTGGTTAATTCTTTCATGAGACAAAGATATAACTATTTTTATAATTATACTACTATTTTTATAGTTTTTAGACTATTTTTATAATCATACATTCTAAATTCCTTATGTTTATTGGATTCTATACAATCCAAAATTTTAAATTTAGCCCAAATATAAGCAAGCAATTATTTAATTTATTGCTTTGTTTTGGTTTTTCATTAAATCAAATGGTATAATTTTTGACCTTAAACGCTCAAATTAGAAGAAAATTTTAAATTATAATGTTTTAACCAATTTTTATTATTCCAATTATATTGTTAATTTTCAAAACCATTTCAAAATCAAAATACCATGAAAAAACTACTACTCATTTTAAGTGTACTATTATTAGTTGCAGGTTGTGCATCAAAAAAATACACAAAGAAAGCTGTAAAATTTGAAGAATCAGGTCTTTATGAAGATGCTGCTGAATATTATTACCAAGCTGTCAAAAAGAAAGATTCTAATGTAGAAGCTAAGTTAGGTTTAAGAAAAAATGGTCAACTTACACTTGACCGAAAGCTTTCTGATTTTTCGATGGCCTATAAGCAAGCAGATTATAAGAAAGCGGTATATAATTATTTAGAAGCAGATAAATATTATAAAAAAGTAAAATCAGTAAAGGTTGATCTGGATTTTCCTGATCATTATAAAGAATATTACGAAGAAGCTAAAGGTGACTATCTTAATAAAAAGTATGCAGATGGTGTGGATAAACTGAATCGTGAAGATTTTACTGCCGCATTAAGCGTTTTCGAAGAAATTAATAAAATAGATGCAGACTATAAAGATGTTAAAGAATTATACATTACAGCTAAATACGAGCCAATGTATCGCGATGCGAATCAGTATTTAGAAACAGGTCTGTACAGAAAAGCTTATTATACATTTGAGAATATTATTAAAGGAGCAGGAACATACAAGCAATCAGTTGCATTAAAAGATGAAGCACAGGAAAAAGGTACTATATCAGTATTAGTTGTAGATTTAGGTTCTTCTATTTTTGGGAATTCAAGATTTGCCCAAACCGCTACTACAGAACTAAAAGGTGAATTAAGCAAATTAAATAATCCCTTTTTAAAAATTGTTGATCAGTCAGCAATTAATGCCAATATAATTAAAGATGGAAAAGTAAACATGCAAGCTGCAAACCTTGCTGGAGTAAACGCAATATTATCTGGTGATATAGTTATCGCCCGAAGAATTAAAGGCGATCTTAACAAAGAAGAAAAAAGGGGATATTTAAAAGAAATTAATATAACAAAAAACGCGGAAGGAGAAGAAGTTAAAAAAACAGTTTACCACAAAATAATTTATTGGGAGTACACTCAAGAAAGCAGTGCCCAACTTAAAATAAATTATAGTTTAACATCTACTTCCAATAACTCTGTGTTGGTTTCCGATGCAATAAATCTTTCAAATTCAGATAAAATACATTATGCAGTATTTGATGGTGATAAGGATAAAATTATCCCTGGTTACTGGAAATTTAAAAATATGGATTCTAAAGAAGATATAAGAAATGACAGTAGCAGTGATTTAAAGAAACTGGAAAATTTATTTAAAGCCGATAAAGAAGTTAAATCGCCAGATATTTTACTTAACAATTTATTAAATGAAGCTGTAAGTAAAATTACGAATGATGTAAATAATTATAATCCGGAAAAATAATGAGAAAATATTTATTCATTCTTTTAGTTCTATTTTCATCATGTGCTGCAAAAAAACAAACTGCAGAGTTTGAAGCCCGACCTGATTGGGTAAAACAAAAACCAATTATCCCCGGATATTATGTTGGAATAGCATCCGTAAAAAAGGTAGGCACATCGGCACAATATATCGCAAAAGCAAGACAACAAGCTTTAGCAGATTTAGCTGAAAGTGTTTCTTCAAGTGTTAGTGCTACTTCGGTATTACATAGCATAGAAACAGAATATGGAGTTGCTGAAACTTTTGATCAAAAAATTCAAATAAGTACAGACGACTATCTCGAAGGATTTGACCCTGTTAGTTCGTATGAAAATGAAAGCTCTTATTGGGTTTATTATAAAATATCCAAAATGACCTATCATGAGATGAAAGAAAAGAAAAAACAGGAGGCTGTTTCAACTGCATTAGCTAAGTATGAATCTGGTTTGAATGATCAAAATGAAAACAAACCACAGGAAGCTATGTCATTTTACTTACAAGGCTTACAGGCTTTAAAGCGATATCTTAACGAAGAAACACCAACTGATTTAAATGGTGAAAAAGTTGATATAGGAAATAAATTGTATGCATCAACTACAGAAATTCTTAATGCCCTGGAGATTAAATCAGAACTTGGTGAAATTAATGTAAAACGTGGAAATGCCTATGATGATAATTTAAAATTTCTCGTAACATATAATAACAATCCTGTTCAGGGAATACCAGTAGAGTTTAAATATACAGGTGGTTATTTGAAAAAAGATAAACAGGTATCTGATCTGAATGGATATGTTCAACTAGAACCTGAAGTGCTGAATTCCCGAAATGGTAAAGAACAGATAACTGCAGAGATAAACTTAAAAGAACTAGCTCAAAAATCAGTGGATGATGTGTTTATTAGAAGATTAGTAGTAAGTAAAAAACTAAAACCCGCTACAGTTCAGGTTAATATTATATCTCCTTCTGTAGTGCTAGTAATTGATGAAAAAAATTGCAATGAAGATGATTGCAATCAAATCAAAAATATCTTTAATGATAATGCAAAACAATATGGCTATGAAATAAGATCAGAAAATAATGCTGATTTTAAATTTGAATTATCATATACATATAAACAAGGAGAAAGAGCTGGCGGATTAGTTGCTGTTTATATTTCAGGTGAATTAAGAATAAAAAATGCTTCCGGAGATCTTTTGTGGGCAAAACAAACTGAAGATCTTAAAGGTGTTGGAAACAACATGGTTGCATCTAAAAACAAGGCCTATTCTGAATTATTAACTGCTCTGAACCGAAAATATTTTAAACAAGGATTAGAAGAAATAAAATAATATTTTTGATTTAATGATAAAAAACGAGAGAATTTACTCTCGTTTTTTTTGTTTGATTAAACCTAAGATTAAATTTTTACTCTAAATACTATCTAATTAATATCACACAGCTATGAAAAAATTATATTTTCTTTTCACTTTAATAGTATTTAATTCTGTATCTGAACTATCTTTTTGTCAACAAGATTCAGTAGTACAGAAAATAATAGAAATTGGAACAACCGACAACCAAACAATGAATCATTTGGATATTCTTTGTAACCGGTTTGGGGGTCGATTAATTGGTTCTGATGCTTACGAAAATGCTGCTGAATGGGCTGCATACAAATTTAAATCTTGGGGAATGGAAGTTATTATGGACGAAGTGGGTGAATTACCTGTTGGTTTTAATCGTGGACCCTGGTTTGGAAGAATGATTGGTGGTGAAGAAATGACGCTTCATTTTGCAACTCCTTCGTATACATCAGGAACCAAAGGTGTTCAACGAGGACATGTTGTAATGGAGCCAAAAACCCAGGCACAATTTGATCGAATGAAACATCAATTAAATGGAGCTTGGGTATTAGTTACAGGAAACAGCTCGGGTTGGCCTATTGATATTTCAAAAGCAGCCGATGCTAAACGAGCAGAAGTAATTAAAGAAAACGAAGAAATTGAAACGCAGAATAGTAAAATAAGAAGAGAAAACTGGGCTAACAGAAAAACAGGACAAGAAAAAGAACTACTTCCTTACAAAGAAGAACCAGCAGTTTTCTACAGAGAAATGGTCGAAGCAGGAGCTCTGGGTTTTATTCAATCATCAAAAGTGCCAATTACAGCTTTATACGATCGTAAAAACATAGACAGTCTGACTTTTGAAACTTTACCTACGGTTCCGGATATTAAGCTTGACGAACATCAGTATGCAGTAATAGAACAAATGGTTAAGGAACGTAGATATTTTCAGTTAGAATTTGATATCCGCAATCATTTTAAAATGGGACCGGTTAAATATCATAATGTAATTGGTGTAATACCAGGCACAGAATTTCCTGATGAATATGTTATCATGGGTGGCCATTTAGATGCTTTTGATGTTGCCACCGGTGGTGTTGATGATGGTTCGGGAGTTACACCTGCCATGGAAGCAGCACGCTTAATAATGAAGGCAGGCGGGAAACCCAAACGTACTATTTTAGTTTGTTTATGGGCAGGTGAAGAATTTGGATTGCTTGGTTCAAAACATTGGGTTGAAGAAAACAAAGATAAACTGGATAAAGTTTCGAATATGTTTAACCGGGATGGGGGACCTACAGTGGCAAACAGTATTAGTGTGCCGGAAGCTATGAAAGCTGATTTTGAAATGATATGTAAACCATTAAATGATATCAATCCTGATTTTCCATTCACATTTAAAGAATATAATGCAAGACCACAACCTGAAGAGCCATGGGGAACTGATAGCGGACCTTTTGCTGTTGCAGGAGTTCCTACAATAACATTTGGAACAGAAGACACTAAAGGCTACAACTTTGATTATAGGGAAATTTGGCATACTGAAAGAGATTTATACAATAAAAGTATCCCTGAATACCAGGAACACACAGCGATTGTTACAGCAGTTGTTGTTTACGGGATCGCAAATTTAGATCATCTATTATCCAGGGATGGATACTTTAAAATTGAAGATGATTCGAAAGAACAGAAAAGCAAAAAAAAGAAAAGTAAGAATTAATTAATATTCCAAAAAGACATAGTTATTATCTATGTCTTTTTTTTTATTGCATGCTATTAATTGTTTACAGACTTTTCACAAAGCCAGATTTGCCTTGATAGATTCGCCTTTTTTCGTTTTTGTATAGTGCATTGATCTGAAACGATTAAGCCAGATTCCTTAATCAAATGATTGATATCAGTGGTAGATGCTATGGCGATTCTATCAGAAATCTTGGCAGCTGATTTAATTATGTTCAACATAATTGTATCATCTGCATAACTGAATAAGTTATATGGTAAATCAATAATAGCCGCATCATACTTTTTGCTGATATCTTTAATATCCGATCGATATACCTCAGCCTTATAATTAAAATGTGTAAGATTCTCTCGTGCCTGAGCACAAAGTTTCCAGTTAATATCACAACCTTCAATATTATAGCCTTCAAAACAGGCTTCTAGTATGATTGTTCCTACCCCACAGCAGGTATCAATTAAGCTTCTCTTTTTATTGGCCTTTGTTGCAATATTTATAAGAGCTTTAGCTATATCTAAACTTATTGAATTACTAAAAGAATGTGGTTTTTGTTTGTGCTTTTCCCAGGCAAAACCATTTTTTGTTAATCCGCCAAAATACCACATGCCCTGAAATTGACATAAAGCATAAGTAATTGTTGGTTTATAATAATCGGGAATCCCCTCAATACTATAGCCAATATCTGTTAACTTGTTAAGTCGTTCGCGATAATTTGTTGTATCTCCATCTAAAACAAAATATTCAACCTTAAATCCTTCAACCCGTATATTTTCTTTTTTGATATCACTGATTAATGCTTCGTAGTTTTCGTTATGTAAAATAATATCCAGTCTTCTTTTTAAGAAAGCACTACTGGAAGGCTCTATCTTTATATTGGAAAAAAGAATTTTTCCGTTTTCTTCTTCATCAAATATATGCCTTGATTCCATCTTAACCAATTCGCTTTGGTTGCTGTCATAGTTAAAGGTATACAGGAAGTTTTTATTCATGTTTTAAATTCTAAAAAAGCACTGCAATGATAGTGATTATTAACCTTATATCTGAGAAAATCAAATAAAAAAGATTTAAACACCCATAACAGAATGTCCGCGCCAGCAGTGAGAAAAGTTCCCTCGAAAAAGGGAATCTCATAAAAAAGTTTATTAACAACTGATATAGAGATCTCCAATCAAGTTGGAGATGACAAAACAGGACTTTTTGGACAACCTCTATATTTTTTTTACTTTCCAATCAGAATAAACGGAGACCAGTAAAAAGGATGAGCAAATTTTCCCTGATTTATCATATTAAGTTTTGCTTTTCTAAGCGAATTAGAATAATTGTCCTGAGAATTATCATTTAGAATATTATCATAAAAATTAATCATTAAATCTGTTGTTGATTCATCTGACACACTCCAGAGTGAAACCACAATATTCTTTGTTCCTGCATACAATAAGGCTCTTGTTAATCCAATAATTCCTTCTCCTTCGCTAATTTTTCCCAATCCTGTCTCACAGGCAGAAAGCACTGTTAATTCCGAATTCATTCTAAGATTATAAATCTCGCCGGAATGCAAAATACCATCTTCTTCTGATGTTGAATCCTGTGCCAGTAATAAACCTGAAAGCTCTGGCTTATCTGTATCTACAAATCCATGAGTGGCAAAGTGTATGTATTTAAAATTCTCTAATGATCCTGATTTAATAAATTCTTCATTTGCTCCATTTTTTAATTTCACAACAGCCTTTTTATTCTTTTTATTAAATTCTTCAAATATCCTGTTTACCTCTTCATAAGTTCCGGGTAAAGGTGTAATATATCCATTCCTGATTAATGATCCTCTTGTAAGTGAATTATTTACAAACACAGAATCCATGGTTCTTAGTGATTCTCTTGTTCTTAAAGTAATACTTGCATTCTCATCACTGTCAAAAACTGGTGCGAATGCTATCCAATCATTTAGTCCTGTTGTTTCAATTTCCTTTGTTGCACTCTTAGGATGCGTTTTAATAAACAAATTAAGCGAATAAGAATATGAAATATTATAATCTTTAATTAAGTATGGTAAATCTGCCCAATTTTCCTCATCCGTTTTTTTGCTTAGTAAAGTTTCGAAAGGTATTAAAGCAAGCTCCTTATCAGGAATAATAATTAAGTTTTCAATTTCAGGCCCTAGATTACGGGGGATTAACTTTTTGTAGAGCCTAAAAGCAAGCTTTCTGTATATATTAGCAAACCTTTCACTACTATTATAAACAAGTCCCTTTCTAAACTTGTCAATCACTTCAGAAAAATTATTAATAGTATCACCACTTTGAATTATTAAATCATTTTTTGTAATTGTATAAATGGTTACAAGACTATCCACTAAGGTATAACTTAAAATTGCTGTTTTATCGTCGATCATTTCTCGTGCTTTATCCAGTTTGTAAGGTTTTACACTATATTTTAAATTATGATACTTTGGATATTGATTCTCAATAACATCAAGTAAACTATCCTGTTTTCTTTTATACGTAAATAGTTTTATTCTATAATAAGCTTTTAAAGTACTGTCAGTAACAAAATTTAGCTGCTCGTTATAGTATGTTATATAGGAATTTATATTGTTTTCTTCTTCCAGAATGGATTCGGGAACACCAGCAAACCGTTTAGCTTCAGATCCTACTAAGGCTTCATACAGAATATTAGCTTTGTTCTTTTCAGAGAAATCAAATGCTAATTCTTTATATTCATTAATAGAATCAAGTTGTAAACTTAATTCTGAAACTCTTATACAAGATTCTACTGCAAAACGAGATAATTCATCTGTCAACATAGAAATATTAAGTTTATCGTTTTTACTCGCAACAGAATTACGCAAAATAGTAACTAAAGTATCACACACCATTAAATTTTTAACTGAATTAATGTACCCTTCTTTAGTATTACCATAAGCTAATATAACAGCTCTATTATCTAAAGTTGTGTGCATTATCGCTTTATGTTCTATATCCTTAACTAAAGGAACTGACTCATAATCATCAATTGGGATATTAATGTTTTGAGCGATTAATGATTTTTGACACATCTCCAGAGCTTTTTTAAATTCTTGCATATCTAAATACAAAACAGACATATTATTATACAACTTTGCTACTTTTGGGTGTTTTTCACCATAATATTTTATTCTAATTTGTGCTGCTTTTTCATAACAGCTTATCGCTTCTTTATAATTACCTCTTCGCTTATATGAAATTGCTAAATTGTGTAAAGCATTAGTAATTCTAACATTATCTTCTCCAAACACTTTTTCATAAATCTTGATTGATTTATTAAGATATATTATTGCCTGTTCATAATCGTCTAACTCTAAATATGATACAGCCATATTGTCGTAAACTACTGCCACATCAGGGTGCATTTCTCCCAAAGCTTTTATTCGTATTTCAAGTGCCTGATTATAATATTTAATTGCTTCCCTGTTTTTTCCTAACTTATCGTAAATTACTCCAATATTATTATAGGTTCTTGCATTTTTAAGATGATCTTTTAAAGTAATAGATAAATAAATATCCCTTGCCATTAAAAAATATTCTAAAGCAAGCTCATTTTCTATTGTTTCATCGTACACTGCACCAATATTATTAAATACATCTGCTACTTCTTCACTTTTATCACCACGAAGTAATTTATACTTCTCCAAAGCCATTTTGTAATAATCCAATGCTTTGTCATAATGCATCAACTCTTCATAACTTGCTCCAAGGTTTAGTTCAAGGTGAGCTATATCCATGGATATTTCGTCATATATTTCTTTAAAAACTGAATAGGATTTTTGTTTATAACCAAGTCCTGTCTCCAGGTCTCCTGTTGCATCTAAAATAATTCCTATCACATTATAAAGGGCAGCTGCATTTGTACTTCTTTCACCATACAATTTAAGTAGCAAATCAAGTGATTCTTGAGAATATTGAAGAGCTACATCATACATCCCATAATAATAAAATATTATACCCATATTAGAATATATTCGGGCTACAGAAATGTTATTAGTATCTTTTAATTCATTATAAAAGCTTAAAGAGCTATCGTATAATGTGATTGCTTTTTCATATTCCTGTATATTATCATAATAATATGCTAAACTTAATAAGGAACCTGCTTTTTGCCTGTTAATGTTTTCAAAGCTTTTTAATGATAGCTTCTGTGCCCTTTGAGCAATTTTAAATCCCTGCCTGGTATCTCCCAAATAACTAAGGTCATACGACCAGTTATTGAGACAATCAATATAATTTTTTAACACTTCATTATCTTCTTTATTTTCTAGGTACTTACTATATAATTCTGCTGCTTTCTCGTAATATACGACAGAACTATCCCGGTTTCGATTTACATTAAAATCATCGGCTTTTAATTGATACTGATTAGCCTTTTCTAAATCTTTCTTAGTTTGTGCTTTGGATTGATTTACAGAAAACAAACCAACTATTACTATTGTAATACATGTTATTAGTTTCGTACTCATAATATTGAAATTAATTTATGATTCAGAATAATCCTATAAAGGTATTAAGAAATTTAACTTCTGTCTCCTATTCCTTAGCAATTATTATAACAAAGTTAGTTATGAAAATTATTGATGTCAAATGTATCTGTATCAAGTATATTTTTTTTATATCTTTGATTAATTATTAACCAAAATTATAATGTAATGAAAAAACTAGAAAATTTCATCGGAATAAGTAAGGCTGAATTACAAAAAATTAAAGGTGGTGACGATGATGAGAAATCTAATCAACTTTTTAATATTCTTAGTACCGTTTTAAAAAGTATTAAAGAAATGAGTTCATCCACAACAAGAAATTTAAGTTAAATAATAAATTTATAAATTATAATAAGGAGGAATAATTTCCTCCTTTTTTATTTGTGCTTTATTTTACACGCTAATTCATCAATTTCCAGTCTAAGAATAGTTGTCATATCTAACATTTTATCTTCGTAAGTAAAATCTTCCCGGTCTGAATATTGTTTCATAATATAGTTTAGACCATCAATTTTTTCTTCTTTGGTGTCCACTTTATATATTTTACCATAGCCAACTATACTTTTAAATTTCATGGTAAATCCACAGGCTTTTTTAGCAGTTTTTAGTTCATGATCAACATCCATTTGAAAACAAACAGTATTATTTTTCTCAATAATGTCCAGCTTTCTACCTGTATTTGCACAATGAAAATATAAGACATCCGGAGAGGCTTGCTTATAACCAAAATTCATTACTACAATGTAAGGCATATTACCATCAACCAAAGCAAGTCTGCAAACATCCGCTTTTTTAACAATTTCATAAATAACTTGCTTGTCTTTTATCTCTTTATCATTTCGGCGCATAATAAGTATATTAAGTAGCAAATTTAAGTAATGGAACTATAAAATTTACCCTTATACCCAAAGAATCATTGCTTTTTATTAAATATATCCCTGGTTTAAATTGAAAAAATAAACTAATCGTACATAAATGCCACAGAAACAGTCCCAAGTCCTGCACTTGCACCAATAACAGGCGAAATATTTACTGAAGCCACTTTTTCTTTATTTGTTAATTTCTTCATTTGATCTGCATACCACAATGCAGCTCTCTCATTATTTGCATGTAAAACAATATAATTCCATACTGTTTTATCTTTTGTAATATTCTTAATATGGTTCATAACTTTCTCCATATTTGACTTTTGGCTATATGTTTTACCAAAAACTATGGATTTTCCATTCTCATCCATTGAGACGATTGGGTTTACATTTAACAATTTGGCTATTAATCCTTTCCACGGAGAAACACGCCCTCCCTTAACCATATACTTAAGCGTTTTAACACTTACAAATATTTTACTATCATGAATCCATTTTTCCGCTTTATCTATAATCTGGTTTAGCTCTGTTGCTTTTTCAATTTCCTGAGCAATTCGAAAAACAATTAAACCTAATGCTCCGGAAAGATTTTTTGAGTCTAATACTTTTATTGGTTTATTAAATTCTTCACTAATTTTCTCAGCAGCATTTTTACTACTATTAAAAGTTCCACTAAATTTTCCTGTTAAATGAACAGCAACAACAGCATCGTAATGCGAAAGAAGGTGTGAATACATGTTTTTAAATGCGGTTTCATTTACTTGTGCTGTTTTTGGATAATTGCGATCAGAGCTTAACCGATTGTAAAACTGTTCCGGTTTTATTGTTACCTTATCTAAATAATGGTGGTCTCCAAAATAAATATTTATAGGTAATACATGTATCTGATACTTATCTATTATCTCTTGCGGTAAATCACAAGCAGAATCAGTTACTAAAGCAATGTTCCATTTCCTGTTATATACTGCTTCACTTTGCCTTAGCATATCATCTGCCTTTTGGAATGTTATTGTTCCATAATCGTGTAAGTCATCAAAAAGCTTTTCAGGATGATTTGTATGCACATGAATTCTTCTAATTTTATCTGAGCCTGCCACTACAACAGAATCGCCATGTTTCTTCACCAAACTAGAGAGTTCTTCCTGACCTAACTTTGAATCTTTAATCATTGCTTCAGTACAATATCGAAGATCTACTTTTTCAGGAATATGCTCTTCAATTTCTGTAATAATCTGCACCTGATTATTTGAACGCATTAAACTTCGTATATTATTTGTCTTAATAAAATCTATTATTCCCTGAATAAAATACACAAAAGCATTTGCACCAGCATCCACTACATTTGCTTTTTTTAGAACATCCAGCTTTGTTTTTGTTTCTGCCAACGCTTTTTCAATAACAACAAACGAATTTATAAACAACTGATTAAAATTTTGAAATTTGGTACGATTAACATCGATAAACTCAGCCCAACTTTTTATTACGGTTAACATGGTTCCTTCCACAGGATTAGCTATTGCCTTATAAATATATTTAACTGATTCTTTAACAGATTCGATAAATTCATTTATTGAAATAGCATGCGAGTTGTTTGTTTCATTACTTAATCCATATAAAAACTGAGCAAAAATAATTCCTGAATTACCACGAGCATTTAAGAGAGTAGCTTCTGCTATTCTGTCAACAGTAACTTTATATGATTTATGAGGCTCTATTGAATCAATTACACCACGAATAGTTGATGCCATATTGGTTCCTGTATCTCCATCATTTACAGGAAAAACATTTATTTTGTTCAATCTTGCCTGGTTTTCTATAATCTTATTGGCTCCTGCAATAAAAGTATAATACAATCTTTTACCATCAATTTTCGAAATACTCATACTGCTTAATCTATAGTTAAGTGTTTTATAATTTTAAAGGCAATATAATGTAAAAACCTACATCTATCAAATTTGTTCAATTTTTAGTTAATAAAAATTAAACCGGATAACTTGTTTAATATGTTCGCAATCGTACAGAACTGTATTGCTAACGTTCATTTTATTAAGCAAATCAATTACACAAACACCCTATAATTAATTGATTATCTATTTATTACACCATGTGGCACAGAAAATGTAATTTAAAATTACTAAATTCAAAGAAATCTCATGTTTAAAAATTATTTAAAAATAGCTATTCGTAATATAATTAGACAAAAAGGATACATATTCATAAATGTTCTTGGATTATCAATTGGTATTGCATGCAGTATTCTCATATTCTTATTTATCAATTATGAACTTAGTTTCGATAAATATCATGAAAAAAGTGATCGAATATATCGGGTTTACATTGATGGTAAAATAGCAGGGCAAGAAATTCAAGGTGCATATACATCATCGCCTTTGGCATCAACTTTAAAATCATCTTTCCCGGAAGTTGAAGATGCCTGCAGAATGGAAAAATGGAATGAAACCGTGGTTAGGTATAAGGAAAGTAATTTTATTGAAGAAGCATTTTTAATGGCAGATTCCAGTTTTTTTAATATCTTTTCGTTCCCATTACTTCAAGGCAATCCTAAAAATGCTCTGGCGAAACCTTATACTGTCGTTATCTCAGAATCGGCAGCGAATAAGATTTTCAGTAATACAGATCCTGTTGGAGAACTTATTAGAATTGGCAGCGATACTAGTTATTACGAAGTAACAGGTATTATGAAAGATATTCCTGAAAACACACATTTCAATTGTAATATGGTTGCTTCAATAATAACTCGTGGTAACTGGGAAGAAACTGATTGGTTAAGTAACAATTATAGTACTTATCTGCTTTTAAAAGAAGGTACTACAGAAGAGCAGGTAGAAAGTAAAATTCCAGGACTACTCAAAGAACGTGTTGGACCATTAATTGAACAATTTATTGGTGTTACATTCGATGATTTTCTGGCAAAAGGGAATCGTTACGCCTATTACTTACAAGCTTTAACAGATATACATCTGAATACAACGATTAAGCATGATTTAAAACCTACTCATGATAAAAAATATGTGTTTATATTTTCCATAGTTGGTTTTATGATAATTATAATTGCTTCCATTAATTATATGAATTTAGCAACTGCACGTTCTGCAAGCAGATCTAAAGAAGTTGGAATAAGAAAAGTAGCTGGTTCATCAAAAGTAATGCTTATTAAACAGTTTTTAAGTGAATCAATATTATTAACATTAATCTCAATATTAATTGCACTTTTACTTGTATTTTATTTACTCCCTCCATTTTCAAATACAATTCATATTCCACTTAATTTTGAAGTTTTGAATAATTGGTATTTGATTCCCGGAGTTCTGATCCTTTCGATTATAATTGGTGTTTTAGCAGGCAGCTATCCTTCTTTTTATTTATCATCATTTAAACCAACAGAAGTATTATATGGAAAACTCAAATCAGGGGTTAAAAATGGAAAAATTAGAAGCACTCTTGTGGTTTCTCAATTTATTATTTCTATTATCCTGATAACAGGTACTATAATTATGTTTAAACAAACCAGTTATATGATCAATAAAAACCTGGGCTTCGACAAAGAACAATTGTTTGTTATTAGAAGGGTTCATACCTTAAGAACACAAATAAAATCATTTAAAGATGAAATAAACAAATTACCAGGTGTAATTGCTTCAACGCATTCTACAATGGTTCCTGGTTATGAGAATAATAATAACTCGTATTTGATTAATGGAAGACCAAAAGATGAGCTTTATCCTATGAGCACGAACTGGGCTGATGCTGATTTTTTAAAGGTTTATAATATTAAATTAAAAGAAGGTGCATTTTTAAATAATGAAACAAATTCTAATACACTTAATTGCATCGTAAATGAATCCACTTTAAAAGATTTTCATATTGATGATCCTTTCAATACAAAAATTGAGCAATTTACGGATGATGGTACAATCGAGTATAATATTATTGGAATAGTAAAAGACTTTCATATTAAGTCATTACACGAAAAAGTAACTCCTTTTATATTTTTACCCCAAAACGAAGATACAAATTGGGGATATATAACAATAAGAATGTCTTCAAATGATATTGCCAGAACAGTAAAGCAAATAGAAGATACCTGGAAAGAATTTACCAATAACGAGATTATGTTATCATTCTTTATGGATAAGGAATTTGAACAGATGTATAATCAGGAAAAAACAAATTCAAAGTTATCGGTATTATTTGCAATATTTGCTGTTATTATTGCCAGTTTAGGATTATTTGGTCTAACTTCATTTACAACTGAACAAAGAACGAAAGAAATAGGTATACGCAAGGCATTAGGTTCTTCTGTCACTAATATATTCTATTTAATTTCCAAAGACATTTTAAAGCTGGTTTTGATAGCTTCTGTTTTTGCAGTGCCAGTTAGCTTTTATCTATTCAGCAATTGGTTAAATAATTTTTATTTCAGAATAAAGTTAAGTCCAGTTGATTTTATATGGGGTGTAATTTTTACTGCCATAATATCCATATTAACCATAAGTTATTTAGCTCTTCGAGCTGCTAATATGAATCCTTCGACTTCATTAAGATATGAATAAAAAAAACCCTTTAAAGGGTTTTTTTTAATCTATAAAACGTGTATCGGATTTTTTATCTCCCATTTTGTTTGATTTCCCTTCTAACCAACCTACTTTTTCAACTTTAACACAATCAACATCAGGAATAAAAGGTTTAATATCAAGTAGTGGGGTATTATCTAATACGTCAATATTTTCTATAAATATTACATTGCCTTCTATTTTATTTATTTTAACAACCGAGAAACCAATTGGATTAGGTCTTTTGGGTGCTCTTGTCGAGAAAATACCACGGATTTGATCATCCATAAATGGCTTTACAATTAATTCATGGTTTTGAATTTTATGAAAATGATAAATTAAAATTGCATGAGAAAATCCATCAAGATCCTTTAAGCCATCAAGATATTCATTTTCGAATTCAATAGTTCCTTTAACACCTTTTGCTCCTGTTTGTTGTATAGGCATACCTTCTCTTTTATCAAAAGGTGTTTTGATAAAACCAATAGGCTTGTATGTAATTTGTTGCATAATTTATAATAAAAAAGATATTGGGAAGACATAAGTTACTTCAACAGGTATTTGATCAGAAAAGCCCGGTACCCAAAGAGGAGAAGTTCTTATTACTCGTTCAGCTTCCTTATTAAACATTTCATTATCACTTTCCAGCACTTCAAAATCTGTTAAGAGGCCAAATTGATTTACCTTAAATTTTGTCAGAACTCTTCCTTCTATTCCTTTAGATTCAGCCTGCTTAGGATATATTAATGATAAAACAACATGTTCGCTAAACTCTTTTGATGTACCCTCATTAAATAAAGGCATCGTTTCAACTTTATGGTGTAAGCTTTTTAAATAATTCATCTGATTTTCAAGATCAGTGCATGTTTTAGTACTATCGGATAACTTAAATGCCTTCGCATATTTTTTTTCAGGATTATTAACATTAAACTCCCACATACCTACCATATTTCCTTCTATAAATTGTCCTTTTACAGCTAACACACCATTTCTATCAAACAACCTTATTTGTCCGTGCAACTTACCGTTCAAATAGTTTGTAACAGATATTATATATTTTTCTTCATTATTGAAGTAGTATTCTACCAATTCACCACTACCTTCTTTTAAATTGCCTTTATATGATATTTCATCCGCATAATCGTCGTTTACATAAAGATTATATGGTAATCCATTATTATAATCGATAGAAAGTATAATATCACCATTCTCATTAAATTTCTTTAAGAATCCATTACTACTATAATCAAAAATCTCCTTAACATTTTGGTTAGGATAATATACTTTTTTAGTTCCTACTCTATTTCCTTTCTCATAACTTAATTCACAAGCTAAATTTCCATTTTCATAATATCCAAAAGATTTTCCGTTAAGCATTCCGTTTTGATAGTTCATCACTGAAATCTGCTTATCATTACTGAAATATTTCCATTCACCTTCCTTTTTCCCTTCCACATATTTTCCAACAATCTTAAATTTCTTACCTGGAGTATATGTCCATTCTCCAACTTGTTTATTGTTTTCAAACTGGCCTTCGATTTGTTTCTTCCCTTGATACTTATAAACAAAAGGTCCTTGTTTAATATTATGATTTTCTTTTAAGACATAGAATATTTGAGATGTTCTAACTCTATCATCAATATTCTTTATTTTCTTTAAGTTATCTTGTGTAACCCCTGTAAAAGCAATTCCTAATATTAAAGCTAATAAAATCCACTTCTTCATGATTAATGTTTAATTATTTTAATAAAACCGTGAAATTAGTAAAAATAGCATTATAAAAAAAGTACAAACTCAATGGTTTGTACTTGCAATATTTTTTTTATTATGCTTATCTACCCCGCATATCAGGTATGTTTGTAAAATATTTTGTCCCAATATTTTTAGACATATTTTTAGCTCCTTTTTCTGATACCGTTATCGCATGATTCCACCATAATGAAGTTGCTGTGTTTATATCATCACTTCGATAATATCTGTCTTTTCCTTTGTATACATCATTTGCATATCTATCTCCCATGGAAAATGGGTCATAAATCTCAAAGTAAAATTCATCATCGATTTGCTTGTATCCTTTCACAACAATAAAATGCCCCCATCCTGTTCCACTGGTAAAGTAAAATTTATCAACATGGTATTCCGCTTCAGATTCGTATGTGATGTAATACATATCTAAGCACAGAATTAAGATATTTCCTGCATCTATTTCATCCTTAATTATTTGCCTGGTTTCATTCTCATAAACAGATAAATCTATAATACTATGGGGTATAGAATTATCTGACAGGTAACTATCAATATCTGAAGTATACCACCAACCACCTTCCGGCCTATATGCAGCTCTTGCATCTTCAGGAGTTTTTGTAAAACTTTGATCCGACCACTTTGCTGCCATAGTTGTTGATGTTGGACCACAGTTTATACTAGAAAAAGTTCCAGTATTTCCCTGGTCAATATACCAACTATACGTTTTGTTTTGACTTAATGATTCTGTTTCAAATTGCCCAAGCCCCCATAACACTGAATATGAATTGTTAGTTCCGTATACTTCCCAGTCTTTTGTAACTTTACCGTCTTCTGATTTAACAGAATATATTAAACACTGATTGTAATTATTTTCGGTTATACCACTTATTTGCGGAACACCATTAATCGTTGCACTGGCACCTTCTGATAATTCAAATTCAGCTACCACATTATTTACATTGTTTACTTCAAAAGGAAATTCAACTAATACAAACTGGTTATACTCATCTATTTGGGTAACTACATCGTATCCTAATATATCCAGACTTATTATTCCTGCAATTTCTGGTTTAACAATATAGTCTTCATCTTCAATATCATCTTTTTCACAGGAATAAAGAAACCCAAATAAAAGAAATACAATTAAAATATAATTTTTTTTCATTGAATATTGTGTTAATAATTAAATAAATCATGTCTGTATTACACTGCCCATATTGTATTTATAGGGATAATTGGTTTTTTATTTTATATATAAAATTACTAAAACTAATTATCTATAATCAAAAAAACCAATATTTTTAATTATTATCCTAATGTGCCAACAACTTCAAACCACACTTCACCATATCGATCAACAACAACTTTATAATAAGTTCCTTCAAATGAATAATAAACACGATCTTCAATATATACTTTTCTATATCCACGTGGTAGCGCATCCACTCTGGCTCCAACAGGTGGTGCAACTGTTATATATTCATTTGAACGGGGAGCGTGTATGTAATATGTGCCATAGTAGTAAAAATAAACACTTGTACCTAATACAAAACGAATATGACCTGTGGGAACTGAACGCACTCTAACTCCTATTGGAGCTTTAGAAATCACATAATTATTACCAACAGGCTTATAAAAAATTCCATTGTGATAATGGTACCTTGAACCTGCTAGTACTCTGTTTTTTGATTTATGATGATTAACATTATAAGAATAACCCCAAATGGGCATATCCTTATATTTCATATGAGGAGTAATATCCTTATGCTTATTCTTTCGATTATTTTGATTAAAATAATTTCCGTTATGATTATTTGGTCTGTGTCTTTGAGCATAAAGAGTTTGAACTGACAAACCAATCACAACTATCAGAATTCCTGCAACAATATTTTTTGCTTTCATAACTCATGATTTTGTGGTTTACTAATTCAAATTCAATATTTATGCCAAATTGATAAAGAATTGAATATCAACACACAGAAGATTAGTTCAATACTAACACTAATTCAAATGTTAATTTGAAAATTATAAGCAAATATTTTCTTCAGGGGCTTAAACTTTATCAGAAATTAAGTCTTTTACCTTTTCCGTTAATGAATCAAAGTTAAAATCATCAGGGTAAACCGGTTTTAAGAAGCTCACTTTAACTTTTGTGAAAGGCTTTGGAAACCTTGATCCCCTTGGAAGTGCGTCATAAGCTCCGGAAATTGCTACAGGCACAACAGGTACATTTAGCTCTTTACTTAAAATAGCAAAAGTTTTTTTGAACTCTCCTACTGCTCCTGTTTTTGATCTGGTTCCTTCCGGAAAAATAATAATTTTCTTACCTTGCTTAAGAACTTCAGCCATCTTTTGGATAGATTCTTTCAAATCAAGGTTAATATCCATTATAATAACATTGTTCTTATTTGCCATGAAATTTAGAAACTTATTACTAATATGCTTTCTTTTTGCATAAAAATAAGTTTGTTTAATTACACTGCGTTTTAAAAATGCTGTAACAAACAAACCATCAATATAACTTTGGTGGTTAGGAGTTATAATAGCAGGTCCTTCTGGAATATTTTCCAGTCCTTCTCCTTTAAATCGGAAATAAACTTTAAAAATGTTTTTAAATGATTTTATTAAAAAAGTTTGTGTAGGCCATGTTTTTGGCAACTTAAGATGAATTTTTTCCTTTAATATCTCAGACCAGTTTGGCATTTCCAATTTATGAAACATCTTATTTTCTTTAATATGCTCCACCATTTGCTTAATTGAAGGGAATTTTATTAAATGATCTTCATCTATTTTAACACCAAAAGTCTTTTCAATAAAATCGATTAATGTGATCTTACCCAATGAATCCAATGCAATGTCAAACTCCAGATGATCATCGGGAGAAATAGTCATATCTACCTGACTTTCTAAAAAGGTTTTTATTGCATGGTATTCTTCACACTTAAGTTGCTCAGTTTGACCTTTTTTCTTTTCAGGTTTATCAAATAACTCAATTAACTTAAAACGCTGAATTTTACCTAATCTCGTACGTGGAATTTCTTCTTTAATTAAAGCATATTTCATAATACGTTTATACGAAGTAAGCTCCTTATTAAATTCAGGAATAACAGTTTCCTTAAAATATAAATCAAGATTTTTCACTTCTTTACTTGCAAGCACATCATACTCAGGAATAATAACAGCATGCAGAGAACCTTTATTATTAAAGACACCTGCTTCTCTAACAACATCAATTTTCTCGAGTTTAACTTCAAGCTCGTTTGGATTAATATTTTTACCATTTGGCAAAACAATTATATCTTTCTTTCGTCCTGTAATATATAAAAATCCATCTTTGTCCATTCTTCCAAGATCTCCAGTATACAACCATCCGTCTTTTAAAACTTCGTTAGTTTCTTCTGGTCGGTTATAATATCCTTTCATGATATTTGGTCCTTTGGCAACTATTTCACCATCTCTTATTTCAACAGTCAGACCAGGTAAAGCCTGGCCAACTGAGCCTAATTTCACTTTCTCTGGACGAGGAAATGTAATCATTGGAGCTGCCTCTGTCATTCCAAAACCTTCCAACACATAAAAACCTAATGTTTTAAAAAATTTACCAATTTCAATATTTAACGCCGCACCCCCGGCAACCATATATTCAACATGTCCACCAAAACCTTCGTGTACCTTTTTAAAAATTTTATGTGCAAATTTCTTACTTCCAGAAGCTTTAACAATCTTAAAAAAGATTCGCCCAATTAATTTAGCATCAATCTTTGCTTTTAGTCCTTTATACAATAATTCATAAAAACGTGGTACTCCAATAATAATATTTACTTTATTATTCTTTAAGGTTTCCAATATATCAGAAGACTGCATACTTGGAGACATTACAACTGTTCCTCCAACTGCTAATGGAGCTATCATGGATCCTGCCAAAGGAAAAATATGATGCATGGGAAGTAGCATCAATACCTGCCTTTTATCTGTAAATATTTTTACCTTCTCTGATACTGCAACTACATTTGCTATCAGGTTTTTAAAACTTAACATCACTCCCTTAGGGCTTCCGGTAGTTCCTGAAGTATAAATTATAACTGCTGTATCTTCTTCATTATAATTAATTTCCAACTGATCATCTAGAACAGTTTGTGAGAAATTAATCTCATCAAAATTTATAAATTCAGGTTTATAATTTATTCTCTCCTGAATTTGTCCTATTTTTTCTTTGGTTGTGTTAGTATAAAAAACCAATTCAGGATTTGAATCATTTAAGATGTAAGAAACATCGTCTGGAGAAGCTAAAAAGTCAACAGGAACAACGGTACAATTATTAGTCCATCCTGCATAAAAAGCAAATATCCACTCTTCCCTATTTTCAGAGTATATGGTAATCTTTTTGTAAGACTTATCAGAAAATAATTTAGAAAACTGATCGATTTTTTTATTTATCTCTTTATAAGTATAAGTCTTATCTTTGGTTATAAGTGCTAAATTATCAGCATATTTATTGGTAATCATATTTCTCAGCTTTTTATGTCAATACACACACAATCAAAATATTACATCACTCTATTCAAACAGAGTATTTATTGTTTCAATTCAGGGAGCAAATTTAAAGCTTTTTAGCTTTAATTAGGTTTTATTTCGATAAATAAACAACTAGGTAAAAAAAATGACCGGTTAAAATTTTAGCCGGTCATTAAAGAAAGGGTTATGTATATTATTTTAAAGATTTAGTCTTTACAATATTTCCAGCCTTTTGTGATGTATATTCCACTTTAATTTCACCATTGCCAGAAACTAAAAATTGATAATCAATTTTACTATTTCCTTCAACTGTTAAGAATTGCACTTCAGGCTTATTTTCTTTGTATCTAACTTCATTTGTATACATATTATTTAATACTCCACCAGAAATAACTTTAATATTTTTACCGCTAACTTTTAGCATGTCCTTTGAATATATATTTTTACGAGAAGCATAAAAGCTCATTGAAGGAATTATTTTCTCATTATATAATCTTACACGCACCTGGTATAAGTTATTATCAAGTTTTTTCACATCAAAAATATCCATTTTTATTTCAGGTGTTTGCGATGCTGCATACATTACTGCAGATGCGTTCCTATGAACCAAATCCTGCAACATAAAAGTATGTGGTAAACGAGAACTCATCTTAACCCAACCGCCTATTTCAATATCGCCATAAACAGGGTGATTATAAGGAGTCCAATCTTTAAACAATACGCCATGCACAACATTATCATTAAACTTCAATCTTTCTCTTTGACGATTAATACTCTCACCAAACATGAAATCCTCTTTTTCTGTTGATTCTTTTTCGCCAGTATTATATGTTTCCTGCTCTGTTCTAAAAAGCTCACCTACAAAACTATATGCACCAAATACTCCAAAAGTAAAATCAGTAAAATCACCATATGTAGTATACAAATCTTTCCATGAGATTAAATATTCGTATCCAGGAATAATTTTCACAGCGTTTTTACCCAAATCATCATACACTCTAACATCATTAGGGTTTAGTGGACTTAATTCTTTCGATCCAGGACCTCTTAGAATCATTCCACCATTATTATGAAATGCATAAACAACAATAATGTTTGGGCGAGCATATAAATAATCTGCAATAGCTTTTATTCCAGTACCAGAAAAAGGGAAATCGCCTGAACCAGATTGAACATAATTAGGTTGCCAGTTAAAACCCCAGTTTCTGTTTGGATCGACATAGCCTTCAGAATCTTCATTTATTTGTCCATCACCGTCATTATCAATCCCTTCGCGACCTAAAAGGGTGTATTCTCCCTTTTCACCTTCTTTAACCCGTACCATAATTCTTGGATCTTCTGGATCTTGTTTCCATTTTCCAAAAGGATCTTTCATTCTCATTTGGCATATGCTTCCATCACCATCTAAATCATCTGGAAAATCTTCATCAAACAGTCCATCACGATCATCATCCTTTGGTCTGCGCAAACCACGGTTTGTACTTGCAGTATTTGCATCCACAAAGAAATGATAACGTCCATCAACATTTACACTTGGAATTAAATAATAAGAGTTTTTATCAACTAAATTCTTTATTTCAGGGTTTGTTTTATAATTCTTCAGCAAATAATCTGCAAAATATAGAACTACTTCTCCTGCTTGTATTTCATTACCATGAATATTTCCATCAACATAAACACCAGGCTTAGATAATTTATCTCCTGTTGCTTTATTATTAATTTCCAAAGCCCAAATTTCCCTGTTTTCTTCGCTCTTGCCAAGCATAACAGCTTCTGTTAGATCAGGATAGACCTTATTTAAAGCTTTAATAGCCTGCACAACTTCATCGTATGTATAATATTTGTCAAATCGAAGAGGGACATTAATATTCTGAGATGTACTTACTTTTGTTAAAAAAACAAAAAGTATTAATATGATTATTGATATTGATTTTTTCATGACTTCCTAGAGTTTAATTTGTTTTTGGTCGTTACCTGCACTTTTTGATTCTAACTTAAAGGTAATAGAAGAAGACTTTGTTTTTATTAAATACTCAATCTTCTGATTACTCATTCCTTTAATGCTTAAAATTGGTGTTCTTTGTTTTCCTTCAAGAATTTCCATGTTAGCATCTTCTATTAATAACACTGCAGGTACAGGACGCTCATTTCTATTACCCATTTCAACAGGGAAAGGTATGAATCTAACATTTTCAACCCAAACTTCAATTTTATAGATTCCTGACCCCAAATTTTCAGTTTTAACTTCTGCAATATTTAATTTTGGTGCCTTTTTTACAAGATCAAATATCCAGTTTAATTGAATATCAATATCTTTATCCACAGAATCAATTAGTGGGGTCGTTTTCATATAAGGAACAAATCCACCAATTTCAACTTCACCTAGCGTTGGATGATTATATTTTTGCCACTCAACAAATCCTTTTCCCTGAAGAACATTATCACTGTACTCAAGCATTGCTAATTCTGTTTCATCAGATTTGCCATTATCTTTTTTACTACCACCCATTTTTTTCATCATTCCAGCCATTCTTTCAGGAGTAATTTGACCACCCTCAACCATTTTTATCACTTGCTCAGCACCAAATTGTGGAGGTGCATTATTTGCTTTTAGAAATTCAGCAATTTTTTCTTCGCCTAATGCAACAAATTCTTCAGAAGACATTTTCTCAAGCTTATCTATTGTTAATGCATCATCATCCGTTTTTTCTTCTTTCTTTTGTGGTTTTGGTATTGTAAAGAAATTCATGCTAAAACTTGGCACTCCATAGTGAAAGTACATCCATAATTCAAACGATCCGTCTTTTGCTGTTGCAGCATCTAATCTTTCTGTATTATACTTTTGTTCTTTTAGATATTCTTTATACTTATCAGCCAGTTCACTATATAAAGTAACATCTTCATCAACATGATTTACTACAGCACCTAAACCTAAGAAACTAGCTACCATATTTGATGTTAATGTCATACCAGCTGGAACCATTGGTTGAAATAATTCAATAATTTCTTCCATGGTATAGGTTTTACTTCCATCAATATTAAAACGTTCAGCCATATCCTTTGGAATCTTAATATTAGAAAAATCGGCCGTACCTTTTCTTTCGGGCTTTGGAACATTTAAACAGTTATTTGTTTCGCCAAATGTAAAGGCCATTGTGATTTCCGGATGTGCAAAAATAAAGGACATTAAGTTATAAGTCAACTCGTTACTTCCAGGCCAACGACCTGCAACTTTATTTTCAGGATTATGAAAAAATGGAAAATTAAATCCTGGATTTACTCCACCAACAGGATCTTCGTTATATTTTCCATCATTATCATTGTCTTTTCCTTCGGAATATATTTTAAAGATTCCCCTTTCTTCTTTTGCTTTATCAGCACGTTTCATCAAATGAGAGTTGTTTGGATCAATTATCCATTCTCCTTCGGGATGCTTAACACGCATTTTTGTAATATATCCATCTCCATTTAAATCTTCATATCCATCCTCGTCAGTTAAATCATCATTATCATCATTAATAGGCTCAAGATCTCTATTATTTTCATATTTAAACCCTTTAAAATATGAATTTAAGGCGTCAGCATTTAAAACAGGTAAAATATAAAATGTATTTGTTTTATATGCTTCAGAAGAAATAACTTTATCAATAAATTTTATCGAAGCATAAGATGATAATGGATTGTCACCGTCAGGGTTTGCCATTACAAAAATTGAAGGAATACTTTTGGTGTTAGATTTAACTTCTGTGCCAATTTCTATAAAACTTACACTGAGACCACCGTAGCTTTTCCCTAAATCATGGATCTTTACGATTCCTGAATTAGATTTCTGAATTTCATTTAATTTCTTATTAATATCATTTGCATGGTAATAGGACTGAGCAAACATATTAAGCGCTAAAAACTGCATGCATAATGTTATACTCACAATTTTTAAATAATACATAGTTTTTTTTAGCATAATATTTTAGGTTAAATTTTATAAGTAAATTTAAGTGATTATTTGACTATCATTTTTTTGTAAAGTTTAAAAGTAAATAATGTCTATACAATAAGTTGAAAAATGGTTTTTTTCTTACATCGTTTTATTGAAAAAAACGCTATGTAACAAATTTTATGTACAAACGTCATAGTAATGAATGCTGCTCAATTAAAATAATGATAATTAGTCATTATCAGTTACTCTGTTCGCATAAAAAGTTGGGCAGCATTTACTACTTTTATTTAGTATATTTGATTTATTAATTTAATCAAATATGAATATAAATAAATTATTCAATATAATTATTATCAGCACAATATTAATTAGCTCTTGTAATTTTTCCCAAAAACCGAAATCAAAATCGTTATCTAAAACGGCTAATTCAACTTGAAATGTATATTTTGGCACGAATGTTTGATCTGATATGTAAAACATAAATTATTGATTGGTGGAGCCAATAAAATACCATTTAACCATAAAAATAAAATAGGTCTCATCTTAATTAGGTTTTATTATTCGTAACGTAAAGTGTGTGCAGGGTTTAATCTTGCTGTTTTATATACTCTATAAACTATAATTGACATTGCAATAATTAGAGATAATAATCCTGATAAAATATAAATCCCCCAATTCGTATCAATATGACGCGAATAACTTTCTAACCAGTTATTTGTAAAATAATAAGTTATAGGCCAAGCAATTAAATTAGCGATAGCCAGTAAAATTAAAAACTCTTTAGCCATTAATAAAATGATAGCACTAATAGAAGAACCTAAGGCTTTACGAATACCAATTTCTTTTGTACGTTGTTCAGCTAAAAATGATGTTAATCCAACTAATCCCATACTAGCAATTATTATTGCTAATATGGTTAACATAACAGAAAAGCGTCCAAACTTTAATTCATCTTTATATAAGTCATCCAATTGTTGATTAAAAAAACTATATTCAAATGGTCGTGTTGGCACAAACTCTGTCCAAGTATTGTTAATATGATTTAAGACTTCCTTATAATTATTTGAACTAAAACGAATCGAAATAACCCGAACGTCAAACACAGGACGTCTGGGCATATCTAAAATAAACTTATTTACAGGCCTGTGTAAGGACATTGCATTAAAATCCTTATAAACTCCAATGACACTTTCGTCGCCATCGCGAGATATTATTCTTTTACCGATAGCTTCTTCATTTGTCCATCCTAAATCACGGGCCATCGTTTCGTTTATCATAACAGCATTTATGGTATCACCAGGAAAATCACGTGAAAAAGCCCTTCCTTCAGCAACTTTAATTCCAAAAGTTTCAACAAAATCCCAATCTACCAAAAATGCAGGAATATAAAACCTTTGTCCGGGAGTTAATCCTTCAATTTCAAAATCTCGGGTATTATGATTAATTCCAAGATAATCTTCTGCTCCTGTGACATAATCAATGTCTTTATGACTTAACAACTCTTGTTTAAAGGCTTCATAGTTTCTAAACAAAGGACCCGTCATTTCAATATTAATAATCTTATCCTTTACAAAACCCAATTCTGCATTTCTTAAGTATTTTAACTGTGCAAATACAACAAGACTTCCAATTATTAGACTAATAGAAATTGAAAACTGAACTAATACTAATATTTTACGGGCACTTCCTGATTTCGAACCTGATCTTAAACTTCCTTTAAGTACTTTCAAAGGTTTAAAAGAAGATAATATAAAAGCAGGATATGCTCCGGATATTAATCCAACAATAAAAGCTATAAGTACTATAAAACCGATTATCTTTAGTTCTATTAAAAATGAGTTAGTAATTACTTTTCCTGTGAAATTATCAAATGCTGGTAAAAGAAGTTCAACAACAATAAGCGCAATAAGCATTGCTGCAAATGTTTGAATAACTGCTTCGCTCAAAAACTGAATAACAAGCTTTCTTTTTTGACTCCCAAACACTTTTTTTATGCCTATTTCTTTTGCTCTGCCTGCAGAACTTGCTGTTGCCAAATTCATAAAGTTTATGCATGCTAGTGCTAAAATTATTACAGCAACAATTGACAAAATATATACATATACAATATTACTGTTGGGGTGCATTTCATATACATGATGAGATTTAAGGTGAATATCTTCTATTGATTGCAGGTACAATGTTACATCTGAATCCTTTAAGTCATTATAATGATTTTCGTAGAATTCCGGAAATTTCTCATTTAACATTTCAGGATCTAAACCATCATAAAGCTCAACATATGTCCAACATGGATTCCAAATCCATGTTTGGGGAAATTGTCGGTTTGGGAAAAAGTTACGAAAAGTATTTAATGATCCTAGTATATCAATTTTAAAGTGTGATTGCGATGGTAAGTCTTCTATTACACCTGTAATTTCAAAATCAATACCTTCTTCAAACCTTAAAACTTTTCCCATTGCAGGCTCATCGCCAAAATATTTTCTGGCTGTTGATTCTGTTAATACAATTGTGTTTGGCCTATCTAATGCGTTTTTAGGATTACCTTCAACAAAAGGAAAATTAAACACATCAAATACAGTAGAATCTACAAACATAAAATGTGGTTCGTTAAAACGAATTACTTCATCATCACTTTTGCGATAATCAAAAAACCATTTATTCCTGAACTGATTAAAGAAACGAACCTGATTCTTTACTATTCCAGGGTAATCTAACATTAATGTTGGTCCGCATGGAAATGAAACTGTTGCAGCATCCTCATCAACATCATTATTATTATACAATCTATTTACGCGATAAATATTTTCAGAATTCTCAAAAAATTTATCATATTGTAACTCATCTTCAATATACAACACTATAAATATAAAACTGGCCAATCCTATAGCTAATCCACCAATATTGATTATTGAATAATTCCAGTATTTTAGAATATTTCGAAGTGCAATTTTTATATTATGTCTAAACATGTTATTCGGGTTATTTATTTCATATGTTCAAATGTCATTCCAAATACTTTATATTATTGATTTTCTATATTTTAACCCAAATTATCTAATAATAAAAGCGTTCGTATTTGCACACAATTGTGCTTATTCGAACGCCTTTTATATACGTGATTTCTAGTTCTATTCGTATCTTAAACTATCAACCGGATTTTTTATTGAAGCAAGTATTGATTGATAAATTACAGTTAACAATGATAGTGCAAAAGCCATTACTCCGGCCAGAATAAATACCCAAATGGTTATTTTATACTGATATGGATAATTTGCAAGCCATTTATTCATAAAATAATATGAAAATGGCCATGCTATTATATTTGCAATTAAGACCCACTTTGTCATTTCTTTAGCTAACATTATTATAATATTACTTATAGGAGCTCCCATAGCTTTTCTTATTCCAATTTCTTTTGTTTTTTTCTGAGCAGAAAATGCAGCTAATCCAAATAATCCAAGACAAGAAATAAGTATTGCAAAAATTGTAAATGCTCTCATAATATCCCCAATACGCTCTTCCGACTTGTAAAGTTTTTCGTATCCATCATCCAAGAATCCGTAATCAAATACAAAACCAGGATTGTATTCTGCGAAAACCGACTCTATATCCTTTACCGTTTCGCTTATTTCATTACCCGAAATCCTGATAAAAATATATCTGTAATAATCAGGGACATTAATTAATAGCAAAGGCATCATTTCCTGATCGGCTGGTAAAAAATGGAAATCATCCATTACCCCAATGATTGGATATTTTGTTTCGTCGCCCCGTGTTAAAAATTTTTCTGTAATTCCTTCTGTTCCAATAATATCAGCAAATGTTTTATTAATAACAACATTTAAATTTCCATATATACTCCTTGCTGTATCAGAAGCAAATTCTTCAGTGAAATACCTACCATCAAACATACCAATTTCAAAAGTTTTAGGAAAATCATAATCGGCAAACATAAGACCAACCAAAGGACTAATACTCGGATCTTTACCTTCCCACTCCCATCCACCACCATTGCTACCAACAGTATAAGGATCATGATGTGAAGTGCGGCACATACTTTGAATGTTAGGGTTACTAAGTAAATCGTTCTTGATAAAGTTGTATCTATCCATCATTTTACCTTGGATGGGCACATAAATCATGTTTTCTTTATTAAACCCTAACTCTTTGGTCTTTAAAAAATCTAACTGATTGTTTACTATTAATGTGCTAATTATCAGGCCAATTGATAATGAAAACTGAATTACTACTAATATTTTTCGGAATATGCCCCCTCTTGAACTATTTCCTTTGGATCCTTTTAAAGTACTAACAACCTTGAATGATGATAACACAAACGCCGGATATAAACCAGCCATAAAACTGGTAAAAATCCAAATTACTAAAATACTGGTCAGAATGGTTATATCTGAATAATTCATTATTAACTCTTTACCAGCCATGTTATTAAATGCTGGTAGAAATAATCTCACTAAAATCAACGAAAAGTTCATTGCCAGAAAAGTGAAAATAAATGATTCACTCAAAAACTGGAGTATAAGTTTTCTTTTAGATGCGCTTAATACCTTTCTTACTGCAATTTCTTTTGCTCTGTTTTCGGCCCTCGCCGTGGCTAAGTTTGTATAATTAAAACAAGCTATAAGAAGAATGAATATGGCAATTATCCCAAATATACGAACAGTCTCAATCTTACCACCGCCTTTTACATCGTATAAATGTAACCGTTTTAAAGGGTTTAAAAAGACGGTAGTTTTAATTGGGTTATCTACTGGTCTATCTCTAACTTCTTCTAAATAATCAGATATTTTTTCATTGAAAACTAAATAATCTACTTCGGGTTTTAAAAGTACAAATGTAACACACCAGTTACTATACCAATTATCTAAATCCTGCCCAAAATCTTTTAACTTCTCGAATGGTATTAATAAATCAAATCGATTATTAATGTTTTTAGGAAAATCTTTAAATACACCTTGCACAATAAATGGCTCCTTATCATCAACTATTAATGTTTTACCTATAGCGCTTTCATCTCCAAAATATTGTTTTGCAATAGTTTCTGAAATTATCATAGTATTGATTCCACTTGCATAATCATTTTTAGTGCCTTCAATAAATTCTATGGTGTAAATATCTAATAACGAAGGGTCTCCTGCCGCTACGGTTTGCGTAAACTTCTTTTCGCCATAATTCACCAAGCCTGTATAAGCCCTGGTATATCTGGCTGAAACTTCAACTTCAGGATATCTTTCCTTAAATGCTTTCGCTAAAGGTCCAGGATTTACCCATACGTGATAATCTTCACCACTATAATTCTGAAAATGATTAACCATATGTATACGATCCAGGTTTTTATGATATTTGTTAAACTCTACTTCATCTTTAATCCATAAATAAAGAAGAATGGTACATGCTATGCCAAAGGCTAGGCCAACAATGTTAAGGAAGGAAAATAGTTTACTTCTTAACATGATTCTTATCGACAATATAAAATTTTTTAGAAACATAACTTTGAATTTTTAGGTTTTATTACATTTAAACCAAACTTGTGCCAATTTTACAATTATCTCTTTATCTGTACCTTATGTGTCATTGCTAAAATTAGCATAATTTAATTGCTTCAAAAACACACACGCAATGTCTCAAAATCATACAATTTATTTTGATTTAAATTAATTACGTACTAAATTTGATTGTAAGATATTAAAAATATGAGTAAAGAAGGACATATATTAATAATTGATGACAACCAAAGTGTTTTAGACTCCATAAGTTTATTTTTAAAATATAAATTTCTGGAAGTAAGCACGTTAAATAATCCAAACCAAATAATCAATAAAGTTAGAACAATTGATTTTGATGTTATTTTGCTGGATATGAATTTTTCGGCTGGAATAAATACAGGGAATGAAGGTATTTACTGGTTAAATGAAATAAAAAAAATAAAAAAAGATTTACCGGTAGTAATGATAACAGCTTATGGCGATTCTGAACTTGCTGTAAAAGCAATAAAAACCGGAGCTTTTGATTTTATTGAAAAACCATGGAGTAATGAAAAATTGCTTGCTACTTTAAAGGCAGCACTAGAACAGACTAAATCAAATAAAAAAATTCAAAAGTTAGAAAACGAAAAAAAAGCATTAACACAAAATACGAAAAAGGAAACAACAATTATTTATGAGTCTGAGCAAATAAGAGATGTAATGAAAACCATTGCAAAGCTTGCAAAAACAGATGCAAATGTTTTGATATTGGGAGAAAACGGAACAGGAAAAGAATTAATTGCTCAAAAAATTCATGAACTTTCAAATAGAACAAATGAAATATTTTTAAGTGTCGATATGGCCTCGCTAAATGAAAATTTGTTTGAGAGTGAACTATTCGGACATAAAAAAGGTGCTTTTACTGATGCTAAAGAAGATCGTATTGGAAAATTTGAAGCAGCAAATAAAGGAACATTATTTTTAGATGAAATTGGAAATCTTTCCTATTTAATGCAAGCTAAACTACTTACTGCCCTTCAAAAAAGGGAAATCACCAAAATGGGAACAAATGAATCAATTCCTGTTGATATTAGATTGATTTCAGCAACCAATAAAGATCTACAAAGTCTTATTTCAGAAGATCTGTTTCGTGAGGATCTTTTATATAGAATAAATACTGTTCAAATTTTAATTCCCCCGCTTAGAGAAAGAAAAAATGATATCATCCCCTTAACCAACTACTATTTAGAATTAATTTCAAACAAGTACAATAAACCAGGATTAAAGATAAATAACAAAGCCATTGACAAGTTATTAAACTATAAATGGCCTGGAAATATAAGAGAATTAAAGCACTCTATTGAAAAGGCTGTAATTTTATCTGAATCAAATACTCTATCAGAAAATGATTTCCTTTTTGAAAAGCATGGTGATAAAGAAAACAACCTAAATGAACCAATATCATTAGAAGAAGGAGAAAAAATAATAATAAAATCAGCCTTAGAAAGAAATAATTGGAATATTAGTGAAACAGCAAAAGAATTAAAGGTTGGAAGACAAACACTTTATCGCAAAATTGAAAAATATGATATTTAAAAATTTGTATTTCAATATAATCTTTCGAACAGCTTTAATTATTGGCAGTTGCTTTTTATTGGTTCTGGCTCATAATAAATATAATGATATTATTATTGATGCCAATTTAGTTGCTTTCATCATTATTCAGGTGGCACTCTTTATAAGAAAAATGAATTATACCAACAGGAATTTAATTGCATTTTTTGATTCATTAAAATATGATGACTCTGCTGTAGTTATAAATGAAGATTTTTACAATCAGGACTTTTTAAGGTTAAGTAAAAGATTTCAAAAGGTAAACATACAAATACTAAAACTTAAGGAACAAAATATCCAACAAGATATATATTTTAAAACAGTTACCGAACATGCATCAGTAGGCTTATTTGGTTTTAATCAATCTGGAAAAGTTAAACTATGTAATAAAGCTTTTAAGGAATTATTAAGTATTGAAAATATTTCGAATGTAAATCAACTTAAAAAGATTAATATTGATTTAGAAGACTTATTATTAAAAATAAAACCTTCAGAACAACAACTTTTTAAGATAAATGTGAACAACAAAATAGTTCAACTTTCTATTCGCGCTACAGAATTTAAAACTAAAGAAGAAAAAATTAAGCTTTTATCACTGCAGGATATTAAAACTGAATTGGATGAAAAAGAACTGGAATCATGGCAAAAAATGACTCAAATTTTAAGACATGAAATTATGAATTCATTAGGCCCAATATCATCAACTATAGATACCTTAAATGAAATAATAACTAATCCTGAAAGTAAAGAAGCTATTGGAATAGATAAGCTTAACGATGAGGTAATAAAGGATATAGCATCTGGTTTAAAAATCGTTCAGGAAAGAAACTATGGAATTCAGAACTTCATTGATAAATTCAGATCTATTTCAAAGATTCCGAAACCAAATCTCACTAATATTGACATAAAAGATCTAATAGTTGATATTGAGAAATTATGGGCAAAAAAATTTAAACAAAACAATATAACATTTAAAACAAATATTGATGCTGATATAAAAACAATATTGGCCGATAAAGCACAATTAGAACAAGTTCTTATCAACCTTTTAAAAAATGCTATTGAAGCTTTAAGCGAAACTGAAAATCCTCAAATAAGTATAAAAGTTTTATACAACCTGTCAAATAAATGTGCAATTCAGGTAATTAATAATGGACCACGTATTGAGAATGAAATTCTAGATACAATATTCTTTCCTTTTTTTACAACAAAACAAGATGGTTCTGGAATTGGGTTAAGTTTATCGCAACAAATAATGCGACTGCATGGGGGGATTATTTCAGTACAATCAAATGAATCGGAAACAATTTTTAATTTACAGTTTTAAATCTAAATAAGGCTGGAAACAGGTCCATTCCATGAGCATCCTAAACAATATATGATTTCAATATTAAAATCATTTAAATCCAAACTTGAATCCTTAGGCACTATCTTTCCTTCTTTAGAAATTTTTATTAATAATCTATTTCCCAAACTATCTTTCAAATAAAAGTTTGCAATCCCACATTGTGGGCATGTTTTATGTTTCATTTTTGATGTAAAAATAAAAAAAAGAGTGGCACAACTGCCACTCCATAACATAAATAATTAAATACTATTCTACTCTTAGCGATTCTGCCGGATTTGTATTAGCAGCTCTCCACGCCTGGTAGCTAATAGTTATAAATGTTATTGCAACAGTTATTAATCCAGCCATAATAAATATAAATAATCCTAAATTTGTTCTATACACAAAGTTTTGTAACCAATCGCGCATAAAATAGAATGATAATGGAAACGCAATTGCAATTGCTATTATAACCAATATTATAAATTCTTTTGATATCAATTTAACTACTGTAACTTCACTTGCTCCAACCACTTTTCGAATTCCGATTTCCTTTGTACGCTGCTCAACGGTATAGGATGCTAAACCGAATAATCCAAGACAAGCAATTAAAATAGCTAAAACTGTGAATAGAGTAAAAATAAATCCTCGTTTTTCATCAGCTCCAAACTGTTCGTTAAACCTGTCAGATAAGAACGAATATTCAAATGGTGACGAAGGAAATATGTCATTCCAACGGCTTTCAATGTATCGAATTGTTCCCTGTACATCTTCATCAGTCATTTTAATATATACTATTCGATTGTTCACTCTGTAAAAGTATAACAATGTCTCAATCTCGTTATACATTCCTGTCTGATGAAAATCTTTCATAACACCAACAACTTCAGCTCTCAGAAAATCCTGTCCCCCACGACCTTGTAGTTCAACTTTTTTACCTAAAGGTTTGTCCCAGTTAAAACGCTTTGCCATAGTTTCATTAACAATTACTCCAAGTAATGTATCTGAAGGCATATCTTCCTGGAAATCCCTACCTTGTTTCATTTCAATACCAAGAGTTTCTATAAAGTCATGATCAATACTACCCAGATTAACTCCTTTTTGCTGCATTCCATCATCAGTCTCTATATTTAAGATAATTTTACCTGATCCTTCTCCCACTCTTGTACCTGTTGAACCAACGTATTTTATATTAGGATTTTCCAGCATTGCTTGTTTAAGAACAGGGTATTTGTCTACCATTTCCCTTGTCGTAAACTGTAAACTGATCACATTTTGCATATCATAACCCAGATCTTTTGTTTTTAAGTAACTTAATTGCTTAAATACAACTAATGTAGATACAATCATTGCAACAGAAATTGAAAACTGAATTACAACAAGAACTCTTCTGAACATCTTTCCGGATGACCCTTTTGTAACTTCTCCTTTAAGCACTGATACCGGATTAAACCTTGATAAATAAAATGCTGGATAACTTCCACCAAAAATTCCCACAACCAATATAATTGCAATTAAACTAATAATTACTACAGGGCTATAAACTATATCTATATCAAATGATTTTCCTGCCAACTGGTTAAATTTGGGTAATAAAAGAACCAAAATAACTATACTTAAAACAACAGATATAAAAGTTAACACTGTTGATTCTGTTAAAAACTGGGTTATCAAGCTTCCCCGATGCGATCCAACCACTTTACGTAATCCAACTTCTCGGGCTCTTTTTGTAGAACGAGCTGTTGCCAGATTCATATAATTCATAGTTGCGATTAATATTAAAAACAGTGCAACAATGGCAAAAATCATAACATAAGCAAGACTACCTGTAGGTTCTGGCTCACCTTGTGCAGTAGATTTTAAATGAATATCCGTAATTCGCATTAATTGATATTCGATGTTAATTCCTAGTCTTTCAAAAATCTCAGCCATATACTTATCATACATTTCCTGAATTTTATCTTCAAACTCTTTATAATTTATATCTTCAGGTAACAAAATATATGTATAAACACCAAAATTACCCCAACTTTGTCCGAAATCAGCAGGTAAACTACTCCTAGAAATTAATCCTTCAAAACGAAAATGAGAATTCCGTGGGACATCCTTAATTACACCTGTTATTTTATAAGATTGATCTCCATTAACAATTGCTTTACCTATAGGATCTTCTTGACCAAAATATTTAGCGGCAACAGTCTCTGTTAAAATCAACGAATTAGGTTCAATCAATGCAGTAGCCCGATTTCCTTTTATAAACTTATATGTAAATACATCAAATACATTGGAATCTGCATAATAGAAATTTTCTTCATAAAACTCCTTATCTTCAAATTTAAATAACTCTCTCCCATTATCAATAAATCTCACAGCAGCTTCAACTTCAGGATAATCTTGCACCACCTGTGGTGCAAAAGGAATTTGAGCTACTATCCATGTAAAATCATCGTCGGTTTCTGAAATATGTGAAGCAACACGATAGATTCTGTCACCTTTTTCGTGATAACGATCATAACTTAATTCATTTGAAATATAAATAATCAGAAACAAAGCACTGGCTATTCCCAAAGTTAAGCCCAGAATATTTAAACCGCTGTATGCAAAGTCTTTAAAAATATTTCGAATTGCAGTTTTAATAAGATTTTTAAACATAGTATTTAGTTTTAATTTATATACGAATCAATTCGTAGTAAAAGTATACATTAATTCCCGTTTTGTCAATTTATAAATTGTTAAATATTTGTTAAAGTCATAATAACCGCTATAAAATTCATTAAAAAAGTTGGAAACAAATTAATTACTGATCTAATTTCATGCCATCACCTATTATTACATTGTTTATTAATTTATTAGATAATTTTTGAAGTATATCTTAATGCCCGATAACGGGCATTAAGATATAAAATCGAACACCTGAAAAATATTGATATTATTCATATCGAACTTTATTATCAAGTTCTATACTTACTGATATTAAAATCCTTTCTAAGCATATATTAATGAATATAAAATTCACAGATAAGCAAGGTTTAAGTCAATCATTATCTAAGCTTTATAAATTATGAGATTATATAGTGGAGGTATTTCTGTAATATCGAATGCTGAAAAAAACCATCCTTTAATTTAATATTTTAAAAATTAAAAGTATGAATTAAACTAAAATCAAATTTGTTACTCTGATATATAAGACTATTGAATAGAATTAAAATTGAAAATTTTACAGATTACCTCATCTGTTTTATTGAATATATTTTTGTTTGCATAAAATATTTTAGATCTTTAAAAAAAATACATCTATGAAAAAAACATTATTACCAACTGTGTTTAAGCTAATAATCTTATCATTAGCTATTGGTTTTTTATATTCTTGTGAGAATAAAACCGAAGAGCTCAATAAATTTCTCACTCAAAAAGAAATTCAATACGAACAAATTTGTTTTGATTTGGGACAAGCCTACTGGAATTTTTATTCTGATGAAAATGAATATGACCTGAAAGCACCCAAAGATGATTTTTATGCTTTATTAACAAATGACACATTAAATAATTTAATTGACACCTGGCACCTTAAAAAAGAAGAAATTAATGACACTATCTTAAAAAGAAGAATTGATATGTGGCACAATGTATTGCTTTCTGCAAAGGTTGAATATGATGCCGATATCATGAAACTAAGAAATGAGCTTGAAGAAATGTTTGATGTTTCTGGTGAAGCAGATAAATCAAATTATGATTATGAAGGAAATATAGTAAAGCTTATAAAGATGCGTAATCAAAAATCTGTTGAATTAGGTTTTGATAATTATGCTCATCTAAGCTTTGAAGTAAATGGTTTGGGATACGAATGGTTTACAAACTTTGTTAAGGTATTAGATGAAGCAACTGTTGGTCCGTATACAGATTTGGTAAATGAATTAAAAAAGGAACAAAATATTAATGATTTTAGTCGAAAACAATTCTTTTACTTTATTGGACAATTTTTTTCAAATAATAACCCCAGAAAAATCAATACAGATAATAATATTGAACTTGTAAAGGAATCACTGCACAATATTGGGATTAATTATGACGAACTCCCTGCTAAATTGGTTGAAATGGAATTGCCTGACGGAATTGGCGGTCAGGGGCTTATGATTAATATACCGAATGATTTTCGTGCTGTAATGACTTTAGGTATGGATATCTCTGTCTGGATGCATGAAATGGGACATGGTTTACATGGACTTTATAATTCAATTAACACTCCTATATTAGAAGGCTACGAATGGATCCCGGGTAATGGAAATGGCGCTTTTGCTGAAGGTATGGCAGAAACAAATGCAAGATTCGCACAAAATATCGAATGGCAAATAAAATACACCGAACTAACAGAAGATGAGATTATAAAACGAAAAGAATTGGTAAATAAGTACGCACCTGTTTTCATAAGATATCATTTATTTTATTGTCTGAGAGAATTAAATTTATATCTGAATCCTGAAAAGCCTTTTGAAGAAATTGATTTAGAGTTAGCTAAAAAATATTTTTTGATTGAAACAAATGACCTTCATTTAAGAGGTTTAAAAGATATGATCTATGTTTCTTATCCCCTGTATTTGCAAAATTACTTACTTGCTGATCTTGTATCAACCCAGATACACACAACACTGGAAGAAAAATTTGGAAAAGATTATGCCTTTAATAAGGATGTGGGAAAATATTTAGCTGATAAATTCTATAGTAAAGGAGAATACTTCGACTGGAATACTAGATTAGAAAACGGAACAGGCAAACCACTTGACATTGAGCAATATTTGAAATTTTATAATATAAAATAATTAACATTCCTGCTACTTAAATAAATGAGATCAAAAATTTGATCTCATTTATTTTTGTTAAAAACTCTCATAAATTGTAATAAAAAGCTGTAACCAAACACTAATATTGTCGTCATAGATTAAGTATTATCAAAGTAAATACAATATTTACTTTATATAGATGTTAATTTCAGAAAGAGTGAACCTAAAATAGCTGATGAAAATACAAATTGAGAATCTGGATAAGATCTACAAAAACGGTAAAAAAGCGCTTTCAGATGTAAACCTTGAAATTGAAAATGGAATGTTTGGTTTACTCGGTCCGAATGGAGCTGGTAAATCAAGTTTAATGCGTATACTGGTTACTTTAATGAAACCTAGTAAAGGAAAAGTTAATGTGAATGGCTTTGATCTTTTAAAAGATCGTTCAGAAATAAGAAAAATGCTTGGATATCTACCTCAAGATTTTAGATTTTTTACCAAGTTAAAAACATGGGAGTTTTTAAGTTACGCTGCTGGCTTATCAGGCATAACAAGTAAAAAAGAAAGATCTGAGAAAGTCGATGAATGGCTCGACAAAGTTGGCTTATTTGATGTAAGAGATCGAAGTGCCAACAAGCTTTCAGGTGGGATGAAACGTCGATTAGGAATTGCACAGGCATTGATTGGCGACCCTCAGATTATTGTAGTTGATGAACCAACAACGGGGCTTGATCCGGAAGAACGTATTCGATTCAGAAATATATTATCAGAAATTAGCCAAAGAGATGTGATAATTATACTTTCTACACATATTGTTGGAGATATATCCAGTGTTTGTCAGGACCTTGCATTATTAAACAAAGGAAACGTTGAATTTAAAGGTTCGCCTGAAGAATTAATCAGTAAAACCAAAGGACACGTTTGGCAAGTAGCCACATCTGGTTTTGAGTATGAAATGCTTAAAGAAAAATATGCTATAATATCTACTATTCCGGCTGAAGAAGGTTGGGAAGTTCAACTGGTTGGCGATGAACTTAATGTAAAAAATGCCATTGAAATTGAACCTAATCTTGAACATGCATATGTCTATTTTATGGAATACTTAACCAATAAAAACAGATTCTAATGAACTCATTTCAAATCATACGTATTGTAGCCAATTTTGAATTAAAAACCCTTCTGCGCAGTTGGTTCTTTAGAATATTTGCAGGATTATTTATCATAGGATTAGGTATTTTTAATATCGCTGTTTATGTTGACTCAAGTGGATCTCCTTGGCTATACAGAGCATTGCCGGCAGCTATTCCTTATGCCAATTTAATCATCCTTAACCTTGGACAGGCAATTGTCGCTGTTTTTCTTGCTTCTGAATTTTTAAAACAAGATAAAAAAAATGATACTGTTGAAGTTATTTATGTACGTTCTATGACTAATGCCCAATACATTATTGGTAAAGCATTAGGTATTTTGTCTGTATTTATTATTTTAAATCTGATTATATTAATATTTGGTATTGGATTTTCATTCTTAAGCGGAGATTCAGCCAAAGGTATAGGCGAGTTTTTCTTATATCCTATATTTATTAGTATCCCTACCCTGATATTTATACTTGGCTTATCATTCTTTTTAATGACCTTACTTAAAAATCAAGCGATTACATTTATTTTATTGCTTGGTTATATAGCATTAACAATATTCTATTTAAATGAAAAATATTATCACCTATTTGATTATATAGCGTACCAGGTTCCTATGATGAACTCTACCATTGGTGGTTTTGGAAACATACAGGAAATTATTATTCACCGAGGAATATACTTTCTTTTAGGAATTGGTTTAATCTTTTTTACTGTTTTTAAACTGGAACGATTACCACAATCAAAAAAGTTTAAGTCTTTCCCTTTATTATTAGCTTTTATATTTCTTTCTTCTGGTTTTTTTCTAGGATATAAATACATTTCAATTAAAGGGTACAATGTTGTTCAAAAGAAGGAAATGATTGCTCTTAATAATAAATATTGCAATCTTCCAAGAGTTCATATTGATGAAACAAACATTAATCTGGAACACACAGAAAAAACAATTCATGTTAAAACTGAATTAAACCTTTCCAATAAAACAAAAAAAAATATTTTCAACATTATATTTAGTTTAAATCCTTCATTACAAGTCAAATATCTTAAAATTAATGGTCAGGAGACAGCATTTGAAAGAGATTTACATTTAATTAAGATTGATTACAAATCAGGACTTAAACCAAATGAAAAATTATTAATTACAATTGAATATAAAGGACAAATCAATGAAAATACACATTCGTTAGACCAAGACTTTGAAGAATACAAAGATTATTTTCCAATGGAAATTTTTAAAGCAAGAAAACGTTTTGCTTACATTCAAAATGACTTTGTTTGCTTAACCAGCGAATCTTTATGGTATCCAACATCAGGAGTAACTTATGCAACAGATAAACCTGCATACTATCAACCTGACTTTACTAAATTCAGCTTAAATGTTAAAACAAAAAATGGATTAACAGCGGTATCTCAGGGAAATTCAGAATTAAATGAGAGTGGGGTTTTTGAATTTAGAAATAGTGTAGCATTACCAAAAATAAGTTTATTAATAGCTAACTATAAAAAATATTCAATCGCAGTTGATTCAGTTGAATATGCCGTATATACCACTCAAAAGAATGATTATTTCATAGATCATTTTACTGAATTTAAAGATACTCTGCCAGCAATAATTAGAGAATTAAGAGACGAATATGGTACCTTACTCGATTTAAATTATGGATTTGACAGATTCTATTTAGCGGAAGTTCCAATTCATTTTGCTCTTGACAAACATATTTGGTCGGTAACCAGTGATGCAGTACAACCTGAAATAATATTTTACCCTGAAAAAGGTGTAATAATGGAAGAAACTGATTTCAAAAGAAGAAAGAAGCGTTATGAGAAAAGAATGAAAGAAAACAACGAAGAAGTCACCCCTGAAGAATTGCAGGTTAGAATATTTAAACGTTTTGTACGCGGAAACTTTATGGCTCCACCTACTGAATGGTATCAATTTAGTGAAGTTGTTGATAAATATACATATAGTTTAATCCCAAATTATTACAGCTTTGTAACTCATATTGAATCTGAAGATTATCCTGTACTTAATTTGGCCCTTGAAATATATTTACGTGAACGAAATGTAAATAATTTATCATCCAATAGGTGGTTTTGGCGAGGAATAAGCAAAGGCGAAAAAATTAATCTTGAGCTTAAAGAAGCAAGTCTTGCTAACTTGTTAAAAAAAGGAGTTAAAAAAGGAAATGAAGATGATGAAGATGGGGATCCTCTTAAAATTAACGATATAATTCTTGCAAAAGGAGATTATTTATTCTCATTATTCAGAGCTCGTTACGGCGAAGTGGAATTTAATAATCTTTTAAATGATCTAATTAATAATAACAGGCATCAATCAATTAAATTTCAAGATTTAGAAAGTGAAATTGTAAGTACATTTAATCATTCTATCTCCAACGAAATAGAAAACTGGTATACCAAAAAAGAACTTCCAGGTTTTTTAATAAAAGATCTGGAAACCTACAAAGTACTTGATGGTGAGTATACCAAATATCAGGTGAGGTTTAAAATTGCCAATCCGGAATCAGTTGATGGTATCATTTCTATGAATATTGATTTAGATGATAAAAGCAATGCAAGTAATTTTAGATCAGATGAACCTGAGCAACCAGACTATACAAATAAAATTTTTATCCCGGCAAAAACAGCTAAGGAAATAGGTATTGTTTTTAACACAGAACCAACAAGAATGAATATTTACACAAATATCTCAGAAAATCTGCCTAATAATCTTATTTATGATTTTTCGGGTTTTGAAGAAACAAAGAAGATACCTGTTCTGGATAATATTAAGAAATATGAACTATTCACAGAAATTTCAAACCCTGGTGAAATAATCGTTGACAATGAAGATAAAGGATTTGAATATATACAGGAATTAAATGAAAGTTACTTGCGTACATTGATAAACAAAGAGAAAGTAGACAGGTATAAATATTCCGGATTAAATTTCTGGAATCCACCATCAGAATGGAAACCTGTTTTAAGGTCTGAATTCTATGGTAAATATGTAAGGTCTGGTTATTACACTCGCACAGGAGATGGAAGCAGAATAGCTCAGTGGAATGCAGATTTAACTGAAGGTGCTTATTATGACATATATTGTTATATAGTTAAATTAAACATTGAATGGAGTCGTGAAAAACGTAAGCCAAATTATAATTTCAAAATATACAACGACGACGGCATTGATGAAGTTATACTTACCGATGAAGAGTTAGATCAAGGTTGGAACTACATTGGAACATTTTATATATCCCCTGCAAATGCTAAAGTAGAGCTAACTAATAAATCAGTTGGAAAAATGATATATGCCGATGCTATAAAATGGGTTAAAAACAATTAAATAAAAAAAGTAAACAATAAAATCACACATAAAATGCTAAGAATAAAAATACTATTTATAGGCCTAATGATTTTCAGTGCTTTAATAACTCAAGGGCAAAAAGTACTCACTCTTGACGATGCGTTGAGTATTGCATTAGAAAACAGTCCTGAAATTAAACAATCAAAGTTTTCAATGGAACAAAACAGAGAGTATTTAAATGCACAATTATCTATGCTAAAGACACAATTCTCACTAAATGTTTCCCCTTTTCAATATTCAAATAGCGAAACGTATAACGAGTATTATTCACAATGGTATAATTCGGAAAATACATCATCAAACGGAGGCTTAATAATCTCGCAACCTGTAAAATGGACAGACGGTACATTATCTCTGAGAAATGATTTCGAATATAAATCAACATCGACAGAAACATTTGATACTTATACTGATCCATTAAATCCTACAAAAGTATCTAACACCTATAGTGGATTTGATAACAATTTATATCTAAGCTATAATCAACCTTTGTTTACTTATAACAGAACTAAGCTTAACTTAAAAAGATATGAATATAATCTGGAAAATTCTACGCTGGCATATTCGATTCAAATGCTAAGCATGGAAAGACAGGTGACTCAGGCTTTTTATGCCATATATCAAAAGCAAATGGCTGTACAAATTGCCAATGAAGAATTTGAAAATCAAAAAATCAGTTTAGAAATAATAAAAAGTAAAGTTGAAGCGGGTTTATCTGCCCAGGAAGAATTGTTACAAGGTGAATTAAATTACTCAACAAGTCAATCAAACCATGATAATGCAGTGGTTGATCTTGAAAATGCAAAAGATGAATTTAAGCAACTTGTTGGATTACCATTAACTGATATTATTGAAATTAAAACAGACATTGAATATAAACCCGTTTTAATAGATTTAGACAAAGCAATAGAAAATGGTCTTGCTCAAAGATTGGAGCTTTCTCAAAGACAAATTGATTTAAACAATGCCGAATTAGACTTAATCGAAACAAGCGCAACAAATGAATTCCGCGGTGACCTTGATTTATCAATTGGAATTATGGGTAATGATGAAGATTTTGCTTACATATATGATAAACCCACACGAAGTCCACAAGTTGGCATAACTTTTTCTATTCCAATTTTTGACTGGGGAGCAAGAAAATCCCAAATAAGAGCGGCTGAACTGGCAGTAGAATCAAAAGAACTTGATTTAAAATCAATGGAAAACGATATTGTGATTAGTATTCGAAAAATTGCACGTAACCTGCAAAACCTTAATAACCAAATTAAGATTGCAAAACAAAATGAAAAGAATGCTCAGTTAACATATGATATCAATTTAGAAAGATATAGAAATGGCGATTTAACAAGTATTGATTTAGAAAGATATCAAAATCAGCTATCGGAAAAGAAAATGGATTTAGCCAATGCTTTAATAAGTTATAAACTTGAGTTACTTAACTTAAAAATACAGTCGCTATGGGATTTTGAAAACAATACATCATTCGTGCCACAAGAATTACAAAATAATATAAAAACTAAGGAATAAAATTTATAACAATAAAGTTAAGAAAAAAGTAATCAGTAATCAGTAATCTGAAATCTAAAATTTGAAATCTGAAATCTGAAATCTGAAATCTGAAATCTAAAATTAAATAAAACCATACAAATCAATATAAAAAAATGAAAAAGCTCATACCATTCATTATTGCTGTTGTTTTATTATCAGCATGTAACAACGAAGAAAAAGAACTAAATAAAGACATATCAGTGCCGGTATCTGTTATGGATTTAAAACTGAAATCTATCGAAAAATTCATAGAAACTACAGGAACTGTTTATCCTGTAAAAGAAATTAGCCAGCGATCTGAAATTGCAGGAAACTATATCTTACTCGTAAATCCTGCTACTGGCAACAAATATGCTTTAGGAGATTATGTTAAGGAAGGAGATGAAATTATTCGACTAGAAGATAAAGAATACGAAAACAATGTTAAGATCAACTCTCTTAAGCTTAGCCTTGAAATTTCAAAACAAGTTTATGAAAAGCAGCAATCACTTTATGAAAAAGGGGGTGTTACCCTGAGTGAATTAAAAAATGCAGAAATTGAATACATCAATGCTGATTACAATTACAAAGATGCGCTTATTCGCTTAGAAAAAATGCATATTAAAGCTCCTTTTTCAGGAGTAATTGTCGATTTACCATACTATACTCCTTCAACTAAAGTTGATGCAAGCTCATTAATGTTTAAACTAATGGATTATAGCAAATTATATATGGAAATCAGCTTAGCTGAGAAAGACTTGACTTACGTTAAATCAGGACAGAAAGTAAATATTACAAATTATACAATCCCTAATGATACATTAGTTGCTACTGTTAGCCAAATATCTCCAGCTATTGATGTTGATACACGATCTTTTAAAGCTATGATAAACATTAAAAACAATGATTTGCTATTGCGCCCGGGTATGTTTGCTAAAGGTGAGATTATTGTTGCTTCGGTTGATAATGCTATTGTAATTCCAAAAAACGTAATTCTTTCAAAACAACGTGGAAATACTGTATTTATTATTGATAAAGGATTAGCACAAGAGCGAATTGTAACTTTTGGTCTTGAAAATCCTAATGAAGTACAAATTATTTCTGGGTTAGAACAAAACGAAAGACTGGTTATAAAAGGATTTGAAACACTGAGAAACAGATCTAAAGTAAAGGTTATTAAATAGTTGTTCAGTTCTAGATTTCGAGTTTCCAAAAAATATAAAACGTTAAAAAGATGCATTTGGCCAAATATAGAAATAAAAATTCCTTGCGTCTTTACGAGAAAATAAAAAAGCATGAAAAAAATAACACAATTCTCAGTAAATAATCCTGTTACCGTTTCGATGATTGTTATCGGAATCATCTTGTTAGGATATATTTCATTTGAGCGTTTAAGTGTGGATTTATTCCCCGACATGAATGCTCCAAGAATATTTGTTGAGATAAAAGTAGGTGAACGTCCACCCGAAGAAATAGAAAAACAATATATAGAAGATCTAGAAGCTCAGGCTATTCGGCAAAAAGGAGTATCACAGGTCTCTTCAGTTTGTATGGTTGGTTCTGCAAGGGTTACTGTTGAATACAATTGGGGTTCCGATATGGATGAAGCTTTCTTAGACTTACAAAAAGCACTTACAACTTATAGTCAGAGTGCAGAAATAGATGAGTTTACAATTACCCAGCACGATCCGAATGCTACGCCTATAATGATTATTGGAATGAAACATCCTGAAATATCAGATATGGATGAGCTTCGAAAGACTGGTGAGAATTACATTCGAAATGAACTTATTCGTTTGGAAGGCATTGCTGATGTTACATTAACAGGTACTGAAGAAAAAGAAGTATTGATTGAGACCGAACAGTACAAACTGGATGCTTATGGTTTAACCACAAATCAAATTGTTCAAGAGATACAAAACATAAACAGAAATGTATCTGGTGGAACAATCGTTGAGATGGGTAAAAAATATATTATTAAAGGTACCAGCCTTATTGAAAAGATTGAAGATATTGAGAATATCGTTTTAAGCTATAAACTTGTAAACAGTGCCAATGAGCAATCGACAATTAAAGCCCCTATTTTTCTTAAGGATGTTGCTAAAGTTAGTTTTGTAAATAAAAACCCGCAAAATATTGTTCGAATAAACGGACAAAGATGCATAGGGCTTTCGATATACAAGGAAACAGGATTCAATACTGTAAAAGCCGTTGATGATTTAACCGAATCGTTCGAATCCATACAAAAAGCTTTGCCCGGTTATGAATTTATTATTGTTCAAAACCAGGGAGAGTTTATTCAAACTGCCATCGACGAAGTTCAGGAAACAGCTTTGGTCGGTATTCTAATTGCTGTTTTTGTTCTTTTTATTTTCTTACGCAGATTAAAAGTAACTGCAATTATAAGTTTTGCAATTCCGGTATCAGTCATTGCAACGTTTAACTTAATGTACTTTAATGGCCTAAGCCTAAATATTATGACCTTAGGAGGTTTAGCCCTGGGTGCAGGAATGCTGGTAGATAATGCCATTGTGGTAATGGAAAATATTTTCCGTAACATGGAACAAGGTATGTCGGTTCGAGAAGCTGCTATAAATGGAACAGCTGAAGTTGGTGGTGCAATTGTAGCTTCTACTTTAACCACAATTGTTGTTTTCTTACCAATTGTATATCTGCATGGTGCTTCTGGTGCACTTTTTAAAGATCAGGCTTGGACAGTGGCATTCTCATTACTAGCATCCCTTTTTGTAGCTATTTTAGTTATTCCTATGCTATTTAATTATGCTTACAGAAATAAAAGACATCAGAAGGAAATTAAGTCTGTACGTATTAAATGGTACGGGACTCTTTTATCTAAATTACTTGACCGAAAAGGCCTGGTATTAATTTCAGCTTTAATTCTACTGGGATTAACAGTTTATATATTCCCATTTGTAGGGTCAGAATATTTGCCCAAAAGTGGAACCAATGAATTTAGTGTTGAAATAAAATTAAAAGAGGGCACTCAACTGGAACGAACTTCAGGGGTCGTTGCGAATATTGAATCAATGCTTAACGAAATGTTGGGTGATAAATTAGATATAATTTATAGTCAGGTTGGACCATCCAGCTCATCAAGCAATGAAAAATCTGTTTTTCAAAACGAAAATACAGCAATTCTTAAAATTCATTTGAATAAGGAATATATTAGGCAGTCTGAAATAATTATTACTAATGTTGAAGAATTGCTTAGTACTATTCCTGATGCTGAAATTTCAATTATTCGTGATGAAACCGCATTACAATCAACATTAGGAACTGACGAAGCTCCACTGGTTGTTGAAATAAAAGGAAAAGATCTGGACATTTTGAGTCGGATCTCAGAAGAGATTAAATATAAACTTATTGATTTACCCGAATTGCTCAATATTAAAACAAATGTTGAAGAAGGTGCTCCGGAAATTGATGTTGTTATAGATAGATATAAAGCCGGAGTTTATAATATGAGTGTAGAAGATATTACATCTCAGCTTAAAGATTTACTCATGGGTAAAGATGCAGGTAAATATGAAAAGAATGGAGAAATGAACGATATTACAGTTAAACTCCCGGATATAAGTTTATCAGAATTTTATTCCATAACACTTAAAAATGGAAGCCAAAATGTTCCATTGTATGAGTTAGCACATATTAAGAAGTCATTATCTCCAAAGCAGTTGTTCCGAAGAAATCAGAACAGGATTACCAAAGTGATGGCAGATATTGATCAATCGTTGGCATTCGATCAGGTTATTAAAAAAGTAAAAGAACAGATTGAAACTCTAGATATTCCGTTAGAATACGAGGTAAATATTGTTGGTGAAGAACAAAAAAGACAGGAAGCTATGTCAGGATTGAGTTTTGCTTTGATGCTTTCAATCATTTTGGTTTATATGGTTATGGCATCTCAGTTTGAATCACTGATCCATCCATTTACAATTTTATTGACAATTCCTTTAGCAGGTGTTGGAGCTATATGGGCATTCTTAATTTTAGGAAAGTCATTAAGTATCATGGCTTACATTGGAATAATTATGCTGGCAGGTATTGCAGTTAATGATTCAATTATTTTAGTTGATGCCATTAACCAGTTCAAAGCCCAGGGTTTATCATTAAGAGAATCTATCATAAGTGCTGGTGAAAATCGTATCAGACCAATTATAATGACAAGTTTAACAACCATATTGGCCTTATTGCCATTAACATTTGGGATTGGAGAAAGTGCCGCATTAAGATCTCCTATGGCTATTGCAGTAATTGCCGGTTTAATCACATCAACATTGTTAACACTGGTTGTTATCCCATGTGTTTACTATGTTTTTGAGAATATAAAAATGAAATTTAGTAGAAATATCTAAATAATCGCACTCAGATGTTTTTGTGAAGATATAATCCCGCAAAGATTCAGAGTCGCTACGAATATTACTATATGACTGAAAACGAATTATCTAAAATAATAGTTAATACTTGTTATAATATACATGTTAAACTTGGTCCGGGATTATTGGAATCAGTATATGAAGAAATTCTTTTTTATGAACTAACAGCGCAAGGATTAAAAGTTGAAAGACAAAAAGCGATTCCAGTAATCTGGAATAATATAAAAATGGAAATTGGATTTCGTGCTGATTTGATTATTGAAAATAAAGTAATAATTGAGTTAAAATCTGTTGAAAGCATTGCTCCTGTTCATCCAAAACAATTATTAACCTATTTAAGATTAACTAATATAAAACTAGGCTTGTTAATCAACTTTAATGAAAAATTAATTAAGGATGGTATTACGAGAATAGTTAATAATTTATAATTGATAAAATAAAATGTCTTGGCGTTTTAGCGCCATAGCGAGAAAAAAGAATATGAATTTCATTATAAAAAGAAAAACACTTATTGCAATGCTCTTTACAGGGCTTACAATGCTTGGATATATTTCATATAAACAATTGGCAGTTGAGCTCTATCCTAATGCGACACTACCAATGCTTTATGTAAGTGTTGGGACTCCATTGGAAGTTGATCCAAAATACATGGAAAACCAAGCTATTATTCCATTAGAAGGTGCAATAGGAACATTAGAAAACATTGAAGAAATAAATTCTACAGCAGGACAACAATCTGGCAGTGTAGCAATATCTTACGAAAAAGGAACTGATTTAAAATATGCTTATTTAAAGCTCATTGAAAAAATTGAGGAAACAAAAGGATCTATCCCTGAAGAATTTCAAGTACAAGCTTTCAAATTCGATTTGGAACAAATGAATAATATGTTCATGAGCATTGATGTTCGAGGAAGTGGTGGTGTTGATAGGGTAAGACATATTACGGATCAGGAGATCATCAATAAAATAAAAAATATTGATGGTATTGCAAATGCAGAAGTCTTTGGTGGCCGAGAGAGATCTATTGAAATAGTTCTTCACCAGGATATATGCGATAGCTATGGTATAACACCTGCCGACGTACGAACAGCTTTAAGTAATAACAGTAAATCAAGAACTTTTGTAGGTAAAGTAAGTAATCAAAACCAGCTACATTTTGTAAATGTTCTATCAGAATTTGATGATATACAAGATATACACAACCTGGTTGTTAAAGAGCAAGGTAAAATAAAGTTAAAAGATATTGCTGAAATTAATTACGGTGTAAAAGAGCAAGAATCGTATAGCCGAGTAAATGGTAAAGAAGCTGTTACCATAAGTTTAACTAAAGATTCGCAGGCTAACATCATAGCATTGGCAAATAATGTAAAGAGCCTGTTAAAAAATCTAAATAAAGAACTTTCGGCTAAAGATATTGAGTTAGTGATTCAAAGTAATAATGCTGAAACAATGGAGAATAATATCGATTCCATAATTCATTTAGCACTTATTGGCGGAATACTGGCTATTTTTATCCTATGGATATTCCTAAAAAACTTCAGATTGGTAATAGCAATTGCATTGGCGATACCAATATCTGTTTATACGGCATTTAATTTCTTTTATGCTTTTGGAATAACCATAAATAGTTTAACACTTTTGGGAATGGCTCTGGCCATTGGAATGCTGCTCGACAATAGTGTGGTAGTACTCGAAAATATTTATCGTTTGGCAGCGAAAAACATAAACCCTGATCAAGCAGTAATACAAGGAACAAAAGAAGTATGGCGCTCCATATTTGCAGCAACCCTTACCACAGTAACTGTATTTTTACCTTTTGTGTTCTCAACTGATTTCTTTATCAGTTTAATTGGTAAACATATCGGAGTTTCAATTATTTCCACCTTACTAGTGTCTTTGGTAGTAGCCTTATTGCTTATTCCGATGATTACACATGCTTTTCTTAAGTACAGAAAAAATGATAAACCAATACAATTTGAAACCATTTCTTTCCACAATAGATTAATACAGATTTATAGAGTAATCCTTAAAACATGTATGCGAAAACCTGGAAAAACTATACTTGGAGCATTAATTGTATTTTTCCTCACACTTTTAATCAGTTTAGGAATAAGCTTTATTTCATCAGAAGAAGCAGAAATCAAAGAGATTAAACTATACGTAAGCTTACCTAGTGGAACTACCTTAGATGATACGGATATCGTAATTGCAGAAGCTGAAAAAAAACTGGAAGATCTGGAAGAAAAGAAAGATGTTTTAAGTCAGGTATATGAAGAGGAAGCTGTTATTACAATTACTTTAGTTGATGATTTCAAAGACATACGTAATTATTCGATCCCAAAGATCAAAAATGAAATTATGGATCGAATTGAAGATTTAAATCCTGCAGAATTTAGCTGGGATCCACCCGCAAGTGGACGACGTTTTGGCAGCGATAGTTATGCCGACGACGAGTTTGGTCGAATGCTTGGAATCGGTGCTCAGCGCGAGAAAGTAATTATTAAAGGTCAGGATTTTGATAAAATGCTTAATCAGGCTAATGATGTTAAATATTATTTGGGCCAGCTAACTTCTATTGAAAATGTTGACATACGTGTTCCAGATAAAAGACCAGAGCTAATGCTTAATTTAGATAAGCAATTAATGTCATTTTATGATATCCCGGTAACTTCAGTGCTTTCTGAGTTAAACTCATTCCAACATGAATTTTCAAGTGGTATAAAATTCAAACAGGGAACAGATGAATACGACATTCAGATAAAGACACTTACTTATGAAGACCAAAAAGACAGAAATATTACTGATTTAAAAACCCTATCTGTTCGAAGCGGTCAGGGTTCACAATTTGAATTACAGGAAATAAGTAAATTCAATTTTACTGAAGGTTTATCAACCATTAAAAGAACAAATCAGGAAAAACAATTAGAAGTTGTATATCAGTTTATTGATGAAGTGCAAAGTGAAAAAGATTTATTAGAATCTGCCCGATTTGAAATTGATGAACTTATAAGCAATATGAGTTTACCTTCGGGTATTGCTCTTGAAGTTGTTCATGAAGAAGATAACTTGGGTGAATTTGGTTTTTTGCTGTTAATGGCATTTATCCTTATTTATATGATTCTTGCTTCGGTTTTTGAATCATTCTCAACTCCAATAGTTATGATGTTTTCAATTCCAATGGCTGCCATAGGCTCCCTGGTATTATTAATACTTACAGGAACATCGTTAATGAATACAAATGTATTAACCGGATTGCTTATTCTACTTGGAATTGTGGTAAATAATGGAATTATTTTAATTGACTACTCCAGAGTTTTACGACGACGTGGGTATTCAGAATCAAGGGCATTAATGATGGCTGGTTTAGCACGTGTAAGACCCATATTAATAACAGCCATTACAACAATAATTGCCCTTATTCCGCTTGCATTAGGAAAAGCCGAATATGTGCAACTAATTGGTGTTCCTTTTGCAATTACAATTATCGGCGGATTAACATTAAGTACAATTTTAACTTTAGTATTTATTCCCACCTTAAATTCAGGTCTGCAATCATCGTTAAACTGGATTTATCAACAAAAAACCTACATTAAAATAGTTCAGATCGCAATTTGGGCTATTGGTAGTTACTTTATATTTACTGAGATTGACAGAAGAGTATGGCAGATTATTGTTTTCATATTATTGATTATTGCTGTTCCGGCAAGCATATATTTTATCCAGAACAGTTTGCGAAAAGCCAGTGAGAAACTAATCGACGAGAAAGATGCCTTGAATATAAAAATCAGAAACCTTGTAAAGATTTATGATTGGGATAATCGCTTTATGCGTGAATGGAAATCAGGAATAAATATTCGTAAACGTTTAGGAATTGAACACGAATATAAATCTGCAAAAGATTTTGACCAGTTAATATGGCAAATACCCCTAATTGGCTTCTTTCTATTCTTTATATATTTTCATTTAGAAAGTGGATTATGGTATTTTATATTACCTATATTCTTATATATCATAACATTATATGTTTTAGATCCAATAAAAAAATATGTTTCAAACTTAAAATATGCAGGCAAACATAAACTTGTAAGATTTCTATTGAGCGTAATTCAAAAATCATTTTTCTGGGGTTTCCCTGCACTTACTTTATTCTTATTTTATAAAAAGTATACACTTCTTGGACTAATAATTCCAATGGGTGTAATATGGTATTTCCTTATTTTAATAAAAGTTACATCGGATAATTTATACAAGAAACAAGTTGATATTAACAGATTAAAGGGTAAATTTAAAAGCATCCGAAAAGGCTTTTATAAATTAGTTAAGGTTATTCCAATTATTGGTAAAAAGAAAGTTCCTTTTAAAGCACTTAAAGGTGTTTCGATTAAAATAGAAAATGGGATGTTTGGATTACTTGGACCAAATGGTGCTGGCAAATCAACATTAATGCGTATCATTTGCGGAATCCTTGAACCTAGCTATGGTCAGATAACAATTAATGGCATTGATGTTCGAGAAAAAAGAGAAGAGCTACAAGGTTTAATTGGTTACCTTCCACAGGAATTTGGTATGTACGAAAACATGACTGCCTGGGATTTCTTACATTACATGGGTATACTCAAGAAAATCTATAACCAGGAAGAAAGAACTAAACGAGTAGAATATGTTCTTAATGCAGTTCATATGTTTGATAGTAAAGATGAAAAAATTGGTTCTTTCTCAGGCGGCATGAAACAACGTATCGG
>CAZPMA010000004.1:0-54670 GCA_964587535.1 uncultured Bacteroidales bacterium
ATACAAGTCATGTATTTGTAAAACATTGGAAATCGAGAAGTGGCGGACAGGAAGAAACTGAACCACAACGTATTGTTTGTGCGCAAACTTTAAAAAATGAAATTGACTCTATCGTTTCGTTAAATCCGAATGCAAAAATTATTGCAGTAGGTGATTTGAATGATGAACCTATAAATAAAAGTATATTTGAAACTTTAAAAGCCAACAATACAAACGAACCTGGTACAGTGACAAATTTGATGCTTCCATTATCAAAAAAAGGATTTGGTTCACACAGCTACCGAGGTAATTGGAGCGCCTTAGATCAAATTATTGTTTCAAATAATTTAATTAGCTGCACTAAAGGGTATTATGTATTAAATTCAGAAGCTCATATATTTTCTGCCGACTGGATTACTTTTACCAATAAAAACGGTCAAAAAAGCCCAAACAGAACTTATGGCGGACCAAATTATTACGGAGGGTACAGTGATCATTATCCTGTTTTTGTTATTTTGGTTAAAACTAATTTTAGTGAATGAAATTTAAATTAACATCTGAATTTGTGCCAACTGGAGATCAGCCTGAAGCAATAAATCAATTAGCTGAAGGAATTAAAAGGGGTGATAAATTCCAGACTCTTTTGGGTGTTACCGGTTCAGGAAAAACATTTACTGTTGCCAATGTTATCAAAAAAGTTGAAAAACCTACCTTGATTTTAAGTCATAATAAAACATTGGCTGCACAACTATATGGTGAGTTTAAACAGTTTTTTCCTGATAATGCTGTTGAATATTTTGTTTCTTATTACGATTATTACCAGCCAGAGGCATATCTGCCTGTAACCGATACTTATATAGAAAAAGATTTATCGATAAATGATGAAATTGAAAAATTGCGTTTAAGTGCTACTTCTGCATTATTATCCGGACGCAGAGATGTAATTGTTGTTTCTTCAGTTTCATGTTTATATGGTATTGGTAATCCTGAAGATTTTCATAGCAATACGATTACCATAAAACAAGGTCAGGTTTTAAACCGAAACCAGTTTTTACGAAGCCTGGTTGAAAGTTTATACTCCCGAAGTGAAATTGATTTTAAACCTGGAGTTTTTAAAGTTAATGGTGACACTATTGATATTTATCTTGCATATAGCGATTTGGCTTATCGTGTTTCTTTCTGGGGTGATGAAATTGAAGAAATTGAATCATTTGATCCAATATCGAATACAATTATCGAGACACTTGAAACAGGAATAATTTATCCGGCAAACATTTTTGTAACTACCAAAGAAAGAATGAATGGTGCAATACGTGAAATTCAGGATGACCTTTTTAAGCAAATTGAATATTTTAAATCAGTAGGTAAAAATTATGAGGCAAAACGAATTAAAGACCGTGTGGAATATGATCTGGAAATGATTAAAGAACTGGGATATTGCTCAGGAATAGAAAATTATTCACGTTATTTCGATGGGCGAATGCCAGGAACCAGGCCTTTTTGTTTGTTGGATTACTTTCCTGATGATTTTCTGACAGTAATTGATGAGAGCCATGTTACCCTGCCACAAATAAGAGCAATGTATGGTGGTGATCATTCACGAAAAAAAAATCTTGTGGAATATGGTTTTCGTTTGCCTGCAGCAGTTGATAACAGACCATTAAAATTTGAAGAGTTTGAAACATTAACCAATCAAATGCTTTATGTAAGTGCAACTCCTACCGATTACGAATTTGAAAAGTGCGAAGGTGTTATTGTTGAACAGGTAATTCGCCCGACAGGATTGCTTGATCCTGAAATTGAAGTAAGACCTTCCTTAAACCAGATTGATGATTTAATGGAAGAAATAAACCAACGAGTTGAAAAAAAACAACGAATATTGGTTACTACGCTCACTAAAAGAATGGCCGAAGAACTTACTAAATATCTTAGTCGTTTTTCTATTAAATGTCGATATATACACTCTGATATTGATACGTTGGAACGTGTGGAAATTATGGATCAGCTTAGGGATGGCACTTTTGATGTTTTAATTGGAGTTAACTTGTTAAGAGAGGGATTAGACTTACCGGAAGTTGCACTGGTAGCAATTTTGGATGCTGACAAGGAAGGATTCCTGCGATCGGCAAGGTCATTGACTCAAACAGCAGGGCGTGCAGCCAGAAACATTGATGGAAAGGTAATTATGTATGCTGATAAAATTACTAATTCTATGCAGCAAACCATTGAAGAAACAACAAGGCGCAGAGAAAAACAGTTAAAATACAACGAAGAAAATGGCATTACACCCACCCAAATTAAAAAGGCTTCAGGGTCGATTATGGGTCATTACAACAAAAAGCTGGGAAGAAGAGAAAAAGTATATACCGAACCAGATGGTTTAAATTTAGCAGCTGACCCTATTGTGCAGTATATGAATAAAGAAGCATTGGAGAATGCAATTAAGAAAACCCAAGCTCAAATGGAAAAGGCAGCCAAAGAACTTAATTTTAAAGAAGCTGCTCGCTTACGCGATGAGATGTTTGCTTTACAGGAACTTGCAAAGAAAAAGTAAAGTTTTTTATTTAATTATATCAACATAAACCGTTTCGTGTTTTCTTTTTTCCTGATCTAATTTTGCCGCTTCTGAAGATAGACTTTTACCAAACTCTTGCTTAATTACTTTTGAATAACCAATTTCTTTCGCCATTGCTTCAATGGTTTCAAAATCGTACATCCATCGGTGGTGATGAAACATTTTATTTGCCATTGACATAAATACGGAACCATAGGTTTTTACCATCCAGTATTTTTTTTGACCTTTCTTTAAACGTTCATCAGCATCATCGAAGTATGGCTTAAAAAATGATTTGTCCCGCTCAATATATTTTTTTGCAAATAACTCCAGATCAGGAACACTCATTCGGAAAATTCCACCAGGTTTTAATACACGCAATGTTTCATTTAAGAAAAAAGGCACTTTTAAAATATGAATATGCTCAAACATATGCTCAGAATATATTGTATCGAATGAATTCTCTTTAAAAGGAAACTTTTTATAGGCATTTAAATAAATGTCAGCCTGATGTTTAAATTTATCGGCATTTAACCAGCCTTCTATCAAATTCACACCTGAGCCAATATGCAAATGATATTCTTGATGTTTCTTAAAATATCTTTTTATTGCTATTTTCCTGAATATTATTCTAATACGATTTAGTTCTGATGGGAATTTAAGTCTCATTTTTGCTTTTTGGTTGTAAATACAAACGTACAAATTTACTTTTTATAAAAAGTATTAAGCTCATAAAAAATTCCCGTTTAAACGGGAATTCTAGCTTTTGAAAAATAAACTTTGATCATTTTTACTTTATACTTTTATCATACACCCTATAGCGCAAGCGTCTTCGCTTGTGCTTCAATAAAACATAACAAATAATTTAAAATAAGCGTCTTCGCTTTTTTATATATCTCAAAACATCTTCTATCTTTAAATCCATGAGCAGAAAATATAAATTCAGAGATCAGGAAAAACCCTACTTTGTTACTTTCGCAACCATTAATTGGATAGATGTATTTACAAGACGAACTTACAAAGACATTCTTGTTAATTCTATCAACTATTGTATTAAGGAAAAAGGTTTAGTTGTTTATGCATGGTGCATTATGTCTAACCATGTGCATATGATTATTGCCACTGAAGATGAATTGTTACAAAATATTATGAGAGATCTAAAAAGCTATTCGGCAAAACAAATATTGAAAGAAATTGAAAACAACCCACAAGAAAGCAGAAAAGAATGGATGCTTTGGTTGTTTAAAAAGGCTGGTACTAAAAATTCAAATAATACTAAATATCAATTCTGGCAACAGCATAACCATCCTTTAGTATTGAACAATCCAGTAATTTTTGAGCAAAAGTTAAATTACATACATAACAATCCTGTAAAAGCAGGTTTTATTGATTATCCTGAAAATTATCCATATAGTAGCGCAAAGGATTATAGCGAACAAAAAGGTTTTGTGAATGTTACTTTGCCTTTCTAAATAAATATTGCAAATATTTTATGGCACAAGCCAAGAGACTTGCGCCATATTAGGTAATATACCTTCGAAGACACTTGCGCCATAAGAGGGAATAACAACTAAATCTTATTATTGCTACACATCCTTCGACAAGCTCAGAATGACATCATATTCTAAAATAGGTTTTATTTAACCTAAATAAGATTTTAAATGTCGGCTACGTGAAGTGTGCCTTAATCGACGTATGGCTTTTTCCTTAATCTGACGTACTCGCTCTCGTGTTAATCCAAACCTGTCTCCTATTTCTTCAAGTGTCATTTCTGATGATCCTATACCATAAAACAGCCTTAAAATATCACTCTCACGATCGGTTAATGTCGACAAAGAACGATCTATTTCCTGAATAAGTGATTCGTTTATTAAACTGGTATCAGTATTTGGCGAATCAATATTTTCAAGAATATCCAATAAACTGCCATCTTCACTATCCGAAAATGGCGCGTCAACTGAGATATGCCTTCCAGAAACACGCATAGTGTCAGCAACTTTATCTTTTGGAAGTTCTAATGTGTCAGCAATTTCTTCGGGCGATGCTACACGTTCGTTTTCCTGCTCAAAACGGTTTAATGCTTTGTTTATTTTATTAAGTGAACCAACCTGATTTAAAGGTAAACGCACAATACGTGATTGTTCAGCCAAGGCTTGTAAAATTGATTGTCTGATCCACCATACAGCATATGAAATAAATTTAAACCCTCGTGTTTCGTCAAACTTTTCTGCAGCTTTGATCAATCCTAAGTTACCTTCATTAATTAAATCGGGTAATGTTAATCCCTGGTTTTGATATTGCTTTGCAACAGAAACAACAAAGCGAAGGTTAGCTCTGGTTAATTTTTCCAAAGCTAACCTATCCCCTTTTCGTATTCTTTGAGCTAATTCAACTTCTTCTTCTACCGTGATTAGATCTTCTCTTCCAATTTCCTGCAAATATTTATCAAGAGATGCACTTTCTCTGTTAGTAATTGATTTGGTAATTTTTAATTGTCTCATGGGTCTTTTAATATAATTTCTCTGAAATTTTAATAATCCAAAACACTTTATGTTAAATCCCAAGAATTATGTTCCCATGCTTTTCTCCCCTATTCTAATTCAATCATGTAAACGTATATGTACCTTAATCCGGGATATATACCATTTATTTCAATCTTAGCACCTAAACCTTCTGTACGGATTGCTCTTTTAAAATCATCAACATCTTCAACACGTTTGCCCAGCACATGAGTAATTATAAAATCATCTTTTACTCCCTTTTTCCTTAGCGCACCATCCTTTAAACTAACAACTCGCACTCCTCCATCAATCCCAAATCTTCTTTTATCGTTATTGCTTAAATTTTCGAACGAAGCTCCCAGGATTTTAAAATACTCATCCGATTTAACAATCTTAGTGTTTCCTTGCATATTACGTAATTCCACTTCAAATTGTTTCTTTTTATTATCTCTTTTCACAGTAATATATATGATTTCTCCCGGACGATACCTTCCTATTTGCTCGGTAAGTTCTGTGCTACTGTTTACTACAACATTATTTATTTCTATTATAATATCACCAACTTTCATTCCAGCAGCTTTTGCAGCACCATCATCCCTCAATTCATAAACCTTTACTCCTTCAATCTTATCCAGTTTCAACTCTTCTGCATCTTTTGCTGTAACAGGCTGAATAGTTACACCTAATACAGCTCGCTGTACTTCCCCATATTTAATAAAATCTGCAACAACCTTTTTTACTAAACTAATAGGAATTGCAAACGAATAACCTGAATATGCACCTGAAGGAGATATAATTGCTGAGTTTATCCCAACCAACTCTCCTGCAAGATTGACCAGTGCTCCTCCACTATTTCCTTGATTTACAGCTGCATCAGTTTGTATGTAGGATTCAATCGGATAAGCACTTTGATCTCTCAAAATATTAATATTCCTTGCTTTTGCACTTACAATACCAGCAGTTACTGTTGATGTTAAATTAAATGGATTACCTACAGCTAAAACCCATTCTCCAATCTTTAAATTATCTGAATTACCAAATGGAATAAAGGGTAGCCCCTTTGCATTTACTTTTAACAGGGCCAAATCTGTGCTCGGATCTGTTCCTACAATTTCTGCTGTATAAGTTCTTTTATCATTTAAAACGACATGTACTTCATCAGATTCTTCCACAACATGGTTATTTGTTACAATATATCCATCTTCCGAAATAATTACTCCTGAACCAAATGATACGCTTGGTTGGCGCTGGTATCCATCGCCAAATAACCACTCATATAATGGATTGCTATTTGAGTTGGAATTCTCCAAATTAAATTTCGATGTTACGTGTACCACTGCATGTACGCTTTTCTCTGCAGCATCAGTAAACTCAGTTAACTCTCCAGACAATGCCACCCTTCTGGCTTGTGGGTATGATACATTGTTTGAGTCGCCAGTTAAAATAAAGGAACTGTCAGCTGTAGAATTCACTTTTTTTGTTTTAGATAACTCTTCCTGAAAAAAATTTGTGTATATAATGATTGCTAAAAATGCTGATAAAACAGCTATAATAATGTTTCCAAAAAAAACTTTTGCTTTCATATCATAATTTCTTTTTAATTAATAATTATGTTTTGAACATGATAACTTCAAAATTAATACCTATCTTAATGATTGTAAATATGGTTTAACATAATTTAACTTAAGGTGATCAAATGTCACATTTTTTATGAATTATTTATAAGTTTACAAAAAATATCAGACATGACAGTTCTTTTTTATAAATATCAAGGTACAGGAAACGATTTTATTATTATTGATAACAGAGAAAAAGGCATACAACTTACTGCTGATCAAATAGCAAAGCTGTGCAACAGGCGTTTTGGTATTGGTGCTGATGGATTAATGCTTTTAGAAAATCATCATAAGCTTGATTTTAGTATGCGTTATTTTAACTCTGATGGTAAAGAAAGTACTATGTGCGGGAATGGTGGTCGTAGTTTGGTTCGATTTGCAGAACATTTAGGTATAATTAATGATAAAACAAGGTTTTATTCTATTGATGGAGCACATCAGGCTATAATTAACAAAAATGAAACGATCTCTCTTGAGATGAAAAATGTAAATTCTGTAAATAAGGTTAATCAGAATTTTTATTTAAATACAGGTTCACCTCATTATGTTACTTTTAAAGAAGATGTTAAAAACATTGATGTTTATAATCGGGGACGAGAGATCAGGTATAGTTCGGAATTTAGCCCTGAAGGTACTAATGTAAATTTTGTTGAATTTATTGATGATAAGATTTTTGTACGAACCTATGAACGTGGTGTGGAAGATGAAACCTTATCTTGTGGGACTGGTGTAATAGCATCTGCAATTTGTGCATCTATAGTTCAAAATACTGACAAAAATTCATATGACATCATTACAAAGGGTGGAAATTTGAATGTTTCATTTAAGAAGGTCAATAATTCATTTCAGGATATTTGGTTAACCGGTCCGGCTGAAATGGCTTTTAAGGGTGAGATTGAAATTTAAACGTATTCTAATATAATAAGTCAAAGCATAAACTAAATACTATAAAAATGAAAACTGTAAAAAAACTTTTTATTGTTGTCATTTCTTTATTTGTAATTCAAGTACAATCGCAAGAGAAAGCAGATAAAGATGTGATCATTGAAAAATTAAATAACCAACTTGAATACTTGAATCACAGATTAGACCGATTAGAAAAATTAAACGATGATATTCTATGGTACAATAAGGTTGGTGATGTTGCATATGTGGATAAGATTTATATTTATGGCCCACCAAAATGGAAAGAAGAAAACCCAACTGCAATGGGTGCAGGTAATCCAGTAAAGTTTTGGGCATATACTTTTATACCCAAAGATATTGACCCTTCAAAAAAGTATCCGTTAATTGTATTGCCACACGGAGGAGTTCATGCTGACTTTACAACCTATTACGCTCATATTATAAGAGAATTGATGGCTCAGCAATATATTGTAGTAGCAGCAGAATACCGTGGAAGTACAGGTTATGGAAAAGGACATTATGAAAAAATAGATTACGGTGGATTAGAGGTAGAAGATGTGGATGCAAGCAGACAATTTATGGTTGATAATTACGATATTGTGGATAAAAATCGTGTAGGAATAATTGGTTGGAGTCATGGTGGATTAATTACATTAATGAATATTTTCGATCATCCTAAGAACTACAAAGTTGCTTTTGCCGGTGTTCCTGTTAGTGATTTAATTTCTCGCATGGGTTATTACACAGATGATTATAGAGACTTATATTCAGCAGATTATCATATTGGCAAAACAGCGTATGAAGATGTTCAGGAGTATCGCAGAAGATCTCCAGCCTGGAATGCTGATAAATATGTTGGTACTCCATTATTAATTCATACCAACACTATTGATGATGACGTTAATGTTTTGGAAGTTGAGCATTTAATAAAATCATTAAAAGCAACAGGTAAAAACTTTGATTATGAGATTTTTCAGGCAGTACCAGGCGGACATTCATTTGACAGAATGGATACAAAAGAAGCTCGTGAGATACGTGTTAAAATCTATAAATTTTTAGATCAGCATTTAAATCCACCTAAGAAAATAAATTCAGTAAAAGATTTAGAAAAGGCAGCATATTACTTTAATTAATATATTATTTTTCAATACTTTAACTAAATATATAGTTTGCTTTTTTAATTCCGATTATAATATTTAATAAAAAATGGCGATAATTAATTATCGCCATTTTTTTATGCTATTATTTATTAAGCATCAATTCTTGCATATTTTGCATGCTTTTCAATAAATTCTCTTCTTGGAGGAACTTCATCACCCATAAGCATTGAGAAAATATGATCAGCTTCTGCTGCACTATCTATTGTTACCTGACGTAATTTTCTTGCTTCGGGATTCATTGTAGTTTCCCATAATTGTTCTGCATTCATTTCACCAAGACCCTTATATCGCTGTATACTAACGGATCCATCTTTACCTTTACCAAATTCTTCTACTGCTGCATTTCGTTCTTCTTCTGTCCAACAATATCTCATTTGCTTTCCTTTCTTCACCTGGTATAAAGGTGGAGTTGCAATATATAAGTATCCACGATTAATTAATTCCGTCATATAACGAAAGAAAAATGTCATAATCAATGTTTCAATGTGGCTACCGTCAACATCGGCATCACACATAATAACTACTTTATGATAACGCAATTTCTCAAGGTTTAACTCTTTACTATCTTCTTCAGTTCCTAAAGTTACACCTAAGGCTGTAAATATATTTTTAATTTCTTCGTTCTCAAAAATCTTATGTTGCATTGCTTTTTCAACATTCAATATTTTACCACGAAGCGGCATAATAGCCTGAAATTTTCTATCACGACCTTGTTTTGCTGTACCACCTGCTGAATCTCCCTCAACCAGGAATAACTCACCATTCTCAGGGTTTTTATCTGAACAATCAGATAATTTTCCTGGTAAACCAGAACCAGTAAGTACATTCTTTCTTTGTACTAACTCTCTGGCTTTGCGTGCAGCATGACGTGCAGTAGCTGCCATAATTACTTTTTGAACTATTGTTTTTGCATCCTTAGGATTCTCTTCCAAATAATTAGCTAATGATTCACTTACTGCCTGATCTACAGATCCAATAACTTCTGAGTTACCTAATTTGGTTTTTGTTTGACCTTCAAACTGTGGCTCCTGCACTTTTACTGATATAATAGCAGTTAAGCCTTCTCGAAAATCATCTCCATTAATATCAAACTTTAGCTTAGCCAATAACCCTGATTTTTCAGCATAGCTTTTTAACGTACGGGTTAGTCCGCGGCGAAAACCTGATAAGTGCGTTCCACCTTCAATGGTGTTAATATTATTTACATAAGAGTGCACATTCTCGGAGAAAGATGTATTATATCTCAATGCAATTTCTACCGGTATACCATTTTTTTCTGTATCCAGGTAAATGGTATCATTAATAAGCTTCTCTCTAGTCGCATCAAGAAAAGATACAAACTCTTTTAAACCTTCTTCAGAATAAAAATTGTCTTTTCTGAACTTATGGCCATTACCATTCCCGTTACCATTTTCTTCATATTCCCTTCTATCTTCGATAGATAAATTAATACCTTTATTTAAAAATGCCAATTCTCTCAAACGACTAGCTAATATTTCATACTTATACACAGTCACATTAAATATGCTGGCATCAGGTTTAAACGTAATTATCGTTCCTGTTTTATTCGTTTCTCCGATTATTTTTATATCTCCTTTTGGCTTACCAATTGAATATTCCTGTTCATAAATTTTACCATCGCGATGCACTTCTGCGCGCAAAAGACTCGATAAAGCATTGACACACGAAACACCGACCCCGTGTAAACCGCCGGAAACTTTGTAGGATTCTTTATTAAATTTACCACCGGCATGCAAAACTGTCATCACAACTTCAAGGGCCGACTTCCCTTCTTTTTCGTGATGATCCACAGGTATACCACGACCATCATCTATAACAGTTACCGAGTTATCTTCGTTTATGATTACTTCAATATTATTGCAATAACCGGCTAAAGCTTCATCGATTGAGTTATCAACTACTTCATATACTAAATGATGAAGACCTTTTTCACTGATGTCTCCAATGTACATCGCTGGCCTTTTACGAACTGCTTCTAATCCTTCTAAAACCTGAATACTATCCGCAGAATAGCCATTTTTCACATTCTCAGCAGCTCCTTTTATTTCTTCATTCAGTTCACTCATTTTTTATATTTTTAGTTTATTATGTTACTTATTTTATAGTGAAAAACTTTACCAATCCAAGCTAAAAAACAGCTTAGTTTTATACATTTTTTAAACTAATTTTCAATTGGATTTTTTTTGCTTTTTCAACACCTAAGAATTATTTCACAACTTCCTTTATTTCAATCACTTAATTCTATTATTTTTCTTTGAATTAAAATCATGTAAATATAATAAAAATATATGTTTTTTAGGCATTTAAGCACATCAAAATCAGGTGATTTTATTAACAATAAATTCACATATTTTTTAAGGTAATATTTGGGGATTAAAATGAGTAAGTTACCCCTGCAAAAATGTTAAATCCATAACTAGGGTAATAATTCCATTCGCTATATCCATCGGATAAAATATTATTAAACTGAATAAATGCTGATAACACTTTTGAATAACGATACTCAGCACCAAAATTAAGGTCTACAGCTGACTCTAATTCACCAATTGTTCCAACACCATCTAATTTAATATATCTTTTACCTATAGCTAAAATATCTGCCCTTAAAATGATTTTATTACGCATGTTATACTTTGTAGTAAAAGTCATGTCAAATTTAGGCTTATGCCATGGATTTGCTTCGTCTTTCATCGTATAATTGCTGTAATTTAACTTAACATTAAACATCAATTCTTCTGATGGTGTTACAGCTAATTCTCCAAAATATTGCAATATAGTCACGTTATCGTAAACTACATTAAATGTATTTCCAATTGTATCTTCACCTGTATAATCGTTAACAAAGAATGGCATATCGTCAATTAATGAATATTTTACTCTAATATTATAATAAGTTGTAGAGCTAAAATTACCACGGAAACCTCCATATAAAATGATTTTATGATCTGTATTCAATAATCCTGTTCCAGGAGTTATAAATGGATTAATCGTGCTTATTCTTCGATAATTATTTATTTCTAATTTACCATCGATACCAAAATATGGGATTAAATACGAATTTGCAATATCATATTCTACACTTCCTGTTGGATAGAATAATGTCTTTGAATAGTCGCCACGTATATCTGAAAAAGTATTGATCCCAGCTTTTACTCTCCATTTATTTCCAAAAATTCCCAACCATGGATTTATCCTTATTAATAGATTATTAGTTGAATCTAAACCTGCGCTTTTCGAATAATTCTCAAAGCCTAGGGTAACTCCGACTTTTTGTGTTGAAAATATTTTATTGATATCTCCTATAAGTTTTAATCCTGTTTCACTATTTTTATAAGAATCTTTAGTATGTGCAAGGGAGAATTTTATATCATAATTAATGTGCATTGAGTCAACATAAATGCTTTTATAATTTGCATTCAGATCTATGGTTAGATAATTTTGTTTAATATCTTCTTTTAAAAGTGTTGTGTCGCATTCTGTATTGTATCCATAAAAATACCGAGCATTATTTAATAATCCCATATCTCCCTGAATAACAGAGTTTTTTAAAAACTTTTTGCCGAAAAATCTTAAATCATTATCACTATAACCAGCAAAAACTCGTTCTTCATTGATTAGTTTTACCTTGGCTAAGGAGTTCTCAAATTTATAATATGCACCAACTAAGAATTCCTTTGATCTTTTATTATTTATAAATAACTCGATTTGTGGAATTACCTTTGTCCCCATTCCCACTTTTACATAACTATTATACAATTTTGTTAATGGTTCACCCACCATTTTAGCCGGTTTTATAGGCTCCACATCATATTTCACCTTCATTGGTTTTGTGTGTAACAGGTAAGTTATTTTCGGAACTGTTTTTATTGTATCTGTAATTTTTGGAAGATGCGTAATTTTAAACGCATCAGAGATTGTAGGTTCATAAGGCTTTACAACCTGCACTTCTTTAACCAGTTTTTCCTGTGCAAATAGCACATTTGTACTCATAATTAATAATAAAACCAGCAGTATATAAATAATTTTATTTCGAATCATAATCAATTTATCTTAATCAAAATTTTATTGTATCCGATTTACTTTCAAAAAGTTCATCGTATTTACCATCTTTATTATCTATAAAGTTTAATTCCAGTGTATCGCCTTCTGTTTCTTTCAGTTTTAATTTCTCGTCTTCAACAAGCGCATTATATTTTTCTGTTGCTGTTTTTATAATCTCATCTTTAGCTTTTGGGTCATAATTTTCTACAATACTTTTTAAAGTATGCTTAGCCTGAAACTGATCATCTTTTTCAAGATAAACATCAGCCAACAATATAAATGATTTAGCTAACCAGTATTCCTGAGATGTATTTTGTGCTGCAAAATCGAATATCTCACTTTCAGCAACATCGAGCTGTTTATCTTTTGCATAAATCTCACAGATTAAATATTTTGATTCAGCCCCTTCGCTACTATTCACTTCTTCTGAAATAATCCTAAACTCATCGATTGCCATTTCTATATTGTTAGAAGCCAAAAGTGCCTTCCCTTTTTTATAATGAGCTTCGCGTTTTAATTCTTCAGAAACTTTTTCAGTATGTAGCACTTTATCTGCAGATTCAATTACATCCTTGTAATTATTTAACACGTAATTTGCTCTTAACTGTCCTACTCTTGATTCAATTAAATTATTTTTTACTTCTGCAATTTGATCTAATTTTTTATAATCTTCAATGGCCTTATCAAAATTACCTGTTTCGTAATTAATTGATGCTGCTGCAATTAATGCCTGTTCTGTAAATGTATTTTTAGGTTTACTAATTACATATTCATAAGAACTTAGAGCTTTTTCCACATTTCCACGCTTATAATAACAATCAGCTAAATAAAACTTTGAATTTAATACAAATGATCCTTCCGGAAACTTTGAAAGATACTCGTTAAACTGTAAGATTGATTTTTCACAATCACCTGCCATATAAATATTTTCAGCAGAAATATATGTTAGTGAATCCTGTTCGCTTAAACTAACATCGGCAAACTCTCCAAGGCTATTAACATAAGCAAAATAGGCGTCAACATTATTCATGTCGACATAAATATTTTTGATACCTGTTAAAGCATTTTTCGCTTCTTCGGTACCGGGGAATTCAGCAACAACTCGTTGATAATATTTTAATGCTTCTTGATTTTGGTCTTTATTATAACATACTAAACCAAGCTGAACCAATGATTTTTTCACATAGCTACTTGAAGGAAAACTATCTATTATATTTGTGTATTTTTCGGATGCCAAATCTGTTTTCTGCAAATCCATATATCCTTTCGCCATTTCATATAAAGCATCATCAATATATTGTGAATTTGGATGCTCTGTCAACAGTTGTTGAAGTGTACTTATTTTCTTTTCAGGGCGATTTAAGAGACCTAAAGCAAATCCACGCTGAAATAAAGCATAATCTTTATCGAGTAAGCCAACTTCAATCGCTTTATCGTAGTTCTCAATTGCTACCCAATATGTTCTGCTAATAAAGTAACTATCGGCAATTCGATTATAGGTATCTGCGACAGTTTTTGTTTTAGCTCCTTTTGAAGATCCAATATATTTTCTATACCACTGAATTGCATTTGGATAATCTTTTAACTTAAAATATGAATACCCAATATTATAATGTGCCAGATTATATTCTTCTGATTCAAATGCTCCTATTGTAAATAAAAATTCATTATATGATTCTATTGCTTTTTCAAATTCTTCAAGCTGATAATAAGCTTCTGCTTTCCAATAATTTGCCTGAGCTTTAATTGTTCGGTTATATCCAGAATATTGTAACGACTTTTCAAATTTCTCGACTGCTTCTGTATAATTAATATTATTAAACAGTTCTAAGCCACGGTAATAAGCCACCTTTTGATAAGCTTCCTTCATGCCATGATCTTTTTCAGAAATCTTTTCAAGTGAATTTAAAGCTTCTTTATAATTACTTGTATATAAATAGGCCATTACTAAGAAATTATATGCTTCATCAATCCTTTCTGAATTTGGATATGTATCAATAAATTCCTGAAATGCACCAATTGCTTCATTAAAAGGAGAATGGTAAAGTTCATATGTAAGCATTGCATAATTAAACAATGCTTCTTCTTTTATTTCAGGATCAAAATCTAATTTAGAAGCAAATTCAAATGCTAAACGAGCTTTATTTTTTTCATCCAATTGAATATTACAATCGGCCAGATGATAATATGCATTTTGCGCCAGTTCATCAGTCTCCGTAAATACCTTTTCAAAATTAACCGCTGCACTATCGTACTGTTCCAATTTATAATAACAATAAGCTAACTCGTAGTAATCCTTTCTATTGGCTTTCTTAGATTCGGCATGCTTTTGCAGATATTCAACTGCATTGGTATAATCTTCTTTTTGATAGTAAGAGTCTCCAATAACTTTAGCAATTTCTGGTGAACGTTTCTTAGATGCTCCATCTAGTAATGGGGGCGCATAATCAATCACTTTATCATATTTTCCCTGCAAGTAATAAATTTGTGTAATATAATATGGTACAACAGGAGCAAAAGTTTCATTCTCGGTTAATCGTTGAAAGTTTTGCAGTGCCGTTTCATAATTCTTATCCTGATAAGCGATATGAGCATAATAATAAATTGCAGGTGCTGTAAACTTTGTATTAATATCTTTTATCTCATAAAATGCAGAACTTGCATTATCATATTTCCTAACTCTAAAATAACAATAGCCTAACTTGAAATAATATTCAGCAAGTTCTTCATCATTTAATTTATCCTTATTCAGCTTTTTAAACCAACGAAGTGCATAGGAATATTTCTTATTACGATATTGGAATTTCCCCATATAAAAATATGCAGCATTCACTTTTGAATTTTCTGGACGCTCAGCAATAAATTTAGAAATCTTATATTCAGCATCTTCATTATACAACTCGATAGCACATAAAGCTGAATAATATTCCGAATTTGCTTTAAATTCAACTTCGTTATCACCGTACAATTTTATTGCCTGGTCGAAATGTTTCTGTGCAACTCCGTATTTTTGCTTTTCAAAAAGTTCTAATCCATATTTGTATTCTTCGTCCGGATCACTTGAAAACATTGTTTTCTGTGAAAACCCCTGAATAGAAGAAAAAATGAACAAACTAAAAATGAGTATTTTAATGTATTTTCTCTTTAACATAAATCTTCCCTTAAAATTTGCATAAATTTATAAAGAATAAACCAAACAGTCTTTTAAAACAAGCCTTTTTAATTAACATAAAACTGTTAATTACCTGAAATATTTTCCACTTTTTGCTGTATTTATTATTTTATGTTAATATGTTTCGCAATAGTACACATAATAATAAGTTTATATAATAAAATTTTTATCTACATTTGTGATTAAGCAAATAGTATACCATGTATTTTTTAAAAACTCAAGGGACAAATAAAATACCAAATTATATTCAAATTAGGGATGATCATTTTGTTTTATTAGCTCATTTCAGGATGGATAATCCAGATAATCAGATTAAAAAATTTGGTCTTGAGCATTTTATTGAAGAGATAAAAGAATTAATTTCAAATACAGCTTTTGGTGAACTTAAAAAAATAGAAAAGTAATGGCATTAGATCAGTTGATAGAGTTTGAAAATGTTAATATCTTTCAGAAAGATCACTTAGTTCTAAAAGATGTAAGTTTTTCCTTTAACAAAGGAGAATTTGTTTATTTAATCGGGAAAGTTGGAAGTGGAAAAACAAGCTTGATAAAAACGATCAATGCTGAGATTCCGATAAAAGAAGGAGAAGTTAGAGTTGCCGGATTTGAGCTTTCTAAAATTAAACCCAAACAAGTTCCTTTCTTAAGAAGAAAGTTAGGGATTGTATTTCAGGATTTTAAATTATTAACAGACAGAACGATTTATGACAATCTTCTTTTTGTATTGAAAGCTACAGGGTGGAAAAATAAAGTTGAAATTAATGACCGTATTGCTGAAGTTCTTGAGAAAGTTGGCTTAGGTTACAAAGGTTATAAAATGCCACATCAACTGTCGGGGGGAGAACAACAGCGTGTTGTTATTGCTCGTGCTTTATTAAATGATCCGGAAATTATATTAGCTGATGAACCTACTGGAAATCTTGATCCTGAAACATCAGAAAATCTAATGAAACTGCTATTTGACATTAGAGATAATGGAAGAACTATATTAATGGCTACGCATGATTATAATATGGTTAAGAAGTTTCCTGCCCGAACAATAAAATTCGAAAAAGAAAGAGCAATTGAACAAGATCAAACAAAAGAGATTGACTTTGAGAGTTTAAAAGAATAATTGTTTAACGGCCTTTTTCAAATCATTAATATCATTTCTTTTTATCAGATATTGGTTAAATGGAAGGTTTGCTTTCCTGTAGAAAAAGATAAATCGGATTAATGCCATACTAAAATAAGTTATCGAAGCTGCTATACCTGCTCCAGTAATTCCAAATGATGGAATTAACAACACTGAAAGAATAATAATTAACAACAATCCTAAAACACTACTAATCATATTTATATAGTGTTTCCCGATGCCTGAAAAAAACGAACTAATAATAAATGACACACTCAATGCTAAAACTCCAGGAGAAAGTGAAAGTATAACATCTCTCATCTCGAAAAACTCATAACCAAAAACCTTTTGATAAAATCCTGAAGGAATAAATATTATTATACTTACTGCCAATAATGCCAAAAAGAACGATAATTTAATAAAACGTATAGTTAAATTTAGAGTATACTCCATCTTGTCTGAGTTTATAATTCGAGTATGTTGAACATAAGATATGCTTCTACTAATTATCCAGATTGATTCAATAATTGAGACTCCATTTGAATAAACACCAACATAAGAGGTTCCCAGATACATATTGATATAGTAGAAGGCAAATCTGTACGTTAGAAGTTGTGAAAATAAATCTATTTGATTTGCCCCTCCGTGAATAAAATGTTTCTTAAGGTTAATAAAGACTTCACTTATATTCAGATTATAAAAAACATTCTTGTAGTATTTAATTGTATATAAATAACTTAACAATAAACTTGTAAAGTAGGAAAAATATAATGCAGTAATATATACATTTATATTTCTTACCTTAAGTAGAACCATATAAATAACTAAAGTGGTAATAAGAATAATAATCTGAATTAATGCAACATTATTAATTTCATTTACCCGTTTTTTTACTTGTAAAATAGAATTATTAATATGATTTATCGAATTTATGAATGCAAGAAGTATAACATGTTTAATATAAATATCCGGAATAATATTTAAAAGAATAGCAATACCCCCCATTATTAGTACACTTAACAAGCTCCATAAATAAGATGGAACAATCAAACTTGAAAATGAATATCTGGGAAGAAGATACGTTAAACCACCAAATCCAACAACACCTGAAAGTAAAACAAACAAAGAAATTGTTGCTAAAATCAAACTTTGCAAACCTTTCCCTTCAGCCCCTATATAATTTGAAATTATTATTGCAATTACTAAATTAAAAATGCCTGTAATAACTCTAACTATGGCAGTATATGCAATTTGTTTATACATATTTTAATATTATGCATTTAAATGCTATTTCTTAATCCATTTAATAAATTTTGGCAGTGAATTTATTTTTACTGTATAATAATATTGGTGTTCAGCTCCAAAACTTAAATTCCAATCTGCCACACCATTCAAATTTGATCCTGCAAAATCTAACAATTTATATTTACCGGCATTTTCATTAATGATATAATTTAGCAATTTGTATAGCGCTCTTTTTTCTCTGCCTAAATTATTATTTGCAGTTTGTAAAGATATTATTCTGTCTTTCCATTTTAAGAAAAAGGCCGAAGCGCATACATTATTTTCTGCAATAACGTGATAAACTTCCCCTATTTGATTAGCAACCGCATATTTCATGATGTTTTCTAAATCTATATAATCCTGACTAACTACGCCTTGCACATTACGATCTTTATACATTTCCTTTACCAATGAAATATGTTCATTGGTTTCATTAACCATTTCAATGGTCAGATTTTCTTTTTCAGCTTTATTAACATTAGTTCTTGCACTCCTGTTGAATTTACTTTTAATAAACTCATAATTACCATCAAGTTTTAGAACTTGCGTTTGTCTTCGTTTTATATAATCAGCATCAAAATTTGAATTAGAAACATTTATTTGAATATTTACCAGCCTAAAATGTTGTGAAGCTTTATTTAAAAAATCAGGAACATATTTTGAATCCTCATCATTTTTATAAAAAACTCCTAAAAACTGACTAAAAAAAGGTTTGAATAAATATTTGATTCCATATTTCCTTCTATATGTTAAAGGCATTACTATATCATAATCGCCCATAACTAAGGCATCCCATCCGGGACTAATAATATTTAAATACCACGACTTTGCATAAATCAATGTGTTAATTGATTGATCTATTGCGCTATCCCACTTTTCAAAATTTATTTGTTTATGATTTAGATATTTTATGCCCATGTTATTTTCTTACAATCTTATTCTTCCCAATAATTCTCTTTAACAAATATGCAAAATATTCTTTAGTAATTACATTTGAAGCTGATTGTTTGCTAATTTCAATAGGTAAACGTTGCAAATGACGTGGGTGATAATCATCTTTGAATCCTGCACAACCAAATGATAAGTCTAAATTTAAATTATGATCGTTGTAAATATGATCAAAAAATTGTTTAGAAACACCATAGTCTGTGAAAGGGAATGCAAATAAATTGTGTTTTGGGTTCAACTTCTCTTTCACCCAGTTAATACTTTCAATCGTTTGGTCCAACTGATCTTGAATCTTCAGGTTAAAATATTCGGGGTGGTCAATACTGTGAGCTCCAATCGAAAATCCCATGGATTGAATTTCTTTTAGCTCTTCTAAAGATAAGTATGGTTTTATATTTTTTAGATAATCGTTAAAACTAAAGTTTAAGATGCTGGAAATCTTATCTAACTTATTCTTATTTAAGTAATTAATAGATAATATAGCCTTTTTTACAGTATCAATATTAAAGTATTTAGTATTTAATATTATAGCAATTTCTTTTGATTCTGTTTGAGTTGCGTTTTTTACTTTTTCAGCTAAAACACTTGCTTTATATCTGTAAAATAAATCCTTATTATCAACAAATTTTGTATTTATAAAAACTACGGCAGGCAGTCCTTTTCTTATTAAAATGGGCAGTACAATCTCCCTAATTTCACGCAGTCCGTCATCGAATGTAAAAAGTACTGAGTTTTTATTAATCCTCTCGTTATTTTTAATCTTTTCATTTAAAATATGAACATCTATGGGATTATAATTTCGAAGAATAATGTCAATATCAGACTCAAACTCAGCCACACTTCTAACTTTATATAAATTAACCAGATGCCCCGGTGTTTCATTATTTATACAATGATAAAGTGGCAGTAAAACTCTTTTATTTGTTATACGGATAAGTGAATTCAGCATGAAAACCTTAGAATAAACTATTTTTCAAAAACTATTTCCAACATCTTTTTATAAACAGGCTCCCACCCTTTCCAGTATCCATGGTCGCTTAGCGATTCATTATGCCATAAACTAATAAATGTTCCATTAACATCTTTTACTTTTTGTATAATCTCCATAATTTTTTTGACAGCCTGATCGACATCAAGCTTTAGATACTGATTTAACGTAGTATCCATAACCTGGAATGGATAAATTTTCAATTCTGTTTCTTTTTCATTATAAAGATCATAAAAATTAAATGGTGTACAAGTGCCTGCTCTAAAACCTACATCAGTAGCATATCCCAATGTGAAATCTTCTTTAATTCCTAATTTTAAGAGATTCTGATATGTTTCAGTAAAAAGAAGTTTTAAATAATGTTGGCGGCTTTTAGTAATTGGTTTATTAATGATACCCGATAAATATTCAAATTCTTTCTTAAGTTGCTCATAATCTTTGTTTGACTCATAAGAAGGATGTATACCAATTTCAGCCTTTTCAGAAATTGTTTTTATTAAGTCCTGAAAAGCAGCATTATCTAAAGGCAAATTTTTATCGTATGTATTGTAATTCCCAACTAAGAAGAACCAAAATGGACTTATTTCATATTTTTTGTGCAAAGAATCCAGATAACCATATGTATCAAATGGGTCCTTTTCTCCATTTATAGCCTGGAATCGTTTAATATTTTCATTAAAATCCATTTTAAATAAATCACGCATGGCAGCACCTATTGTCCTTACTGTTCCTTTATATAAATATGCATATGCATTATCTATATCAATGGTAGGTATATACTTAAACTGACGTTCACAAGGTTTAAAATCTGCGAATTTCTGTTTTAGAACCTTTGCCAGTTTACACGCCCACAAATCAACCACAGGATCGTATAAGAATCCACCTTTAAAAGCTAAGCTTTGATTTGCTTCAAAACGACCATGCTGATCGGCACTAAAAGGCAAATACTCTTCGTAACGACTTATTAAATAGAAACTAGCAGAAAATATATCAAAAGGTATTTCAGCATTATCTGAAGTCTTAAAAAAAATTTTAAGATTTCCCCAATCACTAACTTGAATTTTTCTTTGGATAATATCTAATTCAAATAACAATCCTGAAGGAATAATTTGAATTGCCTGATCTAGATTTTCGACAGAATAATTTATTTTAGCTCCGGGATATGAAAGGAATTTTTCTTTATTATTAGTTAACTCAAAATCAATTCCTTGAATATCTGTGAATATAAACTTTAATATAAAGCTTAAACGGGCAGACTTTTGTGGTGAATAAATAAATATCAATTTGTTTATGATTTAGTTTATTCAAATTTACAAAATTTTATGATCATTCAAATTCAACAACTGTAATTCCTGATCCCCCAAACTGAACACTTTCGTCGTGAAATGATTTGATAACATCTACAGTTTCTAGATGTTGGCGAATTAACTGCCGTAATATTCCATCACCTTTACCGTGTAAAATTTTAACTGTACCCATATTAATTACAATTGCTTCATCAATGAATTCATTAACTAATTGCAATGCTTCTTCTGCACGTTTCCCACGGACATCAATTTCAGGCTTAAATTTTAACCTGCGTTCGCCAAAATCCCAATTTGATTTTTGATTAGTTCTAATTCCAGTTTGTTTCTTATATTCTTTTTCAGATATTTTCTCAAGTCTTTTTATATCAACTGTAGTAATCATATTACCAAAGGCAACCATTATGCTGTTACTATTAACATCCAGCACTTCCCCAACCGAATCCTGACCAAACAATCTAACTTTTTCACCCTTTTCATAGGAATTCTGTTCCGGCTTCCTGACACTCTCTTTCTCGATGTCTTCTCTTTTCTTTCTACCCTGCTTTTCTCTATTTTTAAGTTTTTCTATTTTTCGCTGAATCCGGGCTTCTTCTTCAGCATCAATTTCATTAAGTTTTTCTTTAAAATCAGAAAGTTGTTTTCGCGCATTTTTAGTTTTCTCCTTCTCAGCCTGACTTTCTTTAATTTCACGAATGGTATTTTCAATTTGTTTATTTACACCAGCTAATAATTCTTCTGCTTCGCGTTTAGCCTGTTTCAGAATCTCTTTTCTAATCGTTTCTGATTGCTCTAACTCTTCAGTGTATTTTTTTATCTGTTCTTCGAGTTTCTTCTCAGACTTTCTTATACTTTCCCGTTTTGTTTCCCAATATCTTTTATCACGAATTATGTCTTTTAAATTCTTATCAAAATCAATATGATCTTTACCTATTTTCTCAGTTGCCTTTTGTAAGATATCTTCAGGCAATCCGATTTTTCTTGCTATTTCAAACGCAAAAGAACTGCCAGGTTCACCAATAGAAAGTTTAAACAATGGCTGAATCTTACTCGTGTCAAACAACATAGCACCGTTTTCTATTCCATGCGTTGATGATGCATAATGTTTTAATGATGTATAATGAGTTGTTATTACACCTTGACTACTCTTCTGATTTAATGCATCTAATATAGATTCGGCAATAGCACCACCAAGCATAGGCTCTGTTCCTGAACCAAACTCATCAATTAGAATCAAACTATTCTTATCTGCAGATTTCAAGAAATTTTTCATGTTCATCAAATAAGAACTATATGTACTTAAATCATTTTCAATAGACTGATCATCACCAATGTTTAAAAATAAATTTTGATAAAACCCCATTTCTGAGTTTTCGTCCATTGGAACCAACAAACCACACTGGAACATATATTGAAGCAATCCAACTGTTTGCAGACAAACTGATTTTCCACCGGCATTAGGTCCTGAAATCAATAGTATGCGTTGGTTATCGTCATTTAAATCTATGTCTAAAGGAACCACTGAACGAGATTCTGCTTTGAAAGTTAAATACAATAATGGATGAACAGCTTTTTTCCACTGAACCATTGGCTTATTATTAAAAATAGGTTTTACTCCATTCAATTTTATAGCCAACATCCCCTTTGATCTAATAAAATCAATAGTTCCCATGTATTCGTAAGCCCGATTTAAATCTTCCAAATAAGGTCGAATATCATCTGAAAAAGCCGTTAGGATTTTAATAATCTCACGTTGCTCTGCATAATAAAGCTCCCTAATATCATTGTTTAATTCAACAATCTCTGTCGGCTCAATATAAGCAGTTTTTCCTGTTGCTGATTCATCCAGTATTAAACCCTTAATTTTTCGCTTATTTGAAACATCAACGGGAATTGTTGCTCGGCCATCGCGTATTGACAAAGTAGCATCCTGTTCAACAAATCCATTTTTCTGGGCATCTTTTAAAATAGCATGTATACGTTTTGAAACAGTTCCTTCTTTATCTCGAATATCTTTCCTGATAATATTTAACTCAGCCGAAGCATTGTCTTTAATCTTTCCTTGTGTGGTAATAACTGAATTTATACGATCGAATATGAATGGATATAATTTTATATTTTCAGCAAGCATATACAGATAGGGATATTTATTATCCTCCTTGCTTTTTTTAAAGAAACTAAGTATTGCTTTTATAGTTTCCAATGAACGCTTTAAATCAAATAATTCTTCTGTTAAAATATATGTTCCTTCAATCCGAATTTTTTTTAATGCTGGAGTCAAATCAAAAAAATGATTTAAAGGAAAATCATCTTCCATAAGCATAATTTCCTTAAACTCATCTACCTGATTAACTAATGTTTCGATAAAGGAATATTTAGTTGAAAATCGAATTTTATCAACACGCATCCGCCCTAAATTACTTAGGCATCCTGCTTTTAGCATATCACGGATTTTATCAAACCCTAATTTCTGTTCAAAATTATTCGGATATAACACTTTTAAAATTTTATTTTAGGCAATGCAAAATTAACATTTTAGCCGGCAATTTAGCAATATTAGTTTGTTTCAATGTTAGTATAAGAATATATAATCACAATTATAAAACAAAATGCAGTTTAAATAAGGCATTAAGGATAAGAGGACTTCAGCACATATCTCATACGTACGATACTAAATTGTCATTTGAAAAAGAAACCTAAACTAATAAAATTCTTCATTGTATAATTTCTTCTAAATCAAGGTGTAAATGATTAAGAAACAAAACAAATTATATTTCTGTTTAATTTTTTTGTGATTTTTTTAAACAATAGTATTTTAATATTGTTTTATCGATGTAATTATAAGTTAATAACAAAAATCTTAACTGCTATGAAAACTAAATTAATATTTTTATTGACATTGTCAGTTCTTTTTAGTAATGTATTAATTTCTTCCGAGAAATTTCCAAAATTAGAAGCATACCGTTTAGCTGGTGGTAATTTGGAGTTCCCCGGAATACTTCAAAAACATGAAGTAGCGCTGGTAGTAATGGCTTTTGATCCAAAAGTACAATATCAGGTTGAATCATGGGTACAACCATTCTTAAATGAGTTTGGTGAAAGTGAAATAGTAAATTATTATGAAATACCAATGATTAAGGAGAAATACAAAAAATATGCTGACTTAATTGAAAAATTCATGAAAGGCAAGGTACCTGAATATCGATTCGATAATGTAGGTGCTTTTTATGGTGATTGGAATACATATATTAATTACTTTGAATTACCAGATACAAAACGCGCATATGTTTTCTTGGTTGATAAAGATGGGAAAATACATTGGAGAACAAACGGCAAGTCTGACAAACAAAGTCTTGATGAATTAATAAATAAAACACGCGAATTAACAAAGCGAAAATATGCAGACAATTTATAATTTTCTTAAACGCAAACTATTTAAACCTTTCCTTGATTTATTACATCAAGGAGTTACTCCGGAAAAGCTAGCCTTATCAGTAGTCTTTGGAGTTTTAATAGGAATCATTCCGATACTTGGAGCAACAACCATACTATTAGCGTTAATAGCTGTTCGTTTAAAATTAAACATGCCTGCAATACAGACTATAAACTGGTTTATTTATCCCTTGCAATTAATTCTTTTTATTCCTTTCTTAAAAGCAGGTTCATTTTTTCTGCCTGAAGTTGAAATGGCATTTACTGTTGAGCAAGTTTTTGCTATGATGAAAACAGATTTTTGGTTAGCAGCTAAACAATTATGGCTAGCAAATCTGATTGGGCTTACAATCTGGGCATTAATATCTATTCCGGTAGGGTTTTTAATATATTTTATATTCAGAAAGCTATTTGCTATATTGATTAGTAATTTTATTCGCAGTTCTAAACTTGCTTAAAATATTTAAGCTATGAAAATTTATTCATTTTAAATAATTAGTAAGAGACTAAGCAAATTAATTAAACATAAACTTTTCTCACCTAGAAGGTTTTATCTGAATCTTATTTCTTGTCTTTTTTATCCAAGTAAAAAAGAACTAAATATTTGCCTTAAACAATACGTATTTAAATATATTATCTGACAATATAGAAATATTTACTTTGTTTCATTATTGACAAGAAAAAAAATAATTTAGAACTTGAACCATAAATATCAAGAAATGGAAATTAGAAAACATAAAACCTTAATTTGGATTACAATTTTTGCTATTTCAATGGGAATATTTGAAGGAGCTGTAGTCGTTTATTTACGGGCATTATATTATCCAAATGGTTTTAATTTCCCCTTGGTTCCTTTTGATAACTTTATAGCAATAACTGAGCTAACCAGAGAGTTGGCATCACTTTTCATGTTACTTTCTGTTGGTATTATTGCAGGCAAAAACTTCACTCAACGATTTTCCTGGTTCATATATTCATTTGCCATTTGGGATATAATTTATTATGTTTTCTTGTATGCAATTTTGGGATGGCCAGAAAGTCTTTTAACCTGGGATATTTTATTTTTAATCCCTATAACATGGACAGGTCCGGTAATTGCCCCTATTTTGCTATCTTTATTAATGATATTATTAGCTTTAATCATATATCATTTTAATCAAAAAGCTAATAAGAAAGTCATAATCACGAAACAAGTGTGGACATTGTTAATTTCAGGTTCACTAATTGTATTTATTTCATTTATATGGGATTATTGTAAATTCCTGTTTAAATATATTTCTATCGAAGAAATTAAAGGTAAACAATTTAGTGACAAATTGTTTGATATGTCAGTTCAGTATATTCCGGAATCTTTTAATTGGATATTTTTTATTGTTGGCACTTCTATTATTATCTTTGGTATTCTTAGTTTTTACAAGAAATTATCTAAACAACATTAGTATGTACGAAAAAAAGCTTACTCGATCACACGACCAGGTTATTGCAGGAGTTTGTGCTGGAATTGCTGAATATTTTGGATGGGATATTGCTTTAGTCAGAATTGTTTATTTACTTTTAAGCATATTTAGCATGGCATTCCCTGGTATTTTAATATACATCATTCTATGGATTGTTATGCCTGAAAAAAGATATTACTAATTATTTTACAAATAAAGATAAGGCAAACTCAAAACTGGACATCCGCACAAGATTCTAGATGAATATTATATTTTGTTAATGAAGATAGGATTTTAATTTTCGATGGGGAATTTCGGTTTAATCTGAATTAAATAAAGGTTCAATAATCTACTTTACTATTCCATATAATATAAAAATCATTGAAAAAAGAACCATTAACAAAGTTATTAATTCAGATGAATTCTATATTGCAATTGGAAACATATCTTGCTTAAACATCAATTAATACCTAAAAATTAACATTCTATCAAAGTAATTTGATATTTATCCAATTTTTACATAATTTAAATCTGGTTTACAGATTTTTATAAACTTTTATGGCATCAAATAAGAGAAGTATTACCAGAACTATATTTTTTTATGTATCTGTTACTTTTGTAGTAATTATTGGCGCGTTAACAAGTTATATCATTATTAATGAGATTAATAAGGTAAACAAAAATATTGAATCAAAAGAACAGGCTTATATAGAATCCAAAAAAAATCTTATTAAAAGTCAAATTGATTTAACCGTACAGTTCGTTAATTATGAAAAAGTTCTTTTTGAAAAAAGTGGAAACGGTTCTGTAAAAGAACTGCAACAGGAAATTTTAGAACAAATAGCCAAAATCAGATTTGATAAAAATGGTTATATTTTTGTTGTATCGTATGATGGAACAACTTTAATGAATGATGTACAAAAAGATTTAATTGGAGAAAATCAATGGGAAATAACTGATCCTAATGGCATTAAAATTGTTCAGGAAGAACGTAAAGCAGTTGAAAATCCAAGTGGAGATTTTATTTTTTATTCCTGGTACAGACCTGAAGAAAACCATCCAACACAAAAAATATCCTTTGTAAAAGGAATTCCTGAATGGGAATGGATGATAGGTACAGGTATCTATTTAGAAGATATTAATCAAATAATTGATGCAGAGAACACTGAACTTAAAGAAAAGGTAACTAAATATATCATAATAATCTCTATTGTATTTGGAATACTTCTATTTTTCTTGTTAATAGTTGTAAGATATGTAGCAAATAAAACTCAAGAAAGTTTTAATATCTTTTCTAGCTTTTTTAAGGAAGCCGCAGCCAAATCAACACAAATAAATCTAGAAAACCTTTATTTCTCTGAATTTATTGGGCCAGCTATATCGGCAAATGAGATGATAAATAATTTAAATGATGCAAAAGATGAACTTATTGAATTAAACAAGAACTTAGAGGCTAAGGTAAAAGAAAGAACGATCGAAATTATACAGCAAAACGAAGAAATTTTATCTCAAAAAGAAGAGATTCTTGCTCAAAAAGATGAACTTGAAAAACATAGAAACCACCTAGAGCAATTAGTTGAAGAAAGGACAAAAGATTTAGAATTAGCAAAAGAAAAAGCAGAAGAAAGTGACCGCTTAAAATCATCTTTTTTAGCAAATATGTCCCACGAAATCAGGACTCCAATGAATGCGATAATTGGCTTTTCTAATTTACTGATTGATCAACAACTTGACTATACCACAAAGTCAGATATAAGTAAAGAAATAACAAAAAATGGCTACTCACTATTATATCTTATAGATAATATTCTTGATTTAGCCAAAATTGAAACAAACCAAATAAAAATTGAAATTTCTGAATTTAATCTAACTGAATTAATAAATGAAATCCACCTTTCTTTTGCTGAAATAATAAAAAGCAAAAATTTAGAATTCATAATCAATATAGAAGATAAAAGAAATATTAAAATAAGCTCAGATCCATTTAGAGTTAAACAAATTATTAAAAACCTTATTGAAAATGCCGTCAAATTTACTGATAGTGGATATATAGAGTTAGGCTACCATTCTAAAGACGACCACATTACTATCTATATTAAAGATACAGGAATTGGTATGGATGACATGCAATTGAATCTTATTTTCTCAAGATTTTCTAAAATTGAAAATAAAAAAGAAAAACTTTACAGAGGAGCCGGTTTAGGACTTTCTTTATGCAGAAACTTGGTGGAATTGTTACAAGGAAAGATCTGGGTAGAGTCAGAGTTAAATAAAGGTTCAACATTTTTTATTAAACTCCCTATAAAAAGAACATTAATAAAATCAGAAAAAAAAGATGCAGGAAAAGTTAAAGAACCTAAATTCATTTGGGAAGGTAAAACAATTTTAATCGCTGAAGATAATAAAAGCAATTCAGATTATTTTAAGCTAATTCTAAATGATACAAAGCTGAATATCATCTATGCACAAAATGGAAAAGAAGCTATAGAAATGTGCGAAAAATTCAAACCTGATTTGATCCTTATGGACATAAAAATGCCTGAGATGAACGGTATTGAAGCAACCAGAATTATAAGAATTAAGCATCCACACATACCAATAATAGCACAAACAGCTTATGCTATGGAAGATGATGAAAAGATAACCTTACAAGCAGGATGTAATGCATACATGCAAAAACCAATACAAAAAACATATTTACTAAATCTACTCAATAGATACTTAAACTAATATTTTGAATTAAAAGAACCCATTCAGCTTGCTAAATTGCTTTTTTTTCAATAATTTATGATTCTTAAAATAATCTAAATCTTACATGAATAAAGCTTTATTTTAAAATGCAATAGTAAAAAGGTCAAAATTTTATTTTACAATCCCTTTTACTAAATTAGCTAAATAGCAAAATTTATCCATATGGAACCCTTTATAAAAACACAATCACCTAATTGGAGTACAAAAAAAATATTGATCGCAGAAGATGAAGACAGCAATTACCGTTATCTTGAAATGGTTTTATCAAAAACTAAAATTCAGATAATCTGGGCAAAAGATGGCGTACAAGCAGTAGAATATTGTAAAGAACACCTACCCGATTTAATTTTAATGGATATTAAGATGCCAAACAAGGATGGACTTGAAGCCACAAGAGAAATAAAAAAGTTACATCCTGAAATCCCTATAATTGCTCAAACGGCATTTGCTATGGAAAATGATGAACATTTAAGCCTTGAAGCTGGTTGCAATTCATATTTATCTAAACCTATAAAAGCAAACAAATTAATACAAACATTATCAACTTTTTTAATTAGTGAATAAGACCTAATAATTAAACCAATTGTATGAATATTAAGCCCCATAACAGATTTCTATTTTTATTACTAATATTAAGTGTATTTATTAGCAATTACTCTTTTGCTCAAAATGATGAATTCTATTTTGAACAATTATCAGTTAAAGATGGATTATCGCATAGCAATGTTTATACTATTATACAAGATCATTTAGGTTTTTTATGGTTTGGCACTCAGGATGGACTAAACAAATATGATGGATATAAATTTACAATTTACAGACATGAGCCTAATAACCCAAACTCGATAACAACAGGGAATTTTGGTAAGATTTTTCAAGATTCATCCAAAATATTCTGGTTTGGAACCTTTGGTGGTGGAATTGATGTTTATGATCCAAAAACAAATATGATTAAAAATTACTCAAATAATCCACAAGATTTATCCAGTTTAAGTAATAATCAAATAACATTTATTTTTAGAGATAGTTTTAACGAAATATGGATAGGTACAGCAAGTGGTGGTTTAAATAAATTTGAAAAAGAAACTGAAACATTTAAAAGGTATCAATACAACCCTAATAATCCTGAAGGTTTAAGTCACATGCGAGCTAAGTGCATATGTGAAACAGAAGATGGAACTTTATGGATTGGAACAGGGAATGGTCTTAACAGATTTAACAGAAACAATGAAACTTTTACGCACTTTTTACATGATCCTAAAAATAAAAACAGCTTAAGTTCAAATAGTATTCAACATTTAATTGTCGATAAATCTGGGATAATTTGGATAGCAACCAGAAATAGCGGATTAAACAGATTCAATCCTAAAACTGGTGAGTTTAAACATTACCTTAACGACCCAAAAGATCCATCAAGTTTAAATGATAACAATATTGAATTTTTATTTATTGACTCCTATGATCAATTTTGGATAGGAACCTATGAAGGAGGATTAAATCTTTTTGACAGAAAAACAGAAACTTTTAAGCACTTTGTTCACAATCCTAATTCAACAGGAACTATAAGCAGCAACAGAATTGAATATATCTTTGAAGATAAATCTAAAATTTTATGGATAGGTACAAGAGGCGGAGGCGTTAATAAACTAGACCTAAAACCAAAAAAATTTAAAAACTTAACTTATAATCCTAGTAGTAAAATTTCATTACCACACCCAAGTGTAATGGCGATTGATATTGATAGTCTGGGAAATTTATGGCTTGGAACAGATGGAGGTGGACTATCAAAGTATAATCCTAAAGAAAATAAAATAAGCCATTTTCAAAATATCCCAAATAATAAAAATTCACTTAGCATTGACCGGGTTTGGTCTATCAAAATTGATAGTGAAGGAATCATTTGGGCAGGAACATATACAGGAGGACTCAATAGAATTGAGCTAAAAAATGGTAAATACTATTTTACAAGATACTTAAATGATCAAAAAGACAATACTTCTATTAGCAATAATCAAATTAATACAATTTTAGAAGATAATAATGGAGATATATGGATTGCTACAGCTAATGGCCTGAATAAAATTGTAAAAAATGGCTCTCCTGAAAATTACTATTTTGAAAGATATTATCAGAACTTTAAGGATTCTGTTGCATTTATTGATAACTATATTAGCAACCTATATATTGATAAAGAAAATCGTATATGGATCGGATCATACTTAGGTGGTTTATTCCAGTTTTTAAAAGATAAGAAAGAATTTATAAAATATTCGCCATCCGAAAATAAAAACTCAGACTTTAAAGAAGATATTCACGTTTTAAAAATTTTTGAAGATGAATCTAATAATTTATGGCTAGGTACAGAATCTAATGGAATAATAAAATACGATATAAAAAACAATGTATTCTCAAAACATCCTAAAAATGATAATTTACTAAGTAATATGATTATGGGTATGTTAGAAGATGATCTGGGTAATGTGTGGATTAGCACCACAAGAGGATTGTCGAGATATACACCCTGGAATGGCAACCTAAACAATTATACTTTTGCAGATGGATTAATAAGTAGCGGTTTTAACAGAAATGCACTTTTAAAAACAAAAGATGGCAAGATGTATTTTGGCAGTAATGCCGGATTAACTTCTTTTTACCCACTTGAAGTTACTAATAATCCATACCTCCCAAATGTTGTAATCACAGACTTTAGGGTATTAAATAAATCAGACTGGAACAAAAACTTACTTCCATATGAAAAAATGCTAAACGATAATAAAATAGTTGAATTAACCAGAAAAGACTATTTCTTTACCATTGAATTTGCTGCTCTAGATTATACTACCCCACCAGAAAATCAATATAAATATAAATTAGAGAATTTTGACGAGGAATGGATTGAAGCAGGCAATAACAGAACTGCAACCTATACAAATCTTGACCCGGGAAATTATGTATTTAAGGTTATCGGAAGTAATAACGATAAAATATGGAATGAGATGCCTACAGAAATTGTTATTAAGGTAATTCCGCCATTTTATAAAACAAAGCTATTTGTTTTTATTGTTATTTTATTGGTTATACTTGGCATCTATGGTTATATACGTTTAAGAACAAATAATCTTTTAAAGGATAAAAAAATCCTGGAAGAAAAAGTTATAAAAAGAACAAAAGAAATTTCATTACAAAAAGAAGCTTTAAAATCTCAAGCAGAAAACCTTGAAAAAATAAATGAACAATTAGAGAATCAACAGAATAAACTTGAAAAATTAGTAGATGAACGAACAAAAGATTTAAAAGTTGCCAAAGAACGTGCAGAAGAATCGGACAGGTTGAAATCTGCTTTTTTAGCTAATATGTCGCATGAAATAAGAACTCCAATGAATGCTATAATTGGTTTTTCAAATCTACTTAGCGATGAAGATATTGATAAATTACAAAAACATGAATTAACAAACTTAATTATTAAAAATAGTAACACATTATTAAACTTAATAGATGACATAATTGATATTGCAAAAATAGAAGCTGGACAATTAAGGATAAATATTAAAGAATGTAATGTTAATCCCATATTAAAAGATTTATTGCTGGAATTTTCAGAATATATTATATCGAATAAAAGCATAGATGTAAACTTAGAAACTAAAATACTGGAAAAAGATGTTAAAGTACTAGCAGATCCTTATAGGTTAGAACAAGTATTAAGAAACTTATTAAATAATGCTATTAAGTTTACCGAACAAGGAAATGTAGATTTTGGTTATACATTAAATGATGATAACAAAAAGATAACCTTTTTTGTAAAAGATACTGGTATAGGATTAAGTCCTGAACAACAAAACAATATTTTTTCCCGTTTCACAAAAATTGAGGATAACAAACAAAAAATATATCGTGGTGCAGGACTAGGACTTACCATTTCAAAGTATTTAGTTGAAATGATGGAAGGAAAATTGTGGGTTAAATCTGAAGTTGGGAATGGTTCTGTATTTTATTTTACATTACCATTGGCAAAAATAAATCTTGTTAAAACAACCGATCATACATTACAACAAAAAGAAAACTCGCAAAATTATTTATGGAATAATAAAACCATTCTCGTTGCTGAAGATGAAGAAAGCAATTACAAATTCCTTGAAATGATTATTAGAAAAACACAAGCAGAAATTCTTTGGGCTAAAGACGGTAGACAAGCTATAAATATTTGTAACGGAACTTACCCTGTAGATTTAGTATTAATGGATATTAAGATGCCGGAAATGAGTGGCTTAGATGCCATTAAAGAAATTAGAAAAACTAAATCAGAAATACCAATTATTGTGCAATCTGCATTTGCAATGCCCGAAGACAGAAACCAAAGCTTTACAGTTGGAGCTACCGATTTTATTTCAAAACCTATTAGTAAAGAAAAGCTTTTAAAGCTTATTAATAAATACTTAACTAATATTTAAATTTCACATTTTCACAGTTTTTTATGTCGGAAACAAAACCAACATATAATGATCTTCTTAAAAGAATTAAAAAACTGGAAAGCGAGATTACTAGTCTTAAAAGTGAAGGTAATTTAAATATAAAAGAAAATCTGGAACTTTATAAAAACATCATTGATAATGCCAATGATGGCATTTATTTGCGAGACACAGATGGTCTTTTAGAATATGTTAATGATAAATTTCTAAAAATTCACGGTTACAATAGAGATGATGTACTAGGTAAACCCTCTTGGCAATTTTTGCATCCCGATGACTTAAAAGAAATTTCTGATGCTAATAAACCAATAACAAATATTGGAAAAGGGTTTAGAGGAGAATCGCGTATTATCACAAAAAATGGAATTATCAAGCATGTTGAAATAAATACAGTACCAATAAAAACATCTGATAAAAAAGATAAAGTATTAGGAATTACACGGGACATTACCGATAGAATAAAAGCTGAAGAAGCATTAAAAAAAAGTGAAGAAAAATACAGAGAGTTAGTTGAAAATCAAGGTGAAGGTATTTCAATCATTAATCTTAATGAAGAATTTATATTTGCCAATCCCGCGGGAGAAAAAATCTTTGAAGTTAACCCTGGGGAATTGATAGGTAAATCTTTAAAAGAATTTTCGACAGAAGAAGAATTTAGCAGATATAAAAATGAAACTTCAAAAAGAATTTTAGGAAAAAAATCAAGTTATGAAACAGAAATAATTACTGCAAAAGGAAATAAAAGAGTACTATTAATAACTGCATCTCCTTATACGAATGAAAAGGGAGAGATAAAAGGTACCTTTGCTATATTCAGAGATAATACAGCATTAAAATTAATTGAAAATGAACTTCGTGAAAGCGAACTTCGATTTAAAACTTTAGTTGATTTAACTCATGAAGGCATAATCATACATAGCGGTGGTAAAATAATCGATTTTAATCCATCAGTACTAAAACTTTTAAATATATCAGCTGATACGGCTAGTACTAAAAACATTCTCGATTATGTTCATCCAGATTTTCACAATCTTGTAAAAGATAAATTAAAATCGGATTATACAGGATCATACGAAATAAATGCAATAAAATCAACAGGAGAAATATTTCCTGTGGAAATAACTATTAAAAACGCATTATACAAAGGTGAATGGGCTCGTGTTGTTTCACTGAATGATCTTACATCCCGAAAAGCTATTGAAAAAGAAATTAAACAGCTATCGACTGCAGTAATTCAGAGTCCGACAACAATAGTTATTACAGACACCAATGGAAATATTGAATATGTTAATCCTACTTTTACTAAAATAACAGGTTATAGTTATGAAGAAGCAATTGGAAATAAAACCAATATTCTAAAATCAGGATTTACAGACAAAAATGTATATAATGAGCTATGGGATACAATTAAAAGTGGTAAAGTATGGGATGGCGAGTTTTATAATAAACGTAAGGATGGAACTTTTTATTGGGAATCAGCTATTATAGCGCCAATTAAAGATAATAATGGTGAACTAATAAATTATATTGCCATAAAGGAAGATATCTCAAAAAGGAAAAAAGTTGAAGAAGATTTAAAAAATTCAGAAAAACAATTAAGAACAGCAAATGCAACAAAAGATAAGTTTTTTTCCATATTAGCGCATGATTTAAGAAGTCCTATTGGAAATTTATACCAAATTTCTGGTCTATTAAATGAAAGTTATGACTCCTTTGATACAGAAAAAAGAAAACATTTTATTCAGATGCTATCTAGTTTATCTGAAAAAACTTTTGATTTGTTAGAAAACTTATTGACATGGTCTAGGATACAACTGAATAAAATTGATTTTACATCTGATGTATTTGAACTATATGCAGTAGTTGAAAACACCGTTTCATTATATCAAGAAAACCTGACTAATAAAAATATTAAACTAATTAATAATGTAAACAAAATACATAAACCAAAAGCTAATAAAGAATCAATAAAAGTGGTTTTAAGAAATTTAATTTCAAATGCAATAAAATTTACACCCAAAGGAGGAATTATTGAAGTAAATTCTAAAAAAATAGTTGTAAATAACAAAACGTTTGTAGAAGTTAACGTTAAAGATTCAGGTATTGGAATTCCAGAAAGTCAATTAAACCAACTATTTAATATAGACTCAAATTATAGTACTGAAGGGACTGAAAATGAGCCTGGATCAGGTTTAGGATTAATTCTTTGCAAAGAATTTATTGTAAAAAATGGAGGTACTATTCAAGTTAAAAGTATAAAACACAAAGGAAGTGAATTTATATTTACACTTCCCATGTAGATTCTAAAATTTTGGACACGGTACTGCCCCCATCTTACTTTTTCTTCTTTCTAATCCAAGATCTACAATATAAGCTAGAGATATTTCATGAGCACCTCCCGTTGCTGATAACATACGTGAAGTAGAAATATCATAACTGTAATTTATTAGAACATTTTTATAAGTATATCCTACTAATATAACAATAGCATTTAAATCAGCTGTTTCTGAAAATGCCGGAATTCCTCTAAACCATAAACCTATTCGAAAAGGTTCCTTTTCAAAGTTAGTTCCAATATCTAATTGATTAAACCCTGCTTGATTCTTGTAGAAAAAAGAAACTGCAAATATTTTATCTTCTTTTGATCTTACTGTTTCAAACAGCTTAAACCGAGCTCCTCCATATACCGATATTTTTAAATCAGGATATGTTGGATCATTTTTAAAATTACTATTAAGAGCTAACAAATGATCGCCAGTAATTCCTCCCCAAAACATTTCTGTATATCCTAGAAGAGAAAAAGTAAAATCATAATGATGCACTTGTGCATTTTTGGGTATCTCTATTGATGTAGTTGATTCTCTGTATAATTCATCTGCAAACTGTAATTCAGAGTAATCAATACTTCTGTTATAATAATAAGCTCCTAATCCGGGTCTAATCTTAAATTCTCTGTTTACATCAATTGTATAAGAATAGGTTGCACCTACAATTGTTGAATTGTATACTCCTCCCTCTTGATCTCTAAGAAATAGAAGCCCAACACCACTTTTATAATTTTTTATATAATGGTCAATTGAAAAAGCATAAGTAGTAAAAGCATTAGGTAATGTTGGCCATTGATTTCTATAATTTGAAATTGCTCTCGTTGCTCCAGTAGCACCAGAGAATGAAGGAGATAAATAAATTGGACTTGAATAAAATTGCGAAAATTGCGGATCTTGTCCAAGAACTTCAGAAAAAATAAAAATTAATAAAATATATATTATAAGTTTTTTCATAATCATTTATTTAATCAATAAAACAGTACCAACTTTTTTGAAATCCTTACCATTATTTAGTTTTCCTGATACTTTCCATACATAAACTCCCTCATTAAGTAATTTTCCATTTAAGTATCCATCCCAGCCAATATTAATATCTTTACTTTCGAATACTAATATTCCCCATTTGTTGAAAATTTCGAGGTGATAATCTTCAATTCCTTCGCTAATTGGATAGAAAACATCATTACTAAAATCATTTGGGTCGTAATAACCTCCGCTAGACCCCCCCAGATTAGGTGTAAATGCATTTGGAAATACAACTCCACCACTCTCAAAGACTTCAATTCCTGCAGGAATTACGGTTGAATCATAGCAATTATATACCGACCAAACTTCTAATAAAACATCATAAATACCTTCAGCACTATACACATATTTTGGATCTCGTTCTGTTGAAGTTCCACCATCACCAAACTCCCATCTATATGTTGATGCATCTATTGATGTATTTACAAATATCGCTTTCTCTTCAGGTATATAAACTTCTTTATTAACCACTAAGAAAGATGCTTCGGGTTTTGGGTAGACAGTGATTGTTGTATCTCTTGTAATCTCAACACCTTCATTGCTTATAACAGTTAAACTTGGTTTATATGTACCAGGATTATTGTATATATGACTAATACTTACGTCGTTTGAAGGCACTCCTCCATCATCAAAATCCCAGGTAAATGGTAAATCATCTAACGAATTATTAACAAAATATACCTCCAATGGAGGACATCCCTGTGCTGTACTTACAACAAAACTTGCTACTGGAGGAACATTATAAGTAACAGACACATCGTCGTAATTCACACATCCACTAATATTTACCGACCATCTAAAGGTATTTAAACCTGAACCTAATCCAGAAACTTCGGTTATTGATTTATTTGGATAAGCAAAACTTCCAGAACCACCAATAACTGTCCATAAACCTGTTCCAGTTGAAGGGTTACTTGCTGCCAATAATGTTGTAGGTTTTGTAACAGTTTGGTCTATTCCTGCATAAACTTCCAGTTCGTTGCTTGTAATAATAACTTCATCTGAAGTTGTACAACGTTCATATGTTATTGTCCAGCGTAAAGTATTTGCTCCAAATCCCAATTCAGAAACATTGGTTTCAAAATTTGTTGGGTCATCAAATGTTGCAGCCCCGCTAATTACCGTCCATTGACCAGTTCCTGTTACAGGATCATTTGCATATAATGGAGTTCCTGTAGCGCAAACTGAAAAATCTTCACCTGCATAAGCTTTATAAGGTAAATCATTATAAATAATAACATCGTCAGTTGAAGTACAACCATTATTTTCTGTTGTCCATCTTAAAGTATTTGATCCTGGGTTAAGGTTTCTTACTAATGTTGTATTTGAGCTGGCATCTTCAAAACTTGCTGCTCCACTTACTAAACTCCATGTGCCCGTTCCATAAAGAGGATCATTTGCTTGCAGGTACGCAGAATCGCCACAAATTGTTTGATCTGCACCAGCAATTGATTTACTTGGTGCATTGTTTGTAATTAACACTTCATCGGTAGATGAACACCCACCATTTGTTATTACCCATCTTAATATATTTGTTCCTTTACCAACATTACGAACTTTAGAGTTATAATCATTATTATTTTCAAATGTTGCTGAACCTGTAACTACTAGCCACGTTCCTGTTCCGTATGTAGGAACATTTGCATACAGCACAGTTGAATCAACACATAATGTTTGATCTAAACCAGCATTACTAGCAATTGTTGAATTATTTGCAATAACAACTTCGTCTGTCGAACTACATGCTCCATTAGATATTGTCCACCTTAAGGTATTCACTCCATAATCTAAATTAGAGATAGTACTTGAAGGATTATTTATTGCCGCAATGTTAGCAGATCCACTTAATATTGACCAGTTACCTGTTCCGTGTGTTGGAGTATTGCCTTGTAGGATAGAATTATCTGCACATAAGGCCTGATCCGGACCAGCAAAAGCTTCTGTTGGCATTCCATTCGTTATTCTAACTGTATCGCTAGATGAACAAATTTCATTTGTGATGGTCCATTGTAAAATATTATCACCTTTATCAAGCCCGCTTACCCGGGTGTCTGCCTGATACCTGTCTTCAAATACAGCAGAACCTGAGCCACCAAGTACAGACCACATACCAGTACCCGCCGATGGGTTATTAGCTTCTAGTATAGTAGTTTCGCTGCAAATATCCTGAACAGGACCAGCATCAGCTTCAACAAAAGCATTATTTATAGTTACTTCATCATATTTTATACAATTATTGTAAGTTATTGTCCATCTAAATACATTTATGCCCTGACTTAAATCAGTTACTTTTGTTGTTGGATTTAGAATATCATCAATAGTAGATGATCCACTTTGTATTGTCCATTCTGCTGTACCAACTACCGGCAAATTTGCATTTAAATTAACTGAATCTAAACATAATACTTTATTCGCTCCGGCATTTGCTTCTGAAGGTTCATTATTAGTAATAGTTATATCATCATATGTACTACAAGAATTATTTGTAATAGTCCATCTAAATATATTAACATCTTTACCAACGTTTTTAGCTGTATTTCCTTCAAAATATGCGGAACCACTCACAACACTCCAGGTTCCAGTTCCAATAGATGGAGTATTAGGAATTAATGTAACCGTACTTTCACAAATAATTTGATCAAATCCAGCTACAGCTAGTGTAGGGTAATCATTATTTACTATAACGATATCACTTGAGTTACATGACTTATTTGTTATTGTCCACTTAAATATATTTTCGCCTTGTGATAAATTAGTAACTTTTGTATTATATAAAGTATCATCTTCGAAAGTACCTGCTCCGCTAACTACAGTCCACTTACCAGATCCAACAACTGGTTCATTTGCAGCCAGATCAGTACTATCAACGCAAAGTGTTTGATCTAAACCAGCATTTGCTTCAGTTGGAGAATCGTTTGTTATTACAACTTCATCCGATGTCCAACCGTTTTGCCATACTGACCATCGTAGAATATTATCTCCACTGGCTAGTTTTGTAACTTCAGTTAACGGATTACTTGGGTCTGCAAATGTAGCAGAACCTTGAATTACCGACCACTCTCCATATCCAATAGCTGGTGCATTCCCTTCTAAAAATGTTTCACCACTGCAAATTGTCTGATCTGGTCCAGCATCTGTCTCAATCGACATATAATTTGTAATCAACACGTCATCGGTTGAAATACATGAATTATTTGTTATAGTCCATCTAAATCTATTTTCTCCATAACCAAGTGATGTGACTGTAGTATTATATAAACTTGGATTTGTTATTATACCAGCTCCACTAACTAAGCTCCAAACTCCATTACCTACTCCAGGTATATTTCCCTGTAAGGTAATAATATCACTCATAATTATAGTGTCTTTACCTGCATATGCCTGAGTTGGGAAGTCATTTGTTATTACAACGGTATCAGTACTAATACATCCATTATTATTGACATTCCATGTTAATACATTAGCACCACTTCCAAGTCCGGTTACTACTGTATTACTTAAGTTTATATCAACAAATAATGCAGCACCACTACTTACTGACCAATATCCGGATCCTGAAGAAGGGTCAGTTGCATCCATTTCTGAAGTATTTTCACAAATAACCTGATCAACACCGGCATCTAAATCCAACTGATTATTTGTTATTTTAACATCATCAGAAGTACTACATATACCATTTGAAATTGTCCAACGTAAAATATTTTCTCCTTTGCTTAAACCTCTGACAACTGTATTTGGGTCATTTGCATTATCAAATGATGCAGCACCTACAACAACAGTCCATAAACCAATACCCACTGCAGGTGTATTACCTTGAAGAGTAGTTGTATCACGACATATTGCCTGATCAATTCCTGCATAAGCTTCTGTAGGCCTTTGATTTGTAATAATAACTGAATCATAAGTTGTACAACCATTCTTTGTAATTGTCCATTTTAATATATTTGTACCAGTAGCAAAATCTGATGCTAAAGGATTAGGGATATTACCATTTGAGAAACTTGCTGTACCAACAGATGCAGACCAACTTCCCACAGCACCATCAGGTACACTACTGCCATTTAATGTTAATGATTCTTCACAAATGGTTTGGTTATTACCTGCTTCAACAATTACTGTATTATTAGTTATTAATACGGTATCAGATAAAGCACATCCATTTGCATCTTCAACCGTCCATACAAATCTATTATTCCCTTCGCCAATATTTGTAAGAGCTGCTGTAGGATCGTTAGTACTTGAGAAAGTAGCTGCACCATTATAAATACTCCATGTGCCAGTACTTGCAGCATCAGGAACATTTGCATCCAACACAGTATTATCAACGCATAGATCTTGCTGATCGCCAGCATTAACATAAGGCAAATCATTTACTGTTATATTGATTGATGCAGATGCTCCCTCCCCACATGCATTTGCAGGAGCAACAGTGATTATATCATTTACTGCGCTTTGATCAAAATTTAAAGTTACCTGTCGGGAATTACCACCAGCTACAACTGTTGCACCTTGTGGAAGAGTCCAATTGTAATAAGTAGCATTAGTCTCAGTATCAACCGCATAAACCACACCATCATCATCATTACATATAATATTTGCTCCAACTAAATTCACCGCAGGACCTGGAATTGGATTTACAGTAACATGCAAAATTGGAGAAGTTGTTCCTACACCACATGCATTTTGGGCATATACTGAAATATTTCCATTTATTGCAGTATTATCTACATTAACGGTAATTGAATTTGAATTATCGCCAGATACAATCGTAAAACCAGCAGGCACTGACCATACATATGTTGTTGCATTAGCAACAGGATCTATGGAATATACTATTCCTGTTTGGTTTTGACAAATCACAGCATCACCGCTAATTGTAGGCGCCGCTTCAGGCAATGGATTTATACTTACATCTACATCACCATTCATTTTATGACGACATGAAGTTGCTGTGTAATATCCATATGCTGTATAATTCCCAATTTGTGTCTGGTTTCCAAAACTCACAACAGCGCCAGTCCCTGCAACATCAGTTATCATTGAAGCTTCATCAAGCCATAATTCGTAATTAACCCCCAGCTCTGATCCTGACAAACTAACATCTGCGCCACCACCACCTTCACAATATGGCCCTCCATTTACTATATTAAACACATTTGGAATTGGATTAATTGTGAAAGTTCCAGTAGCTTCAGGACTTTCACAGCCATTTACAGTTTGAGTTGTATAGTAATTATATGTGCCGGGTAATATTTCATTTGGCTGATGCGTATTTCCGGTAGAAATAACTGCGCCGGCAATATTTTTATACCACTGAATATTATCGCCTATAACATTAAATATTGGATTTGTTTCTGTTTCGCAAATTTCTTCATTTGGATTTACAAATGATGGTTGTGCAGGAACAGAATTCACAATATATGTAGTTGATTTTTTTGTGCTCTCACATCCGTTACCATCAGTTTGAGTTGCGTAGTAATTATAACTACCAACAACAGCTACTCCCGGTAAATAAGATGCTCCTGAACTAACAAAAACACTTGAATTATCATACCATTTAATATTTGATCCAACTGCTGTAATCGCAGCAGCAGGGCTTCCTTCACATATCGCATTACCAATAGTAAATGGTGCATTAGGTAATGAATTTATTATAAATGTCACTTCAGTAGGTAAACTTTCACAACCATTTGCCCCTGTTGATGTAGCATAATATTTATGGGTTCCTGCGGTTGTTGCAGTTGGAGTAAAAGTATTACCGATTCCAAGGTAAACCGTTAAGTTTACATCTCCATACCATCTAACATTATTTCCTGTTATAACTTCAAAAGAAGGATTTGTAGCTGATCCAAAACATGTATCAATGTTATTTATTACAGGTGCTGTTGCTTTGGTAATATCTTCGTCAACTGTAACAGTTAAGATTGTATCACAACCATTGTAAATATCTTCAATTAAAACAGTATAATCTCCTGGAGCATCAACATTTGTTGAATTTGAATTACTTGCAGAAATATTTCCGGGGCCCGACCATAAATATGAATAATCAGGATCAGAACTTACACTAATAGTAACTTCACTTACATTACAAGTAAGATTTCCGGATGGTGCAAAAGCAGTTACAACCGGGTCTGCAATATCTTGTACTACAATTACATTTGGTGATGTTGTAGTACATCCATTATCTTCGTTTGTAACAATCAAGTTATATGTTCCAGGTGTATTAACAACAGGATTTTCTGTATCATCATTCCAAATAGCTCCTCCGCCAGAAGTTACCCATTGATAACTTACATTTATAAAATTAGAAGATCCATCTAATGTAACACTAGTATTTGAACAAGTTAGATCATCCGGAGTAATATCAACAGATACATCTGCCTTTGTAGTATCATTATCAACAGATACAACTACATCAGTAAAACAATCATTACCTTGATCAGTAACTCTAACTGTATAGTCTGCAACAGCACTAACAATTGGAGTTGAAGTAGATGATCCGGATACAATTATTCCTCCTGCACCTGCTGTCCAGTTATAAGTTAATGGAGAAGCATCTGCTGACGAAGCAGTAGCTTTCAATGTAACTTGAGTTCGCGAACAAGTTAAATCTAACGGAGTGTTAACATTAACTGTAGGCGGTGTATCATTTTGTTCAACCGTTACACCTTTTACAGCATAACAGCCATTATCTGTATTTGTAATTTTAACAACATAGGTTCCTGCATGTGATACAGTAATTGTATTTTGAGTAGGATCGGTATCAATCACACCACCACCTGATGTTGTCCATAAGATATCTTTATTAGCTGTACCTGTTGCATTAGCAGTTAAATCTTCTGTAAGATCAACACAAGTAATTGGATCTGGTGAAGATGAAAACACATCAATTGTAGGTACCGAATTATCTTTTAAAATTATAATAGAAGCACTTGCTGTACAACCAGTAGTTACATGTTCAGCTGTAACAGTATACGTTCCTGCTGCATCAATTGTAGGAGTAGCTGAATTTGAGTTAGCTGCAATGTGTCCACCCAAAGTAGCAACCCAGGAATAATTAGTTGCATTACTTGATAATGTAGCAGCATCTAATACAATAGTAGGATTAGAACATGAAATAACATCAGCTACCGGCACAATTTGCACTGTTGGTAGTGCAAGATCAGGGTTTACAGTTATTGTTGCTGAAGATTCGCAACCATTTGCCGGATCTGTAACAGTAACTGTATAATCACCAGCCGCATCAACTGAAGGTGTTGGTGAATAAATATTATCAATATGATCGCCCGGAATTAATGTAGACCATTCAAACTGGGAATTCGCCGGCACTGCAGATGCATTTAATGTGACTGACGAATGATTACATGTAAGTGTCTCATCATCCACTGCATCTAATGTAATAACTGGTGCTGTAATATTCTGACCCACAGTAACAATATCTGAATTGGTACAACCATTTACGTCTGTTACGGTTAACTCATAAGTTCCTGCTGCATTAACAATTGCTGTTGGCTGATCAGCATTAGTCACAACACCACCACCTGTTAACATAACCCAATCGTACTGAATTCCAGCAACAGAATTACCACTCACTTCAACTGTTAGTCGATCACAAGTAATATCTAAAGTTGCTGTATCTACTGTAATATCCGGAATATCGTCATTTCTGGTTACAACAACATTATCAGTTGCTTCACAACCATTAGCTCCCATTGCAGTTATTGTAAAAGTTCCAGATGAATATACTGTTGGATTTAATGATGTTGCATTATCTATTACTCCAGGACCTGTCCAAAGCACACTTGCTCCTGGATCTGTTGTTGCTAATAGGTTTGGCGAAGGATCATTACAAGTTATTGTATAAGTTCCTGCTACAATATCAACATTAGGAACAGATAAATCCTGAGTAATTGAAACCTGACCTGTATCTGTACATCCGGTTAATCCGTTTGTAACAATAACATTATAAGTTCCAGCTTTACTTACAGTAGCCACATCGGTATCACTACCACTAACAATATTTCCAGTTGTAGTATACCAGTTAAATTCACTTGCATTAGTGCTTGCCGAAGCATCCAGCCAAATTGTACTTTGCGAACATGTTATTTGAACAGCTTCCTGATTAATTAAAATATTTGGTTTTGTATAAATTGATTCAACAGTTACACTTGCTGATTGCGTACATCCTGATGTAGGATGAGTTGCCTGAACTGAATATAATCCTTCTTTATCAACATATGGATTTGATATGTTAGCATCAACAATATTACCCCCACTGGTTGTTGTCCAGTTGAATGTAGCTCCTGCAACAGCATTAGCTGTTAGCTGTACTTGCAATGTATCACAGGTTAATCTGCTTGGTGGTGGATTAATTGATAAATTGGGTAATGTTTTTGCTTCAAGAACAGTAACTTCATCAAAGTTTGAACAGCCATTAGCCAATGTTGTAACAGTTAGTCTGTAAACACCGGGGCCATTAACTGTTGTTGTTGCAATATTCGGATTATCAATTGATCCTGTGCCTGATGTTCGTGTCCATAAAAACTGTTCAGCCGTAGGTGAACTACCACTAATTGTAACGCTTGTTCTGGCGCAGGTTAGATCTAAAGCAGCAGCAATAGTAATTTCCGGAGCATCTGTATCGTCTGCTACGGATATATTTTTTGTTGTTTGACAACTATTTGAAGGATCGGTAGCTGTTAATGTATAAGTTCCAGGTGCATTTACAGTTACGCTTGGATTATTATCTGGAGCTGTTACTCCAGGCCCAGTCCATAAATAAGTAATTGTTGGATCCGGATCGGCAACAGCATTTATTATTTCAGTAGGGTTATTACAATCGATCTCGTATGTTCCGGGGATACTAATTACAGGAGCATCTTTATCAGCATTAACTGTAACAGTATCTGTGTTATAACATGTTTCTCCTGCATTTGTAACTGCAATCTCCACAATAAAATCACCTTCCTTAGTAACTCTTGGGTTACTAACATTTTCATCTCCTGCAAGAATCACTCCACCATTTGCTGCTGTCCACGACCAGGTAATTACACCAACAGCAGTAGATGTTGCATTTAATTGCACCTGACTGCCAACAGAACAATCAATAACATCCCCGGCAGCAAGTGGATCAATATCCACATCCGGAGTTGGGTTAACAGTAATAGGTAAAGTAACCCAGTCAGATGTTCTACACCCATTTACAGCTCTAACCCTGAGTGTTCCTGAAACTGATCCACCCGGATAGTTTACTGTAATATTTGATGCGTTTGGATTTGATATAATCGTTCCTGCTGTAGTTTCCCATTCATAAGAAGTTTCACCTGTATATAATGAAGGGTCAATTGAATATAGTTTATTTGTTTCACCCTCACAAACTACATTATCACCAGAAATTGCTACGCCTAAATCTATTGGAGCAGGTTTTAGAGAAACTGTTAGTATGCTTGAAGTTCCATCAGGACAAAAAGAAGTAATATCTTCGCCATAAACTTCAAAATCTCCTCCAAGGAAAGTAGGATCAAATATGACATCTATTTCATTATCTCTATCTGCATCTACAACTGCACCAGCAGGAGTTGTCCATACATGATTAGCAGCATTATCAATAGTATCAACAGAATAAGTATAAATTGTAGTACCATCAGGACACACACTAACACTTCCAGATATACTACCCGCATCACCAATTTCAGGATCTTCTATTGCAGTAACCGAATTATTAAATACAGAAATACAACCTCCCGCATTTACAGCTTTAACTTTATAAGTCCCTACAGGATAGTTTCCAGGGAAGATCATTGCATTTCCATCACCAGTAAGCGAATCTACAACAGTTAATCCATTTTGTATTAAATAATATTTATAATCATCGGGAGCCGGAGCCTGACTTCCAGATATACCAATCTCTATTCCAGGATCATTTTCACAATAATGTAATCCAGAAGGTGTGGTAACAATATATTTTATTGGTAAAGCATAAATTTCTACATTTCTGGATTTAAAATTATCACAATTTGTAATAGGATCTGTATATGTATACGTAACTGTATGTAAACCTGCGGTTTGAGTTGTTGGATCAAAGATGGCAGTTCCATCTCCATTATCAGTAACTCCATCTCCTGAAAAGAATCCATTCGCATTTTTAGGGCTTCCAGTTAATGTAACAGGATTTCCATTTTTACAAATCGCCGAAGGCAATCCGTTAAAGTCGGTAGTAGGTAGTGGATTAATATTAATTATCTCGATAACTGAACCAAAACAACCATTTAAATCAGTTATCTCATATTCAATAGTAAATGAGCCTGTAGGATCAATATTAGAAGGCACGATTTCTGCTACTCCATCGGAAGCTGTAGGCCAATTATATTCATCACCATTATTCCAATCTGCTGTTGGAAAGTTAAACGTTCCTGCTGCACCTGCCAATCCATTAGTAGGGTTTCCGGTTATAGTAATTGTAGGTTCATTCTGACAATATGTATTTGTTGCATTTAAACCATCAATCGTTACAATAGGTGCTTCATTAACAGTTACTGCATCACTTGTTACAGAATTTGAACAACCATTAATATCGGTATGAGTATATGTGATATAATAAGTTCCAACACCAATTGTTGGATTAAATTTGCTGCCAGCTACACCTGTACCTGTAAAAATTCCGGATGCAGGAGTAACACCATCAGCAGTACCAATCAAATTAACCTGTGTACCATTATCACAAAAGTTAATATCATTATCATCATAATTTTTAGCACCAATTGTAAAGCTAATAGACGGTTGTGGAAAAACAGTTACCGAATCATACGGAGAACAATTGTATTGACCTGTCGCTGTTAACTCGTAATATATATAATACTTTCCTGCTTCACTCGCTTGTAAAACAGCCGTCATATCATCATGAGCAAAAGGACCATAAACATGATTTGTTGATGTAGCATCATCAATAAATGTCAAAGTCCATTCACCATCTGTATTGCTGGCAATAAGATTAAAATCCGGATCCCCAACACACATGAAATCCGGTGTATTATAAGTTACAGGAGAACCAACAGTCAGGTCTTTTGAGTAACTATTACTACAACCGGGAGTAGTTACAGAATATGTTATAGTATGTAATCCTATTCCTGCAACAGTAGGATCCAATAGTGCCTGATTATTACCAATATAAGTAACAGCTCCACCGGTAATATTTGCAGAAACGCCTGCTTGTCCGGTAAGATTTGGATTCATAACACCTTCAATCAAGAATGGCCCTGGATCATCATTACAATAAAGTGGTCCATCATCAAAAGTAATATCTGTTATATTTGGTGTGGCATAAGGCAATATTTCTATAGTTGCCTGCTTTGTTGTTGTACAGCCACCTGTTGCCGGATCAGTATATGAATACTCCATTGTATATGAGCCAGATGAATTTGTCCCGGGATCTGTTGAAAATCTATCGGGAGCAGAAAATGTAAGCAAGCCTGATAAATCAGTCCATGTGCTTAAGGCACCTACGGGAGTAGCTGTAAGAATTACTTCACCATAATCATTACAATATATATCTCCATCATTAACGATAACTATATCAGAAGGAGCATTTACAGTTACATTGACATTATCTGTACCCTTGCAAGTATTTGCATCAGTTACAGTTACATTGTAGGTATAAACTTGTATAGCAGAACCCGGTACTGGATTCGTTGGGTTTACTATTACTGTTGCTCCCGCACCAGCAGCTCCCCAGTCATATGAATAAGTTCCTGCTCCTGTTCCACCATTCCCTAATGCTGTCAGGGTTACATCTTCTCCATTACAAGAATATTGATTTATACCGGCATCTACTGTTGGATTCGATTTCACATCTACATTTACGTCATCTGTATCCTTACATCCATTTCCATCAGTAACTGTTAGTGTATATGTTTTAATACCTACAGGTGTTGGATTAACTGCTACTGAAGCTCCAGTCATACCATTAGACCACACATATGTATAAGAACCATTGCCTCCCATTGCAGAACCATCTAGAGTAGTTCCTGCACCAAGGCACATATTTTTATCAAAACCTGCATTTGCAGTAGGAACAGCATTTACAGTTTTTACCGCCCCACCTGTGCCTGTACTGGAACATCCGTTATTATTATCAGTTATATTAGTTACTGTAAAAGTTGAAGTTGAAAAAGGATTGACATTAGTAACGTAAGTATTCGATCCATAATTACTTACTGTAACAGGAGTAATACCATCCGTATAAGTAAAATTAAAATCATATGGACCTGTTGCTGTAAATGTTATATTTATTGGTGTTGCGTCTCCAGCACATGTTGTTGCATCTCCGATAATATTTGCGGTTGGTGCAGAATTTATTGTAACCGGTTTAGTTTCAGAATCAGAACAACTTAATCCTGTTGTATATGTGTAGGTTACATTATAAGCCCCACCTGCAACCAAACTTGATGGTGAAAACGTTGCAGTACCGTTACCATTATCCGTTATTCCATCACCAGAGAACGTTCCACCCGGAGCATAATTTCCTGTAAGCAATACATTTGCATCATTTGTACAATAAGAAGCATCTAAACCAGAAAAATTAGCAACTGGTTGTTCAAAGATATCAACATTTTGACTTATTTCATTTACACAAGCAGCAGCATCTGTATATTGATATGTAACTGTATTAGTTCCTATTATCGCAGCAGGATCGGTAGGGTTTAATGAAGCATTTCCATCAATAATACCTGGTGTTATAACAGTAGCATTAAGTAAAATCTCACTTGAAGCATTAAAAGGTGTATAACTAAAAGGATCGGCAGCATCATTTTCACACAATTGAGAAGTTAAGCCATTTAGAAAAATTTGCGTACCTACTCTTGTTGTTACTGTTAACGGTGATGTACATCCATTACCATCGGTATAGGTATATGTAATATTTATTAACCCAAGACCTGATGACTCCGGGAAAAATTTAGCGGTTCCACCACCTAAATCAGTTATTCCAGGGCCAGAGAAAACACCTCCTAATGGACTTCCTGTTAAATCATCACCAATGCCTAAATAATCATTATCACAATACCATGGTGCCGGATTTGGATCTAAATAATCTAATCCATTTATACTTACTACCGGGTTTGGATTAACCGTTAAAGTATATGTAAACGTTGGCCCATCGCATCCACTAAAGCTTGACTCTATAACATATAGCACATTAATGGGCGCTAATGTGGTATTGGTCAACGTTTCACTAATTATTGCAGAAGTTCCTGACGTAGCTCCTTCAGTAATACCTGCCACTGCCGCCCTGGACCAGGAATAAGTAGCTCCAGCAATAGTACTTGTAATTGTATACGAATGAGATAACCCACTACATAAATTTCCTGTAGCAGCACTTGTAATAATTGGGGCTGGATTTACTGTAACAGTGTAATACATAGTATTTTGACAGCCTGTTTGCGGAGTAATTTCGTATACAACATTAATGGCTGCTGCTGTAGTATTTGTAAGTGTTTCATTTATTATGTTAGTACCAGTATTTGCAGCTTCAGTAATACCAGCAATAGCAGCTCTACTCCAGTCATTATTACTTCCAATATCTGATGTTGTTATGGTATAATTTTGACTATCGCCACTACACATTGTACCTGTAGGTAAACTGGTTAAAGTAGGTGCAACAGTAATTTCTACATAAAATACCTGAGAAACATTATTATAATAAAATTGATAAGAGCCAGGCCCTAATGTAGACGGACTTATTACAGCTGTTGATGTTCCAACAAACACATTATTGATTGAAGATAAAGGAACACCATCAGGAGTTATAATATTCCCAAAATTTTTAGAAGTGGATGGCGTACGTCCTTCTAAGAAATCATCAGGATCTGATGTGCAATAGTTCATTGTTGAGCCATGAGATACAACACCATGTTTTGTAGAAAATATTTCTACGCCAAATGTATTTAGAGTAAGAAAAGTAAATAAAATTAACGTATATATTTTTAAGTTTAATTCTTTCATACTCACTTATTATTTAATGTCAAAATTTGATGAAATAACCTATTATGATTATTACGTAGTTTAATTTTAAAAGATACAAAAAAAGGAAATCTTTTACTACATTAAAATGGTGATATGCATCACCTTTTAATAAACATATAACAAGATATTTAGTTCTACATTTCAAATTATAATTACTAACATTTAAAGAATACTTTAGTAATTTTTCATTTCCCATTTTAATAGTTAGCAATAATAATTATATAAACCCTATTTATAAGACTTTATATTATTATTTAAATATGATTAAATCCTCCTGATTAATACTCACAGTTAAGAATTGAATCTTGTTAAATTTAGATCGAAATGAAATATCTATCACTCCATAAATACTTTATTATTCTTAATAATTGACTTTTGACTATAATTTATTTATTTTAACTTACATTTTAATTGCTAACTTATCTCATAATGAAAAACATTGTAAAGTTTATTATTCCCTTAGTACTTGTTATTGCAATCCCTCTTGTTCTATTTGTACAAAATAAGGAATCTGATCTTCAAAAGATTGATCGTATTTGCAAACAAACATTTGAAGAATTTCAACCTACAGGAATAAGTATCTGTATATTAAAAGATGATCAAATTATATATGAAAAAGCTCTTGGATACAAAAATGCTTTTAACATGGATATTCTGGATAATACAAATATTTTCAATATAGCTTCCTGTACCAAAGCATTTACAGCAGCCGGGATTGGTAAGTTAGTAGATGATGGATTAGTTTCATGGAATGATAAGATTATCGATTATATTCCTGATTTTGAGTTGTCTGACAAATATATTACACAAAACCTAAGAATAAATGACATTTTATCTCACAGAACAGGATTAGGAACATTTTATGGAGACCTTCTGTGGTATTGCACCAATTATTCAGATGATGAAATAATAAAACGAATGAAATACCTTCCTATTACAAATGAATTTAGAACAGAATTAGGTTATCAGAATAATATGTATACCATCGCGGGAGAAATAATAGAACGTATTACAGGCAAGGACTGGGAAGTTTTTATTCAACAAACTTTTATTGATCCATTAGAAATGAATTATACCAGAACATCCAGTGATAAATTTGATGGTTCAGAAAATATTGCTTTCCCACATTTAAATGACTCTGTATTGGCTGTTTACTATTTTCAGGCTGGCAAACCAGCTGCTTCTATGTGGTCAAATGGCAGAGATTTAAGCAATTGGGCAAGGCTTTTTCTTAACAATGGAAAATGGAAAAGCAAACAAATACTAACTCCCGAAACAATTAAAAAATTAACCGATGCTCATACAATTCTTCCTGTTTCTAAAAGTTTGTTTAAATACGGTACTCATTTCCAAAATTATGCATTAGGATGGTACACTTTAGATTACAATGGACTAAAAATTATTACTCACGATGGGGGTATGCCTGGTTTTATTAGTAATATTACCATTATTCCTGAGTTAAATGCATCAATAATTATTTTAAACAATGGATTTAATTTTTTCTGTAATGATGCCATTTTATATTCTACCATAGATATTTTAACAAATAAATATACCAATGACTGGATAAGATTCTATGCTGAAAAGCAAGCAATATATGATGAATATAATGCTGAAAATACCTTAGAAAGAGTTGAAAAACGAGACAAAAACACAAAACCTTCTATTAGCATCGAGAAACTTGCAGGTGAATATTTGGATAAACTTTATGGTAAGGCAACAATAAGAATAGAAAACAATAAGGCTGTTTTATGCCTTGAACCAGCCAAAAAGGTATTCACAAGCACCTTAGAACATTGGGATTACGACAATTATAAGATACAATTTAAAGATCCCTATTTAACTTTTGGAATTGTTCATTTTTACAAGGACAAAAAAGGAAAAGTAGAAGGATTTAATATCGATCTGCCTAGTAACGATTTTCATTTTGAACTCTTTGATTTTAAGAAAATTAATTAGCTTATTCGCGTAATGCAACATTTTATCCCTATTGAAAGAATCTCAGAGATAATTTCAAGCTGCATAAAAACTGAAAAACTAATTCCTGATGTAGATACTTTAGCTATATTTTATGATTTTGATGAATTAGAAAAGAAAGTAAATATCCTAAAGCAAGCTTTCCCTGGGAACACAAAACATACTTCTGCTATAAAAGCAAATCCTTTAATTAAAGTTTTACAAAAGTTTGAATCATTCCAATTCGGTTTAGAAGCTGCATCAGAAGGAGAGATTTACTTAGCAGAAAAAATTGGATTCCAAAATGATAAAATTGTATTCGATTCACCGGTAAAAACAATCTCAGAAATTCAAAATGCATTAACAAAAGGATATCACATTAATGCCGATTCTTTCATAGAATTAGAAAGAATTGAAACCTTAAAGCAAACAATAAAATCAAAAAGTTTAATCGGACTGCGAATTAACCCACAAGTAGGGATTGGAAAGATTGAACAAACATCTGTTGCTGGCGAATATTCAAAATTTGGTGTTCCGGTAAAATCTCACAAAAGAGAAATTATTGAATCCTTTAAAAAATATTGCTGGTTAAAAGGAATCCATTTGCATATTGGTTCTCAAGCCTGTGAACTGGAGATGCTTTTAAAAGGTTTTGAACTTGCACTTCAACTAATTACTGAAATAAACAAAGAAACATCTGTAGACAGGATTGAATTTATTGATATTGGTGGAGGAATACCTGTATCTTATTATCATGACAAAGCTCCGGAGAGTATTATCGATTATGGACAAAAAATACAATTACTGCTTAAGCAATATGATTTAGCTGATATACAAATTATTACAGAATTTGGTAGGTTTTTACACGCAAACCCCGGGTTTATTGTATCAAAAATTGAATATGTTAAAGAATACTCCGATTATAATACACTTATGATACATGGTGGTGCTGATATACTGGTTCGCGAATGTCTTAATCCCGGAATATGGCATCACGAAATTTCATTGCTGAAACCAAGTGGTGAAATCAAAAATGAAAAAGAAAAAATAAAGTATCATATTGCCGGTCCACTTTGTTTTGCCGGCGACATAGTAGCAAAAGATATAATATTACCAAAAGCGAACGAAGGTGATATTATTGTTATTCACGATACTGGTGGATACACTTTTGGAATGTGGTCGAAATACGTAAGTCGATTGTTTCCCAAAGTGATTGCTTTTGATGACAATCATTATGAAGTTATTAGAAAAAGAGAAAACCCTGAAGATATTTATCGTTTTTGGTCTGATCAGTAATTTCTAATATTATATCATTATATTTATAGATGTAAAAAACGATTGAATGAAATCTAAAATCTTAGTAATTCTGTATTTTATTCTGATGCCTGCTTTAGTTTATTCGCAGGTTAACCTGAATACTTTAATCAATTCAATAACTATTGCTGATATTAAAACGCATATCGACACACTCGCTTCTGATTATATGGAAGGCAGAATGACGGGCGAAGATGGTCAGAAGAAAGCAGCAAAATACATTTCTGATTATTTTGAGAAAGCCAATTTAACTCCCCTATTTCCCGAAAATGAAAATCCTTATTATCAGAAATTTAATTTAAATACCTATGAAGTAAGTACTTCATCGTTTTTTTATCGCGATTTAAAATAT
>CAZPMA010000005.1:0-52700 GCA_964587535.1 uncultured Bacteroidales bacterium
TATTCAAAACCATCAGTTGATAATATTTTAATAATTAAAATACCTGTAGAATCTATTACAGGAAGATCTTTTGAATACTAAATTATGAGAAAAATAAAGAACCCTTATGCTAATTTAGAAGGTTATAATTGTTTTGGTTGTTCTCCAAATAACCAGAGTGGTTTGCAAATGGAGTTTTTCGAAGATGGCGATTTTGTAGTAAGCGAGTGGGAGCCGAAACAACATCTAGCCGGGTATGGGAATGTATTGCATGGTGGAATACAATCAACTATTTTAGATGAAATAGCAAGTTGGCTTGTATATACCAAGGTAAAAACAGCAGGTGTTACAGCCACATTAAATGTTAAATATAAAAACACTGTTTTTACCGATAAAGGAAATTTAACAATTAGAGCAAAACTGATTGATCAAAATAAAAGATTTGCAACGATACACGCAGAAATTCTGGATCATGAAAAGAAAGTTTGCTCAGAAGCAGAAGTAAAATACTTCTTATTTCCACTCGAAATTGCTCAACGAAAATTTCATTATCCCGGTGCTGATGCATTTTTTGATTAATAAATGTGCTTTTTATAATTACAAAACATCTTAATGAAAGTGGTAAGACAGAGCATCGCTGAAACCACTTTCCTGATTGCTTTTACAAACTTGAAATCCAGCTTTTAATTCTTCAGGAGCATTGTCTACAATATAGCTAAACCTGGTAAATTCTAGCATATCAATATCATTATAGTCATTACCAATGCTTAATGTTTCTGATTTACTAATTCCTATATTTTTGCATAACCATTCAATACCGTGTCCCTTTGAAACAGTTGTAGGGAAAATCTCCATCCAGATAGAATCTCCATCCAAAGGAGAAGTGGTCCTAATGATTTTTATATCATTAAATTTATTCTGAATCTCTTGAAATAAACTCACACTATTCGGGAAAACAGCTAAAACCTGACATGCATGATCATATTTTTCTGTTTTAGAATTTAATTTAAAAGCAAAATCTTTGTAAACCTTTATTCTTCTTTCAAAGTCAGGGTTGTTAACAGACGATCTGTGAAAAACGAATTTATGATTTTCAGGAATAACTTCATGAATCATAAAATCAACCTTATTGTTTATGAGAATTTGTGCAATTTGTTTTACTTCAATATCTGGTAAATACTGCGAATGTAAAAGCCTTTTATTTTTCCAGTCATAAATACCTGCCCCGGAAGAAAAAACTAAATAGTCAATGGGGAAATTTGATTTTAATACTTTTGATAGAGAAAAAAAATTCCTACCTGTAGCAACTACACGAATAACATTTTTTTCACCTAAAAAATAAAGTGATTTCATATCCGTTAAACTTACTTTTCCATTATCGTCTAAAAGTGTTCCATCAAGATCGGTAATTACCATTTTTATATTTGAGTTGTCTGTCTCCATAAAATTAAAAGTCAATAGCAACAGTATTAAAAAAAGTTTTAGCATCTGGCCTGTAAGCCATTTTTGAATCAAACTTCCATTGCCATGTTAGATTGTTTTTAGATTCAGGTAAATTAATATGTATTAATGGATTTACACCTATTAGATTATCGTCTTCATCATAAATTTCTTCTTCAATATCAGTAATTAAACATGATTTTCCTGTAGGTAAAATGTTTAAGTGCGATTGTTGAATATGTTTTTCAATCAAACCAATTTCTTGATTTGTATATGTATTGTATTTTTTTAAATAGTCCACCAAAATTATATGTAGTTGACACATAATATTTAATGAAATTACAAAGTCACTTTCTTGTAGATTATATAAAAAAGAATCAATGGTAGATGCTAATGTTTTATTTCTTTTATGTTTATAGCAATAGTCAATTAATCCACCTGTTATATCATCATTTATGAAAGTAACATTCCTATATTTTTTTATTTTTTGCTGAACCTGTTTAGGATGAATAATATCAATAAGAATCACTTCATTAAACATTCCGGAAAGTTCTTCGATTGGCAAATCTAATAACCAACCGCTACCTAGTATAATTGCTTTTTCTTTTTTCTTCGATCTTGCCGATTCAAGGATGAAATCCTTAGTTTGTTTCAAATGGATATCCCAGTTTTCTTTTTCTCTTAAATAACGATTTATTATTCCTTGTTGATCAGGAATATAATCCATTTTATGCAGCTTTATAAGATTTTTTACTTCCGATATTTTTTTTGACAAAATCATTTAAAAAGAATAATGTTTTAAAACCAACCGTAATTTATAAAATATTAGCTTTGTATCATGTTTTATTAGAACAAAGTTGCAAAACTTGTTGTTTACAAAAAAAGAAATTATAAAAATGAATCATATGAATAATCCACTCTTAGTAGGTTTTAACCAAGTAGTTGATTTTAAGAAGTTAAAAAAAGAACATATTACACAGGCAACAGAACTGTCAATTAAAAATGCCAAGGAAAGTTTAGAGAATATTTATAAAATTGAAAGTGAAAAAAGAACCTTTGAAAATACAATGGTGTCTTTAGATGATATATATAATGACTTAATGAAAGTTAGTGAGATAATTTCTTTATTAGCTTATGTGCACCCAGAAGATGATGTTCGTAACGAATGCCTGTCAAAAATTTCGGAGTTTGGAAAATTCTTTAATGAGATAGGACTAAATGAAGATTTGTACAAAGCTGTAAAAACCTACTCGGAGTTAGATTCGGCAAAGGAATTAAAAGGATCTTATAAGAAATATTTAAAGGAAACTGTTGATGAGTTTGAGAGAAATGGATTTGCCTTACCAAAAGAAAAAAGAAATGAACTGAAGATTTTACAAGATAAATTATCCGATTTAGGAATTCAGTTTGATTCAAATATAAGCACTTATGAAGATTACTTAATTGTAACAGAAGAAGAAATTGCAGGATTGCCTGAAGATTATAAAAAATCGCATAAACAAGATGATGGGACTTATAAAATTGGACTTGAATATCCTTCTTATGTCCCTTTTATGAAGTATTCAAAATCGGATAAAGCAAGAAAAGAACTAGCTTTTAAATACAAAAATACAGCTGCAGATAAGAATCTGGATGTATTAAAGCAAATTTTAATTGAACGTGAAAATGTAGCAAAACTTCTTGGATTTAAAACTTATGCAGAATATAGAATTGAAAATAGAATGGCAAAGAATCCAAAAAACGTTTGGGATTTTGAAAATCGCTTAAGAGAAAAAGTGAAAGTAAAAGCAGAAAAGGATTATGAAATACTTCTTGATGTAAAAAGAAAATATAAATCTGATAAAAAAATAAAAAATATTGAATCATGGGAATCTGCTTTTTACAATAATATTTTGCTCGAAGAAAAATATGAATTAGACAATCAAAAGTTAAAAGAGTATTTCGAGCTTGAAAATGTGATAAGTGGTTTGTTTGAAATAGCACAACATTTATATGGTGTGAAATTTAAAGAAATTGGAAACCCTTCTGTATGGCATGATGAAGTAAAGTTTTATGAAGTTCAAGAGAACAATAAAATAATTGCTCGCTTTTATCTGGATTTACATCCTCGTAAAAACAAATACAATCATGCTGCGATGTTTGGAATGATTCCCGGTAAAAAATTTGATGAAAGCTATCAAATTCCAACTGCTAGTTTGGTATGTAACTTTCCAAAAGCTACAGATGATACACCGGCATTATTATTACACAGTGATGTTGAAACATTTTTTCACGAATTTGGGCATTTAATGCACGATTTGTTAACTAAAGCCGAACTGGCGTCTCAAGCTGGTACTAATGTGGCAAGAGATTTTGTAGAAATGCCTTCGCAAATTTTTGAGAATTGGGCATGGGATTATGATTCACTAAAAATATTTGCAAAACACTATAAAACAGGAAAATTTTTACCAAAAGAATTTCATGATAAAATGATCGCTGCTAAAAATGTAGGATCAGGATTGCATGTCTTACAGCAAATCTTTTATGGAACATTGGATATTACTTACCATGATAGTTATGACCCAAAGGGAAATCTATCAACAACAGAGCTTGTTAAAAAGCTTCAAAACGAAATAACGCTTTACGAATTTCAGGAAGGAACTCATTTCGAAGCAGGATTTGGCCATTTAAATGGATATGCAGCAGGTTACTATAGTTATTTATGGGCGCTGGTTTTTGCTGAGGATATGTTCTCTGAATTTAAGAAAAATGGTATTATGGATCAGAAAACAGGAAAAAAGCTCAGACAAATTGTTTTAGAAAGAGGATCTACAATTGAAGAAATGGATATTGTAAGAGAATTTTTAGGTCGTGACCCTAATGAAAGTGCATTTTTAAAATCGATTGGTTTATAAGCGGTAATAACTTTTATTGTTAAGCTATTTTATTTAAAACAGCTTTTTTTAATTTTACAAAAAAGGAATTAAGAATAAATATATCTTAAATGAAAAAAGATAATAATTTCTTGAAATATTTAGAAGGATGGATTTCAATTATTATGAATATTGGCTTATTTATTCTAAAATATTGGGCAGGAATAGTTACAGGATCTATTGCCATCATTGCAGATGCCTGGCATACTTTATCAGATTCAATAAGCTCTGTTGTTGTGCTGGTTGGTGTTAAAGTTTCAAATAAACCTGCCGATAAAGAACACCCTTTTGGCCATGGGCGTGCAGAATTAATTGCTTCAATTGTAATTGGGATGTTACTTGCGGTTATCGCATTTAACTTTGTTTTAGAAAGTATTGAAAAACTAAAAGTACAGGAATCTGTACAGTTTGGTAAAATTGCTATTATCGCAACGATTATATCAATTTTGGTCAAAGAATTAATGGCACAATTTGCATTTTGGGCTGGGAAGAAAACAAAATCGATCACATTAAAAGCCGATGGTTGGCATCATAGGAGCGATGCAATTTCTTCCATCATAATTCTAATTGGTATCTTTCTTGGACCATATTTTTGGTGGATTGATGGCGTAATGGGATTAATTGTAGCTGCAATGATATTTTATGCAGCATATGAAATTATTCGAGATGCTAGTAATCCATTACTAGGCGAAGAGCCAGATGAAGAATTAACGGAAACCTTAAAATTTGTATCTAACAAGTGTGCAAACATGGATGTAGATTTGCATCATATACACATGCATAAATATGGAAATCATACCGAAATAACTTTTCATATTAAGTTACCAAAAGAGTTTACATTGGAGAAAGTGCACGATATTAGTTCAGAAATAGAGCAGGAGTTAAAAAGTAATTACAATATTTTTGCAACAATACATGCCGATCCTTGTTAATACATTTAATTGTTTGTTATGTAGGTTCCAAATCTGCTGGAAAATTGAATGAAATGTAATTGCTCTAATGCAAAAATTAGATAATAGAATTAAAATTATAAGATTCTTATTTTTTTATTCGTTCAGAATTGGGTAAATAAATCGATTTTAGCTGCACTGTATCAGTCATTTTGGGTTTAATAAAATAGATAAAAAGCGGCATTGCATATTTTGCCGCTTTAGTATTTTCTTTAATTCTTTTATATTTTAAAATAGCCAATTACTTCATTCAAGGCATCGGCTTGTTCCGATAAATCATTTGCAACATCATTCAACGAATTAAATAAAGACACATTTTGTTGTGTTATACTATTTAAGGTTTGTAATGCGTGATTTACCTGATTAGCACCTGAGTTTTGTTCCTGACTGGCTGCAGCAATTTCTTGTATTAATCTTGATGTTTTTTCTATCTCAGGAATTACAGTATTAACAAGGGTTTGAGCTTTTTCTGTTGCTGTAACACTTGATTTAGACAGCTCTTCGATTTCTTCTGCAGAAAATTTACTTCTTTCGGCTAGTTTTCTAACTTCAGCAGCTACAACAGCAAACCCTTTGCCATGTTCTCCGGCTCTGGCAGCTTCAACCGCAGCATTTAATGCAAGTATATTTGTCTGAAAAGCAATATCATTAATAATTCCGATCTTTTCAGCAATTGAATGAATAGCTGTTAAACTATTATTTGCCGCTGATCCAACTTCTTTACTTATGCTAGCTGCATTTTGAGATATCTTTTCCGTTTGCTTAGAGTTATCGTTGTTTTGTTCGATATTCGCAACCATTTCTTCCATTGAAGCTGCTAATTCTTCCGAAGATGATGCTTGTGAATTAGCCCCATTTGATAGTTCTTGAGACTTTTTAGTTATCTCTATACTTTTATCTGAAATTAGGTTAGCTGAATATGATAAGGATGAAACCATTTCATTCAGTTTCTTTGCCATATTACTTAACGATTTTGCTAAATCACCTATTTCGTCATTTTGATTTATTATAACTTTTGCAGTTAGATCACCATTTTCAATGGCTTTTGCAAAATCAGCTCCTTTTTTTAATGGAATTGTTATAGATCTGTTAACATAAAGCAATACAAAAATAAAAATCAGAATAATGATTAATGTTGTGATTATTATAAATTTAGGAAAATTCTGAAAGGATTTCTGCATATCTTTTATTGCAATATCAGATAATGAAGCCTGATAACTGGCAATTTTATCTAAAAGGCCGATAGTATTATTTGTTATTAGTATAATATCTCCCTGTTCTTCAACTAATGGAGTTACTTCAAAAACAACCATTATATCGTCGTAACTTTCAAAACTATTTAAAGATTCCATTACTAACTTATGTAAAGGAATAATAGTATCATTAATCGTTGTTTCAATTAGATTAAGTAAATCCTTATTTTCTTGATTCCAGTTTTCAGATAATTCTTCTAATTTATTAAATGTTGAAGGGAACTCTTTGTTTAAAATTTCAGTTAATAAAATCTTATCAGGCGTATTACTTTGTTTTTCAATGTAAACCCAATTTTTAATTAACATCTTCGAATCTACAAGTAGTTTTCTTAGTTGATCAAGGTTTTCGGTAGATGGATTGTAACTTTCCTGTATTTGATTATTTAATTTGCTATTATGTAACGATGAATTTAATGTTACAAAAGCATTAATAATAAGAGCAAGAAGAATTACACCAAAACCTAATATTAGTTTATTGCCAATTGTCAATTTCATAATTATTCTTTTTAATAACTTTTACGAGCCATTTCTTCTACTCTTGAGTGGAATTTTAAGCCATGTTTTAACGCATTTTCTTTACTAAAATCGTATTTTAATCGATCACCTTCAGAAATAAACTGAATTATTCCACCTTTTGAAATGCCTGATTGACTGTCTGTTATTATTAAACAGTGTACACCGGTTTGTTTATGAATATTTGTAATGTTGTCAGATTTTAATGCATCGATAAAAATCACATGACATTTTGTTACCTCACTAATGTTTTTAAAATACTTAACAACTATGTTTTGAGTAACATTCTTTTTCCCGTTAGTAGTTTTTTCAAGTTCTACAGAAAGTTCTCTTGCACCTAAAACACCAATTATGAAGTCTCCACTTTTTTCAGTTTGAGGCCAGTCAAAGAATTTAGTAAAATTATAAATAAACATTGCTTGCGCTCTCTGCATTTCAACTTGTGCATAATTAAATTTTATTACCAACAAGAAAAAAACTACTGATAAAAATAATCGTTTCATGGTCTAGATTTTTTAATTTAAATGTTTATGCAAAATTTGCATCTTATTTCGAAATTGACAATTAATTTTTGGTGATATTTACTGTTATAATTAGGTGATTTACATCACTTTTTTCTTTTTTGTTTAAAAAAATCGGTAATTAAATTACTGCACTCTTCCTTTAACACTCCTGATTGAATAGTTGTACGAGGATGTAATACATTTGTTTTATATTTTCTATAACCTTTCTTTGCATCGTCTGTTCCATATACAATTCTTGATATTTGCGACCAATAGGATGCTCCGGCACACATTATACAAGGTTCAAGGGTAACATATAATGTGCAATCGTTTAAATATTTACTGCCTAAATAGTTTGAAGCTGCCGTAAATGCTTGCATTTCTGCATGTGCTGTTACATCATTAAGAGTTTCTGTTAAATTATGAGAACGTGATATTATTTGTTTATTATTCACAATTACTGCACCTACAGGCACTTCGTCTTTTTCAAAAGCTTTTTGAGCCTCTTTTAAGGCCTCCTTCATAAAATATTCATCAGAATATAATTCCATAAAAAAATCGGTTTAGTGTACCAAATATAAAATATTCAAATCTTAAATACACATAATTTAATCTAATAATTCATTCTTACAGGTTTTTAAAAAGGAAATAAAATCCTATTTTCGCAAATTAGAAATAATATAAAAATAAAATTATGTATAGGACTCATACTTGCGGTGAATTAAGAATTGATCATGTTGGGAATTCTGTTACTTTAAGTGGTTGGATTCAGGCTATAAGAAACCTTGGTGGAATGACATTTATAACCTTACGTGATAGATATGGTTTAACACAATTGGTTTTTGATGAGAACTCGACAAATGAGATTAAAGAAAAAGTAGATAAGCTAGGTAGAGAATTTGTGATTAAGATCGAAGGCAAAGTAATTGAGAGAAGTAGTAAAAATCCTAAAATGCCTACAGGTGATATAGAAATATTAGTGAACAATATAGAGATTTTAAATAAATCAGATATCCCTCCATTTACTATTGAAGATGAAACTGATGGAGGCGATGAGCTTCGAATGAAATATCGATATCTTGATCTAAGAAGAAATCCTGTGCGTAATAATCTAGAACTGCGTCATAAAATGGGGCAGGAAATAAGAAAGTTTTTAGATGGTAAAAAATTTATGGAAATAGAAACGCCATATTTAATTAAATCAACGCCCGAAGGAGCAAGAGATTTTGTTGTTCCTTCAAGAATGAATCCTGGCGAATTTTATGCATTGCCACAATCACCACAAACATTTAAGCAATTATTAATGATTTCTGGATTTGACAGGTATTTTCAAATTGTTAAATGTTTTAGAGATGAAGATTTACGTGCAGATCGACAACCTGAGTTTACTCAGATAGATTGTGAGATGTCTTTTGTAGATCAGGAAGATATATTAAATACATTTGAAGGATTAGCTAAATACTTATTTAAGGAAGTTAAGAATATTGATATTTCTGAAAGCTTTCCAAGAATATCATACGATGATGCAATGAAATATTATGGTTCTGATAAACCTGATATTCGATTTGAGATGAAATTTAACGAAATTACTTCAATAGCTCAGGGTAAAGGTTTTAAAGTATTTGATAGTGTTGAGTATATTGGTGGAATTGTAGCTGAGAACTGTGCAGAATATACAAGAAAACAAGTTGATGAACTTACTGAATTTGTTCAAAGACCACAAGTTGGTGCAAAAGGATTAGTGTATGTAAAATATAACCAGGATGGTACGTTTAAATCGTCGGTTGATAAATTTTTCGGCCAGGACGATTTAAAACAGTGGGCAAATTCTATGGGTGCTAAGCCAGGTGATTTAATGCTTATATTAGCAGGGCCTAAATCGGATACTCAAAATGCATTGGGAATATTACGACTTGAAATGGGAGATAAATTAGGATTGCGTGATAAAAACAAATTTGCTCCTTGTTGGGTAATTGATTTTCCATTACTTGAATGGGACGATGACGAACAAAGGTATTTTGCTAAACACCACCCATTTACATCACCAAAACAAGAAGATATGGGGTTATTTGAATCTGATCCTGGTAAGATGAGAGCTAATGCTTATGATTTTGTGATAAATGGAGTTGAAATTGGAGGTGGTTCTATAAGGATTTTTGATGCAGAATTACAACAAAAAATGTTTAGAGCACTTGGAATTGGAGAAAAAGAAGCAGATGAAAAATTCGGCTTTTTATTAAGTGCATTTAAATACGGAGCTCCACCACATGGTGGTATTGCTTTTGGTTTTGATCGTTGGTGTTCTGTATTTGGTGGCTCGGAATCAATTAGAGATTACATCGCATTTCCAAAGAATAATGCCGGACGTGATGTAATGATTGATTCACCATCGGAAATTGACAAGAAGCAATTAGATGAGCTAAATATTAAAATTGTTAAAGAATAGAGAAATAAAAAAGAGCCGGTTAAACCGGCTCTTTTTTATTATATAATTAAATTTTTGTTTCGGTTGTAAATTTGTACTGGCCTGCTATTTCCCATTGTTTGGTATCTCTATTCCAAACATATTCAGTTTTTTCCAGCATATAACCAAGTTCGTTGTAAGCAGCAGTGTTTCTGTTGAATTTTATCCAATTTTTATCAGTAAAGTTAAACTTACTTTCTATGTACTCAATTTGGTTTCCTTTTTTGTCGTACATCATTTCTTTTTGAATACCTTCGTACCATTCATTATTACTTTTGTTCCAGGTATATCTTGTTTCTAATGTTTTATATCCTCTTCCATTATATTGGATTTCATATTTTCCATTAGTTTCCCAGTGTTCATATTTCCATGATTCAGCAACAACCGTTGATGGTGGTAAAAATATGTTTTCAAATTCCATTAAAAATCTTTTGTGATTGTCCCATGTTTTTGATATACCATTATACAACTTAATTGTTATAGTATTCTCAATTCCGTTTTCATTATACTGAAGTAGATATTTCATTACATTAAACCACTCATTTGAAGGTTTTTTCCACTGTTGGAATAGTATTTCTTCTTTTCTTTTTCCTTTATAAGTGGTTGTTTTTAATTCGGCATTAACCCAATTGTCAAATGCTTTATCCCATGCCTGCTTTATTTCTTCAATTTCATTTCCATAACTATCATAGGTGTAGTTAACTCGCAAGTAATTTATCCACGAACCAGAGTTCTTATCCCATTCTTGAACATAGTTTTCAGTTGGCAAATTTTTGTCATTAAATCTTCTAATTTCTCTTTGGAAGAAGATCCATTTATTTGTTTGTTGGTCTAGCTGGAATGTGTATAATGTATCTGCATCAGCCCAATTAATTCTAGATTGGTTATCTTCAGGAATTTCCGATTTAGGTTGAGCATTCGATGTGAAAGTTATTATAGTACCTAACACTATCCCAAGCATTATTTTACTTATTGTTTTCATAACTCATATTTTTTATTTAACATTTTATTGATTTCTATCTTTAAGATTAATAAACACTTTTATACCCTATTTGTTTTTATAATTTAATGACAATGAGATAAAAAAAAAGCAAAAAATTAGTATCACTATTTATCTAGTATTTAAAAGTTTAATTATTACTGTTTTTCACAATTGTAAAAAAAGATCTTAAATTGGACTTAGTCTATCAAAACAAATTATGCATATGCAAAGGAAATATCTCAGTAAAATCTGAGATTAAAAGTGGAACCACTTTTACCTTGACTTTTTAAAAAATATTTGTTGAAACTTTAAATAGTGGAAAACTTCAACTAAAATTGTTAACAACTTCATATTATATAATTTAAAATAGAATGTTTAACTGCTTATTTTCACATTAATATTAAATTTTATTTTATCTAAGTATGATAACAGTTGATCTAGTTGAAAACAAATATCTTGTTTCTTTTTACAATGTTTCAAAACTGAATGTTTTGAATTCAAAGGAAATGGAATCTCAACTTTTACCTTTAGTTTGTAAAAAGGATTCAAGTTTAATTTTAAACTTTTCCGGTATAAAGTTTATTGACAGTAGTGGTTTTGAGACATTAATGAATATTTATAAAGAATCAAAGATCAATGATTCCGTTGTAAATTTTATTAATTTATCAGATGATTTAAAAGAGTTGGTGAAACTTGTAGAACTTGATCAGGTTTTTCAGTTAAATTAAAATATTAAAGGGTCAGAAATTTCTGACCCCTTTTGATTTATTTTTCTACTATGTCTCCAATTAATGTTGCCGAAGTGCATTCTGTTATTTCGACAAAAACGTAATCACCTACTTTTAAGTTATATCGAGGAAATACAACTACTTTATTCTGTGAAGTTCTTCCAAATAAATGTTCATTAGATCTTTTTGAAGTTCCTTCAACCAATACTTCAAATATTTTTCCTAGATCTTCCTTTTTACTTTTTTCAGATAATTTATTTTGTAGATCAATTATTTCAGTTAATCGTCTGGTTTTTTCTAATTCAGGAATATCATCGTCCAAATGCCTTGCTGCGTAAGTTTTAGGTCTTTCCGAATATTTAAACATATACGCAAAATCATAATTTACCCATTCCATTAAACTCAATGTCTCCTTATGATCTTCTTCTGTTTCACCAGGGAATCCAGTCATAATATCTGTTGATATTGAGCATTCAGGTAATATTTTTTTAATGGCACTTATTCTGCCCATATACCATTCGCGAGTATATTTTCTGTTCATCTTTTCAAGGATATTGGTACTGCCAGATTGTGCCGGAAGATGTATGTGATTACATATATTATTATACATTGCCATTGTGTATAATACTTCGTCCGACATATCTTTTGGATGGGATGTAGAAAAACGAACTCTTAATTCAGGATTTACCTTAGCGACCATTTCAAGCAATTGGGCAAAGCCAATATATACTTCATCTTCTTGAGTTTGCCAGTGATATGAATCTACGTTTTGTCCCAATAGCGTGACTTCTTTATAGCCATTACGGAATAATTCTTCCACTTCTTTAACAATTGTTTCAGGATCTCTGCTTCGCTCTCCACCACGAACATAAGGAACGATACAATATGAACACATATTGTTACATCCACGCATTATTGAAACAAATGCGGAGATCTTGTTTTTATCTAATCTAACAGGACTAATATCTGCATAAGTTTCCTCTTTTGATAAAATTACATTTATAGCCTTATGTCCAGATTCAGCCGATTCTAATAAACCAGGCAGGTCTCTGTATGCATCGGGTCCAACCACTAAATCGACACTTTTTTCTTCTTCAATTAATTTTTCTTTTAATCTCTCTGCCATACAGCCAATAACACCAACCGTAAGATGTGGGTTTGTCTTTTTAATATGCTTAAATACATCTAAACGTCCCCAAACTCTTTGTTCTGCATTTTCACGGATAGAACATGTGTTAATCAGAATCACATCAGCTTCATTGATGTCTTCAGTTACTGTATAACCTTTATCAGTTAACACAGATGCAACAACTTCACTATCTGCAACATTCATCTGACATCCGTATGTTTCAATATATAATTTAGGAGATTCTCCTGATTTTATCTTGTTCATTATAAATGATTTTATAAAAATTGCTCTGCAAATTTATCAAAAAAAAGAACGCAATTATAATAATATGAAAGCTTATAATAAAAAGCTACAATAAATGAAGGTTTAAAAATGGATGATAATTTGACTCATAATTATAATCATTATCAGAGCAATAGGGTATACGGTAGCATAAGATACCTGTGGTGCATTTGTTTTAGTTAAAGGTTCAATTGACGACAATGCAGGTGTGCTGGTCATGCTTCCGGTTAAAGCCCCAAGCAAGTGCAAAAAATTTAATTTTAAAATATATCTTCCAAATACCAAAGTAATAATCATAGGTAAAAGTGTTATTATTAATGCCACTATTAATAAAAATGTTCCGTTTGCACTAACTGTTTCAACAATTTTAGAACCAGCATCTGTGCCTACGCCTGCCAGAAAAAAGATTAATCCCAGTTTTCTTAATAATTGATTTGTTGGTCCGGAGATATTCCATAATACAGGTCCGGTTTTTCCTAAACGAGAAAGAACAAGAGCTGCAATTAATACACCCCCAGAAACACCAATGTTTATCGAATTATGGCTTGAGATAGGTATTTTTATTGATCCAATTATTATCCCAATAAATATTCCTAAAACAATAGGTAGAAAGTCGAGTTCATCCAATTTGCTTTTCTCATTACCAAAGAAATCTTTCATTCTTTTCATATTTTCCTCCGGACCTGCAACATTTACTCTGTCGCCAAATCGCAGTTTACTGTTAACATTTGGAATAATTTCAATACCACTTCTTCTAATTGAAGTAATGGTAATATTTAGCATTTGTAAAAGTGTGAGTTGTCCTAATGGTTTATTCACTACTTTTTTGTTAGTAACTATAAAATGACGTACTGCCGTTTTTCTATTTATGGGTATGGGAATGTTTGTTTCTTCACCAATAATTCTTTCCAGTTTAAGTAATCCTTCCTGAGTGCCTGATGCCCTTATAATTGCTCCTTCCTTCAATATGGTGGAAGCTTTTGGATTTAGCATTGCATATTTCTGATATACTTTTGAAATGTTTGTGTTGGTGATAGATCTTAACTTAATTTCACCAATGCTTTTATCAAATATATAATTGTTAGTAACTAAGAAATTCTTGGTGTAAATTTTGGGGTAATCCTTACTAACATTTTTAATATGTAGCTCTTCTTCTTTTTGAATGTTTATATGAAATATCTTTGGTGATAAGCGTGTAAATAATACAACAGCAATTACTCCAAATGGGAAAGCAATACCAAAACCTATTGTTGGTAATGCTGATTGTGTATTTTCTATTGTTACTGCTAAACTTGAAGCGCTGGTAAGAGATCCCGAGAAAATTCCCACAGCAAGTAAAATATCTATATCTAGTAATTTAGATAAAATAATTGTTATTAAACCACCACTCAGACAAAGGACTACAGCTACTAAAAGTAATTTTTTTCCTTGTTTCCTGAAAGATTCAAAAAATCCGGGACCAGCCTGTATACCAATGCTATACATGAAAAATATTAATCCGATTTGTTGGACAATGGAAGGGATTTTGAGTCCGTAATGACCAAAAATTAAAGCAACAAAGAATATTGCCGAATTATCGAGTGAAATGCCTTTTATTTTAACTTTACCCAGTATTATTCCAAGACTGATTAGCAGAAATAAAAGGGAATATTCAGAAAAAAAGCGATTCATATTTTATTCTAAAATAACTTGTTTTATTTAATTTGTTTTCGATTTTCCAAATCGAATGCAATTTATTAATTTTACCGTTCAGTAAATATAAAGTATTCACATTAAATTTATATCATATGTCAGGTCACAGTAAATGGTCGAAGATTAAAAGAGCAAAAGGTGCCAACGATGCCAAACGCTCTAAGATGTTTTCAAGGATAGTTAAAGAAATTCAAATTGCTGTAAAAGAAGGCGGTCCGGACCCTGAATCTAACCCGCGTTTGAGACTTGCTGTGAACAATGCCAAAGGTGTGAATATGCCTAAAGATAATGTTGAAAGAGCGATTTCCAAGGCAGATAAAGAAGGTGATAACCTTGAAGAGATGAATTTTGAAGGTTATGCTCCTAATGGAGTTGCTGTGTTTGTTGAGTGCTTAACCGATAATAAAAATAGGACTGTAAGTAGGGTTAGAGCTATTTTTACAAAATACAACGGAAGTCTGGGAACAAATGGTTCATTATCATTCTTGTTTGATACAAAGGGAATTTTTACAATTCCTAAAAAAGACGATATAGATATTGATGAATTTGAATTGGAAATTATCGATGCAGGTGTTGAAGAATTTGAAGTTGATGATGAGTTTATTACGATTACATCTGCAAAAGAAGATTTCGGAAATGTTCAAAAGAAATTAGATGAGATGGGTGTTGAGCTTGAAAATGCAGGTTTACAACGAATTCCTAACGACACTAAAACGCTGGATGTAGATACTTCATTAAAAATAATGAAAATGATTGATGCTTTTGAAGATGATGATGATGTTCAGAATGTATATCATAACCTTGAGTTAACCGACGAAGTTATGGCAGCTATGGATGAATAATTTATAAATAAATATTGAGAAACGGTCATTTCAGTTATTGATTTGACCGTTTTTTGTTTAGAACAGACTGAGTTCGTTTATGGAATACTACTTTTTATTAACATTATTGTTATTTTCTCGAACTTTGCTCATGAGAAGAGCGAATAAATTGGGAATCTATTTTTTGCGCAAAATGCAAAGTTTATATTGAAGTTATTCGCAGAAGTAAGTTAAATGTTTTGAAATAAAACATTTTTTTATTTCTTTTAATGTATTAACTCTAATTTCAAAATGATTTATGGAAAAATTAAAAGCTATTATTGCCGATGATGAAGAACGGGCAATTAATTTATTAGAAAAGCTTTTAATTGAAACAGAGCAGGTAGAAATTCTGGGAAAAACTTCTGAATCTTTAAAAGTTGAATGTTTAACTGCCAAATATAAACCTGATGTATTATTTCTGGATATACAAATGCCAGATATTGATGGTATAAAAATTCTGGAAAATATTCGCGAGTATAATACAGATCTTCGGGTAGTTTATGTTAGTGCATATAATAAATATGGAATAGAAGCTTTAAAACTAAAAGCATTTGATTATCTAATAAAGCCTGTTGATAGAAAAGAGTTAAGATATGTAATTGAAAAGCTAATAGCTGAAAAAAAGAATCAAAATGAGAATAGGGATTCGGATAAGATAAAACTTCCTGTAAAAGATGGAATTATTTATATAAAATTTTCTGAAATTTTATATCTAAAGGCAGAAGGTAATTATACAAATATATTTTTAATATCAGGAGAAGAATATTTATCATCCTACAACATGGGGCGTTTAACAGAAAGATTTTGTTTAACAGGATTTGAGCGCATAAACAGAAATTTAATGGCTAATTCAGACTATATTCATAAAATAAATAAATTGAGTAAGACATGTGTGTTAAAGAGAAATGGTATTGAAGTGGAACTCCCAATCTCAGGAACTTTTATTCAAAATATAAAGAGATTATAAGTTGAAACAAAGACTGATAAAATTATTATCTGTTTCCAGAAACATCCAAAATCCTATATTGTCAGCTTTAATATTAGGATTAATTCCTGCTGTAATAATCATTTTATTAAATCCAATTAAGTTTGATAAATATTTAATAAAGCAAACAGATAGATTAGCAAGGCAAAATTATTTAAAAATGTCTTGGTATGATGATTTAGATGGGGATAATCAAAAAGAACACTTCCGATTAGGAAATAACAGAAAAGAAGTTAACAATTCTCATATATACATTTATAATTACAATGAAACTACTAAGGCTCAACTTAATTTTAAATATAAATTAGCGGTAACTCGAAATGATTATCTTCCATTTAGTGCAGATATAACAGGAGATAAGGTTAAAGAGATATTTATTGTTACACAAAATCAAGATTCATTGTTTTTAAATATTTATGACCATTCTAAGACTAAAATAATTCTTAATGATAGGTTTATTACGAAAATCGGGGGCTTTAATGATAAGATTGATTTTAATATTTATTGGATAACAGCTGAAGATGTTAACGGGGATGGTTTTAAAGAAATGTATTTTACAGTTAGTGCAGGCTTTGCTTTATATCCTAGGAAATTATTCCGATATGATTATGCCAATGATTCTTTAATTACATCTATAAATACAGGTGCAAGTTTATATCCTGCAAAAGCCTTTCACATTAAAAATGAATTTATAATATTAACTGGCAGTGCTGCGCACAATAATGTAGGTGTTGATTATCCTTATCCATATAAAGATACAACATGTTGGGTTTTTGGATTTGATAAAGATCTTCAGTTTAGTTTTAAACCATTATCTTTTAATGGAATACCTTCAAATGTTTTAGAAATATTGCAATTAGGTGAATATTTCTATTTTAATAATTTACATGCAAGTAATAAACTAATAGTAATAAATAAAAATGGGGAAATTCAAGAAACAATTGATTTAGAAGACCTTTCAGAACATTTAGCTCCTATTTACCATTTAGAAAAAAATCTTATTTACTATCGTCAAAATCTTAAGTATACAGCTTTAGATATTAAAAAGTTGAAAATTGTAAATAATCATAAATTGAATAAATTTTATAATTATTTTTTTTTAAGAGAAGAAGATATTGATAATGATAATTCGTATGAATATTTCTTTTTTGACAAAAACCAACATCGAATAGTATTGTTTAGAAATGAAATGAATCATCCTGTTTATTTTAAGTTGCCGATTGATGAATCAATGATTCGCCTTATTTCAACAAAGTATAAAAATGGTATTACAAAAATAATTTTAACAGGTGATAAGCAGTTTTACTTCGTAGAATATTGTAGAAATCCCAATTATTATTTAAAATATCCAGTATGGATTTTAATTTATCTTATTTCGGTTTTATTTGTTTATTTAATCCAAAAGTTGCAACGTATACAAATTGAAAAAAGGCAACAAAATGAAAAACGAATTGTCGAATTGCAATTGCAAAATTTAAAGAATCAATTAGATCCACATTTTACTTTTAATGCGATGAACTCAATTGGTTTTCATATTTATGATGAAAACAAAGAGCAAGCGTATGATAATTTTGTTCGATTCTCAAGACTTATAAGAACTTCGCTATTATCTTCTGATAAAATATTTCGTTCGTTAGAAGAAGAGATTCAATTTACAGAAGATTATCTTGAATTTCAGAAAGAACGATTTAATAAGCTTTTCCAATATCATTTTAAAATAGATAAAAGTATAGAAAAAGAAAAAATTCAGGTTCCTAAAATGATTATCCAGGGTTATGCTGAAAATGCAGTAAAGCATGCTTTTGAAGGTCTTGGCCGGAAAGGATTATTAGAGATTATTGTGAAAAAGGAATCAGAGCACATTCTTATCCAAATAAAAGACAACGGTATTGGCCGCAAAGCATCTGCAAAACCAAAAACAGAAGATAGTGGGCGGGGAATGACTGTGATGGAAGAACAGATTAGGCTACTTAACCAATATCAAAACAAACATATACAGTTAAATATTATTGATTTATATGATAGCGTTAACTCTTCTTCCGGTACAGTAATCGAAATAAAAATTCAGGGTTAATTACATTGTAGTAAGACTTCAAATTATAATAAGAAAAAGAAATTATTCCCGAAAATTGAACATAACGTGGGTATATTTCAGGAATCTTTGTAATAGAATTAATATTATGAACTAATAGTTACTATAAAAACCGATCAATAAATTATCATAAAACTTTTTCCAGTTCATTGTCAATTCGTGAAATAGAATAGAATGGCAGGTTTAATAAAGTAAAAGCTTTTCCTGTTAATGTTTTAACCTTCTCAATACTTTTCTTACCAGACCAAAAACGTACGGCAATATCATTATTCGATTGGTCTATAAACTGGTGCAGCGATCGTAAACGTCCAATAGCTCCTGATTTTATTTCTATCGGAATAATATTTTCACCATATACATATAAATAATCAATTTCAGCACTAGAAGATGCTTTTTCCCTTGTCCAAAAGCTTAACTTGGATTGTATGGAATAACTGAGAGTTAACAGCTCTTGCCCTGTTATATGTTCAGCTATTTTACCGCGGTATAAATTATTAATATTTTTGTTTTGCATTAGTTCAACTTGTATTCCGGATAAGTAATTTACCAATCCTGTGTCCAATAAATGTAATCTTGGCTTTAACTTCAAGTTAGGCTGTATAGGTAAAGCAGTTGAGTTAGTTGGATAAACCAGACTTAAGAGCATTGTCTTTTGTAAAGTTAAAAATGCTTCTTTCATTTCTCTTGACCTATACGATGAGTTTGCAAATTTTTCAAATGTTATTCTTGAACCTGCTTCGTAAAAAGCAGTATTTATAATATGCCTTACATATTGCACCATCGATTCGTTTGATGCATATTTTTCTACATCATCAAGGTACGAGGTAATTAATCCATCATAAATATCTTTTAGAGATGTAATGTCTTTATTTTTAGAATATTGATTTACTATCTCAGGCATCCCGCCAATGATTACATACTGATGAAATAAGGATGATAATTTATCATGTGCATATTCCGGTATATCAGAACTCTTAATTAATGAATAGCTTTCTTCTTCTTTGCAGGCAATTAAAAACTCCTTAAAAGAACATGGCCGCATTGCCAGGTATTCAACTCTTCCAACCGGAAACGATATTTTTTTATCAATCAGAGTTTCTAATAAAGAACCTGCAGCAACAACAAATAAATCACTTGCTTCTTCAAAAAAATATCGTAATAATTTTACTGCATTAGGAGAGTTCTGAATTTCATCAATGAATATAAGTGTTTTACCATTATATCTTTTTTTATTGGCATATAAGAATAAGGTCATTAACAAATCATGGAATGAATAGTCATTTTCGAATAACTTTAATTCTTCAGATTTATCCAGGTTTAAGTATATATACTGATCAAATTCTTTCGAAAATATATTGATAATTGTTGTCTTCCCAACCTGTCGTGCTCCCCTTATAATTAAAGGTTTGCGATTTTCTTTGTAAGTCCACGCTTTTAACTGATCTATTGCTGTTCTATAAAACATACATATCCTTTTGTAACAAAAATAGGGATAAAAATTCAATTTACTGTAATAAAATAAGGGTAATAATTTGCTTATATTGTAATAAAATAACGGATGATGTGATAAATAACAAAAAAATCCAACTAAATATAATGGATTTGTACGAAGACGTTAACATACCAGCAGGAACATTGGTTGAAATTACTTTAACAGATTAGCTTATTGATAAAATAGGTAGTTTACTGTTAAAATCACCAGCTAGATAAAACAATTTACTGTTTCCAAGTATTTAAAAATTAGTTGATTATTTTAGGGTTAACATTAACCTACATTAAATAATCATGAAAAATTTTGCACTTTTTGTTTTCTTGTTTTCTATAACATTTTTATTAAATGCACAAACCAACGATTATGATAATCATATATTAAATGATCCTTTATACAGAGATATTGTAAAACACCATCTAAAAGTTTCGGATCAAAATATAAATGATGCAATTGTAATTGATAATTTCTTAATTACATTAAGAAAAACAAAAGGGACTTCTGCAAAACTTAATCCATATACCAGCATTAATTTACCTTCAACATCGCCAGAAGAATTAATAAGGTCATATGCTTATAAGATGTCTGAACTGGAAGCCGTATGTAATAACATACGTACAGAAATAGATATGAGGCTTGATAGGGATATTGACAATTTTTTAAAGATTGCTGAACGAGCACTGAAAGAGCTCGATATAAAATATTCAACAGGAAATGCTGAATTGGATAGGCTAGGTAAAAACTGGGCAAAAGCTCGAGCTAAAAAAGCAATATTAAAAACCAAAGAAGAAGACATAGCAAAAGCAAAAAGAGAAGCAGAGCGTGAATTGAAATATGAGATTGAAAGTAAATTGAGACCGGTCAGGGACCAAATGTTGCGGGAAAATAAAGAGTGGATGGAACAATCATTATATGCTGCAGCCTATGCTCCGGAATTGGCAGAAGAGAAAAAGCATTTAAAGGAGTATGAGCAGTATAAGTGTAATTACGATTATGTTGATAGAAATTATTCTTATCAAAGTACAAAGTGGCTTAAACCACCATGCGGAAGTTCTAGTGCTTTTAATTATCAAGATTATAGTTCTGATGACAATGACCTAGCAAAAATAGCAATAAGAAAATATGAACTTTTTAAAAAATATCATGAAGATATATTTAAAGAAGCTACAACAATCTATTTACAACAGGCGTTGGGTCAGAATCCCAAAAATGCAGATTTATTGGTGTTAACTTATAATCTGGAAGAAGATGTAATTGAAAAGTACAATGCAATTATGGTGGCTCATCTCCTTGATAAGAAAAATATGGATATAGAGTACAAGTATGAAAGCTATAAAAAAACATTTACATCAAAACTAAAATCATCTATCGATTATAGAGATATAGATTTTATTAATAAGAGTTTTGAAAAGGGACTTATTGCAGATATAAAAATTGATAATGTAAGTCCTCTAGAATATTGCATTAAAACGGATAATGCAAATATGATGGACTTATTGATTAAAAAATATAAAATACCTGCAAAAGAGATTAATTATTTACAGGTGCCAGTAGTAATGTACGGCGCAAAACAATGTTTAAGTTTGCTTAACAGGAATTACCAGGTTGATAATAGTATGCCTTTCAAAAATCAAAAATATATAACCCTATTAAATATTGCTTTACTGAATCAAAAGGAAGAAATTGCTGAAAAGATGATATCAAATAGAAATGTTATAAATTCTTTAGTTTATGCTTCGAAATATTTAAGCAAGACAGAGCTGGATAATTTATGTGATTTTTTATACGATAATGATAAAAATTATTTAACACAGATTAAGAAATATAGCCCTAACTATGATCCTACTGCGTATAAAATTAATATCAAAGTACTTAATTTCGAAACTGCTGATATTTATTACAATAAAGAGAAAATTGGAAGGGGATCAGCTTCGATTGGAATTAGAGAAATTAATCAACTTAAAGATATTCAGATATTTGGAGCAAATACACTTAATGAAGAACTAGATGCTATATATTTAATAGGATATTTAAGTAAAGGGAATAATGTAATTGAAGTAAGCTTAGCAGATAAACCAAACAGATTATTGACTTTAGAAGATAAGTTTCAGGGCAAAAAAGATTGGAATAATTTTTATAATGATCCTTTATTGTTACCTGAAAGTAAGAAACAATTCGATAAACCTTTCTCAGCAATTGGTTCTTCCATTTTGGCTGCTTATTCTGTGTCTGGTATCATCTATATTTTAGCTGCTAAACCGTTTGGGAAAAATCAAGAAGATCCTGATTATGAATATTCTGGCACCGATAAATTCTTTATGCTTTCAATGTTAACTTTTTATCCTTCGGCATGGTGGTCTATAAAAGTTGCAATTAATGGTAATTACAAAAGACGTAATGTGAAAATAAAAGAAAATATTAAAAAGAATAACCAAAGAAAAAATGATAATAAAGACTTAGCAAAGTTTGCTGCCATAAATTATAATAAACCATTTCTGGAAGATATAAATAAATCAATATCAGATAAAAACAAAGAATTATTAAGTAAACGAAAAATTATTTTATTGGATAAAAATGGAATACAAAAGGATATTACTCCTCCAATTAATAAATCGGATTATATTCTTTAATAATTGACTTATGCTTAAATTAAAATTATTTCTTTTATTAGTATTTGTGTTCATATGTAAACTTGTTAGTTCACAAAACACCGAAGACTGGACTTTATCTTATGATGATCCGGTTGAGCTGGCCAAAGAAGTCATTAAAAGAACAAACGGATATTGGGCTCCGTTATATAGAGAGACATTTATATTGGAAGTTGGGCATCTTCAGCAGCCAAGCACTAAACTAACATTTTTTCATTTCTTTGAATCACCTGAGTTAAAGGGTTCATACATAAACCAATCATTACAAGTAAATTTATATAAATATGATAAAGATGGTTTTGAAACAATGATTGATTTAGCAATTAAAAACCCAAAAATCTTTTCGAAACGATTAAGTGAACAAACAATAATGCTTTCTTTGGATGAATACAATGAGGCTTTTGGTATTGCCAAAAATTATATTTCTTCAAGAAAGATTTCAAGAAATGATGCCTTGCGATTCCTGGAGCTCAGATGGAGTATATTAAAAATGGTGCAGGCAGATGCTTTAATTGATGGAAGTAAGGTTTATAAGTACAATCATAATAAGGAACTAGAAAATGATGTGTATAACAACATTATGATTAGCTCAAATGATTATTTACTTTCAAAGAATTCTAATCCTTTCGAAACAATAGGTAAATCGGGTGTGGATAAATTTAATTCATGGGCAGGCTATTGTAATAAGCTATATAATTACTTGCTATCAAAGAATGTTGGAATTGCTAACTATCAACCCTACTTGTTGTTTAAGAAAAGAATGGATTATTTGAATAGAATGAAGATTGAAGAGCAGGAAAGGTTGAAGAATTACCGCGCAAAAACTGCTGCTGAAACTAATCCGACAGTGGTTTATAAGCCAAAGAAGAAAGATGTTTGGTTTACAAACGGCAAACAAATGGAGGTTGAATGGAAGGCGCCAATGTATGATGCAAATAAACCAATGCAAATTATTTTATGGAAGGGTGATTATATAAAGGCATTTAAGCATATATCTAAGAACACTGGAAGTTTTAAAATAATTTCATTGCCTGAGACTATTGAACCTGGAGATGATTATTCTATTTCTATTCAGCCGCTATTTGTTGATAAAAATAAAAATGAGAAGAATTACGTGGTTTATAGCGACCAGTTTTCAATTATAAAAAAGAATGAAGATCCTGCTTTTAGGGTGAGTGGAAATAATATTGTCCCTGTTAGAACTTCTTTTGCCGGTAGGAGTGTAAGTTACATTCAAGAACTGCATACAAAAAGTAAATACATTAAAATTACAGCATATGATCATGGTAGAGTAGATGGGGACATTATATCCCTTTATTTAAACGGAAAATCGGTTGTTACAAATTATGAGTTAAATTCAATGGGACGTACATTTGAAGTTGAGCTCGAAGAAGGTATTCGCAATGACCTTTTCTTATATGCTCATAATCTAGGTGATATAGCGCCCAATACAGTAGCTATACGAATATTCGATGGTTATCGGCAACAGGAATTTGTTCTAAATTCTAATTTACAAAGCTGTGAAGCTGTAGTAATATATCTAGATGATTAGTAAGACTTATAATATATTTGTGATTTAGTTCAAGCGATATAGAAATTATAAACAAGCTCAATATGAGCTATTAATTAATATAAACAATTAAAATTTTGATTATGAGAAAAGGATTAATTATTACAGTAATCTTGTTAATGTCAAGTGTTTCATTTAGCTATGGACAGTATGTTTTTGGAGTTTCTCCGGGCATTGGTTTAAACACTGCTTATGTGGGATATAATGTTGATAATAGATTTGTTCCATTTTTTGGCTTGCAATATTTAAATGCAAGGTTTAAATATGAAGAGAGTGGTTTCGAATCTGATGAAATGACCGTTTCAGGTAGTTTGCTTATTCCAAATATTGGATTAAAATATTATGTAAAGCAACAAAATAGTTTACAGGCCTATCTTTCATTGACATTATCAAAACCAATATTAAGCGGTAAAATGGAATATGATGGAGTTGAAGATAAAGATTTTAATGATGAGATAAAAAAGATCAGCATGTGGGGTAGCGAAATTGGATTTGGAGTTGAATACTTTTTTGATGAGAATTTTAGTCTGGGAGGAGAATTTGGACTAAGATACATACATCTAAAATATGATGATTCTTTCAGAGATGAACAATATAATCCAGAAACAGATGATTATGAAGTTGTTAATGTGGAAAATGTTTATAAACTAAATATTAGCCCAACTTTCTCAAAGATTTCATTGAATTTTTATTTTTAAGTAAAATAAATCTATTTTATATCAATACTTAAATTTTTTAATTTATTCATATCAATAATGAGTCCCTTATAAAACAGAAGCATTTCATTTTTTGTTTTATTGGGGGGCTCATTCTGATAATCTTCAAGGCTCATATTTTTGTTACTGACTTTTATAAGATTAATGCTATTAATGGAACAATGTTCTTCAATTGCGTTGAAGTGTGCAACACCAAAATGGATAACCGTATGATCGTTTTAGCTTAAAGCCGAATCGATGGTTCGCATTAAAAACCGGTTGCGTTTGTGTATTATTTCTTCTTGGAACAGACCTTTGATGTGTTCTCTTTTCTTATCTGATGTTGAGGTATTTTGAAAGTCGGGCAGTTTATAAGCATTAAATTGCTCAATATACTTCGCTTTTATTGTTTTAATCTGCTCAATATTTTTTTTGGGCATTAAAAGCATGGTAAAAGCATTTTTTTGTAATTCGCTTTCCGTTTGAAATACAACATTAGCAGATAAATAAGCTTTAACAAGCAAGGTTAATTCTTCAATTTCTTTGGTAGACCTAAGCGTATCGCCTAGTGTAATATTGGCTGAAATGGCTTTGTATATTTCAGACCTATTATCTAATAAATCGTTTCTGGACGATTCTATTATTATAGGGCAGGAGCTGTATTTAAGTGATAATTGCGAAGAAATAACATCAGCATCCAAACCTGCTTTTACGTTATGCCTGTATTCCGGAACAAAAAATACGGTTTTTGTATTTTGGACATCATAATGTATTGTATCGTAAGAATGAATAATATTGTTTTCTTTAGCAATACTATCCAAATATTCAATTTTATGTGAGCTTAGATTATGCTGACTTTGTGCATGAAAATGTAATATAAAAAATAAGAATAAGTTTAAATATTTGATCATTTTAAGTTTTATTAATAAAGTTAATAAAAATTGAACTCATTATTTACTTCTTTTATTTATTGGGTTGATTACTTAACAGATTATTGTATTTTTATCCTTCCAAAAAGATATTGTTTATGGACAAAAAATATATCCTTTCATTGGATCAGGGAACTTCAAGTTCTCGTTCGTTGTTATTTAATCAAAAAACGGAGATAATTAGTTGGGAACAAACGGAATTTAATCAGTATTATCCAAAGGCCGGATGGGTTGAGCATGATCCTTTTGAAATTTGGGAATCCCAAATAAATACAGCAAAGAATTTATTAGAAAATAATAAAATTAATCCAAAGGAAATTGCAGCTATTGGAATAGCAAATCAAAGGGAAACAACGATTATTTGGGATAAAATTACAGGTGAACCAATTTATCGAGCTATTGTCTGGCAAGATAAACGAACCGCAGATTTATGTAAGGATTTAAAGAAAAAAGGATGGTCTGATTATATTAAGGAAAATACAGGTTTAGTAATCGATTCGTATTTTTCGGCTACAAAAATTCACTGGATATTAAATATTATTCCCGGAGCTAAAGAAAAAGCAGAAAAGGGAGAGCTGTTAGCAGGAACAATCGATACATGGTTGGTCTGGAAATTGTCAAGTGGCAAATTACACATTACCGATCTTTCCAATGCATCAAGAACAATGTTGTTTAATATCAGAACATTAGAGTGGGATAAAAAACTTTTAGCACTATTTGATATTCCTGCATGTATTTTACCAGATGTAAAAATGTCTTCAGAAGTTTATGGATATACAGATAAATCTATTTTTGGAGAAGAAATTCCAATAGCTGGAATTGCGGGTGATCAGCAGGCAGCTCTTTTTGGGCAGGCTTGTGTTTCAGATGGTATGGCAAAAAATACATATGGGACAGGTTGTTTTATGCTAATGAATACTGGCAGCAAATTTGTAGAATCTAAATCAGGATTGTTGACAACTATTGCATGGGGCATAAATGGTGAAGTAAAATATGCTTTAGAAGGAAGTGTTTTTATTGCTGGAGCAGCTATCAAATGGTTACGTGATGCTTTAAAGCTGATTAAGAATGCATCGGACACTGAACAAATAGCTATTGAAACAGATGATACCGAAGAAGTATATGTAGTTCCAGCCTTTTCAGGATTAGGTGCCCCATATTGGGATATGTATGCACGTGGAGCTATATTAGGATTAACACAAGGTGTAACAGATAAGCATATTGTTCGTTCTACCTTGGAATCGTTGGCATATCAAACAATGGATGTGTTAAAAGCGATGGAAAAAGATTCTGGTATAGAACTTAAAGCATTAAATGTTGATGGTGGTGCTTCTGCAAATAACTTTTTAATGCAATTTCAGGCCGACTTATTAAATGTTGAAGTAAACAGACCAAAAAATATAGAAACGACAGCTTTAGGTGCTGCACTGTTGGCAGGTTTAGCTGTTGATTTCTGGACAATGGATGAAATAATTTCGCAGCGCGAAATAGATAAGACATTTACACCGTTTATGGATAAGGATAAAAGAGAAAAATTATATGCCGGTTGGCAAAAGGCAGTTGAAAAAGCTATGAATTGGCAGCAGTAGTTAAATAAAAATAAGTAAGAAATGTTGAGATTGAGAAAGATACTTGGATTATTAATAATTATAGTTGTATTTACAAGTTGTAATGCATATAAAACTGTTAATATTACTGGAGTTGAAAAAGTTGTGTTCAAAGGGATGGTTGATAATAAAATCAGCCTTGAACTGAAAATTCCTATTGAAAATCCAAATTGGTATAAAATAAAAATTAAATCAATGGATTTTGATGTTAGAGTGAATGGAAGTTATTTGGGTAAGATGAAAAACTCTAAAGAAATCATTATTCCTGCCAAATCCGATTCCCTGCAAGTTTTTCCGGTTGAAATACATGTTAAGAACTTTTTAAGCAGCATGTCTATATTATATAAATTAAGAAATGCCAATAGTGTAGATATGGAGATTGAAGGAAAAATGAAAGTTAGAGCACTATTGTCTGGTAAAACAATTGAAATATCAGAAAAACAAAGAGTTAGTCTGTAACTGTTAAAACACAATTTGGAAAGCTTCTTTTAAAAAAATTGATTAATTTTGCAGCATTAATCTTAGATTAAAAATGATAAAAAGAAAAACTACTTTTACTTTTATTTTAATGATGATTCTTAGTACTGGTTTACTGGGACAAGAATCAAATTCAGAAGATATTTTTAGTAAAATTCAGGAAAAGCAATCAGGCCAAGGTGATGTAGTTGTTTTTCAGGATATGCGAATTAATGAGTTAATTTATAATCACATAGAACAAAATAAGAGAAAAGGCGGTGTTCCGGGATATAGAATCCGGATATACTCTAACCTGGGAAATACAGCCCGCGACGAATCGCAAGATATTAAAGCCAGATTTTATGAGAAATTTCCAGAGATACCTATTTATCAAGAATACGATAACCCTTATTTTAAAGTGTATGTAGGCGATTATCGAACAAAAGTAGATGCCCTTGAAGATTTTAAACAGATAAAAAGATTGTTTCCCAGGGCTTTTATTGTTCCAGACAAAATAAATTATCCGAATCTCGAAGAATAAAAACTCAAAATATGCAAGCTATTCAGGATATCAGAAAACTACAAAGAGTTTCTTTAGCAATAAGAAAAAATGTTATCCCGAATCTGGCAACTATTACAAAATATTTATCTGAAATCAGATTTCTAATAAATCATTATTATAATTTCAATTTCATCATAAAACAATGAGCGATCAACTTACACACGAATGCGGCATTGCCTTAATCAGATTATTAAAACCACTAGAGTATTATCAATCGAAATATGGATCATGGATGTATGGATTACATAAGTTGTACCTGCTTATGGAGAAGCAACATAACCGTGGGCAGGATGGAGCAGGATTAGCAACATTAAAATTTGATTTAAATTCTGGTAAAAAATATATAAATCGCTTTCGTGCAAATGGGGGCTCTCCTATAAAAGATGTTTTTACAGAAGTAAATTCACATCATGAAAAAGTTGAAGAAAAGAATCCGGAACTGATAAATGACCCTGTTTGGGCAAAAGAAAATCTACCTTCGGCTGCCGATGTTTATTTAGGTCATCTTCGTTACGGCACTTTTGGTGGTGATGATATTGAATTTGTTCAACCAATAATGCGTGAGAATAACTGGAAATCAAGAAATTTAATTTTGGCAGGCAATTTTAATATGACCAATACCGATGAGCTTTTTAAAACCTTAATCGAATTCGGTCAGCATCCAAAAGAATATTCCGATACAGTTACTTGCCTTGAAAAAGTAGGTCATTTCTTAGATGAAGAAAATCAATTATTGTTCAGACAATATAAAAATGATGGTTTTTCAAATAAAGAGATTTCAGATTTAATTGCTAAAGACCTTGATTTAAGAAAAGTATTACACGAAGCAAGCAAAGATTGGGATGGTGGTTATGCAATGGCTGGAGTTATTGGTCATGGCGATGCTTTTGTTACACGCGACCCTTGGGGAATTCGTCCTGCATTTTACTATAAAGATGAAGAAATTGTTGTCGTGGCATCAGAGCGACCGGTTATTCAAACAGTAATGAATGTGGATGCAAAATCTGTTAAGGAAGTAACTCCGGGTGAAGCATTAATCATCCGTAAAGATGGAACAGTAAAATCAGAAGAGATAAGAATTCCTCAGAAAAGAAGTTCTTGTTCTTTTGAGAGAATTTATTTTTCCCGTGGAAGTGATAAAGATATATATCAGGAGCGTAAACAGTTGGGTAGATTGTTGGTGCCACAAATAATGAAAGCCATTGATAATGATATTGAAAACACAGTTTTTTCATTTATTCCAAATACAGCCGAAACTGCTTTTTATGGAATGGTTGATGAGCTTAAAAATTATTTACAGAAAGAGCAGCGAAAAGAAATTCTGTCATTAGGTGATAAACTTGATGAAAAGAAATACGACAAAATAATGTCAAAGAAAATTCGTGTTGAAAAAATTGCTATTAAAGATATCAAGCTTAGAACATTTATATCTCAGGATAAAGGAAGAAACGATCTTGTTGGTCACGTGTACGACATTACGTATGGAACTGTTAATGAAGGCGTTGATAATCTTGTAATTATTGATGATTCAATAGTGCGTGGAACAACTTTGCGTGAAAGTATTTTAAGAATTTTAGACAGGTTAAAACCAAAGAAAATTGTTATCGTATCTTCATCTCCACAAATTAGATATCCTGATTGTTACGGCATTGATATGGCAAAGTTGGGCGATTTTGTTGCTTTTAGAGCTGCAATAGAATTACTGAAAGAGTCAGGTAGAGATAATATTATAAATGAAGTTTATAAAAAATCAAAAGCCCAGGAGAATCTTCCAAAAGAACAAATTGTTAACTATGTAAAGGAAATTTTCAAACCATTTACTCCTGAGGAAATTTCAGCAAAAATCTCCCAATTATTAAAATCAAAAGAAGTGAATGCAGAAGTTGAGATTGTTTTCCAAACCATTGAAAACTTGCATGCAGCTTGCCCTAATGATACGGGCGACTGGTATTTTACGGGCAAATACCCTACTCCGGGCGGAAATAAAGTAGTAAATAAGTCATTTATAAATTATATCGAAGGGAAGAACCAACGAGCATATTAAAAAAATTACCATATGGTGTTTTTTTATCTTCTAAACTTAAAAACTTTTAATAATGCGTTTTTAATATAAGTTTCAATGTGTCTTTCTTTTTTGGCAGGAAAAATATCATTAATTGTTATCATGATTCCTGATTCTTCTACTTCACCAAATGCTTCATTTATAGCAGTTCCAAAGAATTTCATTGATGGAGAGAGATTCATATAAGCATTAATGAGTGGTGGAATATTTAAATTAAATTCGCGAACTTTTTTCTGAAGTATTTTATAGTTATCCTTATATGTTTTTCCTGTAAATATTGATTTCATTTTTTCTTCATCAATCCCTAATTCAAGCGGTATTCTTGGACTAACCATATTATCATTATCAGGGAACTGACTGGTTAGAAAATATAAAATCATATTTCTGGCATCTCTGTTAAAATGTGGATACATGGTTACTTTCCCAAAATAATATTTTATCTGTGGATGTTCAATAACCAATGCTCCCAGCCCGTCCCATAAATTATCCAAAGCAAATAAAGCTTTTCTTCCTGCAGTTGCCGATTGATATTTAGGTTGAATAAAAGATCTTCCTAATTCAATCATGTAAGGAAGGTATTCTTTAATGAAATCATCAGAAAAGGAAAAAAGTTTAGATGTAGCTAAATTAGCTGCGTTGCTTTCATGATCACAAACATGAAAACGATATCCACCTGATATTTCTTTTGCTTCAGGATCCCACGAAATCAGTTGTTCATAAGGTTCTTCCTGAGTGTCGAATTTATCAATGTCAAGTTCTTTGCCCGTTCCACCTCCAGCATTTCTAAAAGTAAGCTCGCGTAAACGACCTACTTCTTTCATTATATTTGGTGAATTATGATGGTTTATGATGTAAAGCTCATTTCCACCATTATTTGTTTTTCTTAAGAATCTTTCTTTTGTTAATTCTTTTTCGATTAATTTTTTATCTATAGGTTCGATTACTTCTTTCATAATCCTAAAAAAAGGTTTGGAAAGCAAATTTAAACTTTTTTCTTTTTATTTTACTCGAATTCAGTTTTGTAGTTTTGTTCTATCTGATAAATATGCTGCTGAACCTTTAAAGCCCAATCATTGTAATGTAATGATTTATTAAACTTTTCATAAGAAATAGGAGTTCCAAAAGTTAACGTAATATCCTTATCTTTTTGGTTAAACATTTCATCAACTAAATAAAACATTTCTATATTCGTTTTTATGCCCAGGGTGCCTCTAAAATTTGAAAGGTTGTAAAAGAAATTTGAGTTTTTGCCATTAATATGAACTGGTACAACATCTCGTTTGTGCTGAACAGCTTTTGCAACAAAACTTTTTTTCCAATCCAGATCTTGTATTTTTCCTTTAATCTTTCGGGAACATAATCCGGCAGGAAAATTTAAAATTTGTGTGTCAGATTCGTAAGCTTTCTCAATTTTTTTTACATATTCAACCGATTGCCGGCCATGTTTATTTACAGGAATAAAAATAGGATCAAGGTTCTCGATATTCATTAAAATGTCATTTACCAAAAATTTTAAATTGGGATGAGTTTGACCTATCACATGTGCAAAAACTAATCCGTCCAGTCCACCCAAAGGATGATTTGCAGCAAATATAAATCTTCCTTCTTTTGGAATATTTTCTTTACCTATAATATGAATTTTAATCTGGAAATATTCTATTACAGCTTTTATAAATTCTAACCCCTTTTTATCGCCAAAGGATGGTAAAGCATTATTGATTTCTTTCTGATGTGTAATTCGTTCTATATACCTGTAAATAAAACCAGGAATCATCTTAGCAATTTTCGGACTTTTACTTTTAAAAACTTTTCTAATATCTACTTTTTCCATGTTTATCAAGTAAATTCTTTATTTGTTCAAAATTAAAACAATTATTTATTAAAATTTCTTAATTGGTTTGTTGAATTTGATTTTCTAATCCGAATTTAGATTAACTGTCTGTAATGCCTATCTGGCGTGTCTTTTGTGGCAAATTGAAAATAAATGTCTCAGACCTAGGAAATAAACAAAGTGTAAAAGTTATTAACAAAGTGGTAAAAAGTGGGTAAAAGTGGTAAATTGTGGGAAAATTTTGTATATTTTTACCTCTTAAACAGATAGACTATAAAAATGACAACATTTATAGGCGATTATAATTGCAAAGTTGATGAAAAAGGACGTGTTACTTTTCCATCATCACTAAAGAAACAGATGGAATCTGCTTCTGGTGGTCGCTTTGTTGTCAAAAAAGATATTTTTGAACAATGCCTGGTATTGTTCCCAATCGAAGAGTGGGAAAGACAAAATGCAATAATACGAAGCAAAATTAATCCATATAACAGAGAACATAATAAGTTTTTAAGAAACTTTTATATGGGATCGGCAGAAATAGTGCTGGATAGTAATAATCGATTACTTATACCAAAACGTCTGCTCGACTTGGCAAACATCTCTAAAGAAGCAATTTTAGCCGGACAAGATGGTAAAATTGAAATTTGGTCGAAAGAGTTATATAATTCAGCTGAAGAAAATCAGGACGATTTTGCAGCTTTGGCTGAAAAGATTATGGGAGGGAGTTTAAATCAGGAAAATGATTAGTACATGGCGTATCACACACCAGTATTGCTTAAGGAGAGTGTTGATGGCTTGCAGATTAAGCCGGATGGGATTTATGTCGATGTAACTTTTGGTGGCGGCGGTCATTCCCGAGAAATCATAAAACATATAAAAACAGGCAAGCTGGTTGCGTTTGATCAGGATGATGATGCTATGCCAAATTTAATTGATGATGAACGATTTGTTTTTGTAAATCATAATTTCAGGTTCTTAAAGAATTTTTTGAAATACCATAAAGTTGAGCAAGTAGATGGCTTGTTGGCAGATTTAGGCGTTTCATCACATCACTTTGATGATCCTGAGCGTGGGTTTTCATTTCGGTTTGAAGGGGAACTGGATATGCGAATGAACCAAAGCGCAAAAGTGTCGGCTAAAAATGTGGTGAATGAATATGATGAAGAAGAGCTTGCAAAAGTTTTTTGGGAATACGGAGAATTGAAGAATAGCAGGAAACTGGCAAAAGTTATTGCTAATGCCAGAACTAAGAAAAACCTGGAAACGATAAAAGATTTGACCAGTTGTTTGATGCCTTTTTTGCCAAAACATGCTGAGCATAAATTCTTAGCAAAAGTATTTCAGGCATTAAGAATTGAAGTAAACCGTGAAATGGAATTTTTGAAAGAGATGCTTCTTCAAACAGCCGAAGTGATTAAGCCAGGAGGTAGGTTGGTAGTTATAACATATCATTCATTAGAAGATCGCATTGTTAAGAATTTTATAAAGAACGGGCAGTTTGAAGGTGAAGCAGAAAAAGATTTTTTTGGAAAGTCAAATGTTCCTTTCGAAGCTGTAAACAGAAAAATAATCGTTCCTACAGAAGACGAAATTAAAGAAAACAACAGAGCTAGAAGTGCTAAATTAAGAATTGCAAAAAAGCGATGATGACAGATAATAAACAAAATATCGAGTTTGTTGAAGAGAAGCAGGAGAAAAAGGAAAGGCTTGGTTCTATTAAAGACTTAATCGATGGCTCATTAATAGCTAATGATTTTATTGTTAAGCAATTGCCTTATATAGTGTTTCTTGTAATATTGGCTTTTATTTATATAGCTAACAGGTACCATGCTGAAAAAGTTGTTCGCCATAGTATTGAGCTAACAAAAGAAATAAATGAGCTTCGGGCAGAAGCTATTACCACATCATCAGAACTGATGTTTATAAGTAAGCAATCTGAAGTGGCAAAATTAATTGAGAAGCGTGGCCTGGGATTAAAAGAATCAGTTGTTCCACCAAGAAAAATTGTAATTAAAAAGTAAGTTATAGATGTCTTTAAAGAAAGAAATAGTATGGAGAGTAGGCGTGATTTATATGGTCATGTTGTCTTTTGCATTTCTGATTCTGGGTAAAATAATATACTTACAAATAATTGAAGGGGGCAAGTGGAAAGAAAAGGCGCAAACATTAACTTTAAAAGACATTACTATTGAATCGAACCGAGGTGATATTCTGGCAACAGATGGCAGATTATTAGCAAGTGATGTCCCATATTATGAGATCCGCATGGATACTCGCAGTACAGGAATGGATGATGCCAGTTTTAATAAAAACATTGATTCATTGGCTTTTTGTTTGTCGGATTTATTTCGCGATAAATCTGCAATTCAATACAAAAACGAATTGGTAAAAGCTCGTAAAGATGGAGAGCGATTTCATTTAATTAAACGGAGGGTTAACTATAATCAGTTAAAGAAACTGAAAACGTTTCCTCTGTTCAGATTAGGTCAGTATAAAGGGGGTTTTATTGCTTTACAGACGAATTTGAGAATTCAACCACACGGAAGTTTGGCTTCACGAACTATTGGTCGCACGACAAAAGGAGAAGGTGGAAATGTTGTTGGTATTGAAGGCGCTTTTGATAAAGAATTAAAAGGTGTTGAAGGTGTACGTTTAATGCAACGCATCAATGGTAATATTTGGATGCCTGTTCATGATGGTAATGAGGTGGAACCAAAAGACGGAATGGATGTTGTAACAACCATCGATGTTGATATTCAGGATGTTGCAGAAAGTGCATTGTTAAAGCAGTTAATGCGACATGAAGCCCATCATGGAACTGCCGTTTTAATGGAAGTTTCTACAGGTGAAATTAAGGCAATGGCTAATCTGGAAAGAAATAGTAAAGGACAATACAAAGAATCCTATAATTATGCTATTGGAGAAAGTCGTGCTCCCGGATCTACTTTTAAATTAGCATCTGTGATTGCTCTGTTAGAAGATGGTTTTGTCGATTTAGATGATACGCTTAATACAGGTGACGGAGTTATTCAATATTATGACAAAAAGATTACCGATACAAAACCTGGTGGACATGGTATTTTAACTGTTCAGGAGATTTTTGAAGTTTCATCAAATGTAGGGATTTCAAAACTTGTAACGAATTATTATTCAGGAGCAGAAGAAAAATTTATTAATCGATTATACAGCTTAAACTTAAATAATCGATTGGGAATTTCAATTAAAGGTGAAGGCGAACCTGAAATAAAATACCCTGGCGATAAATTATGGTCTGGTGTTTCATTACCACAAATGTCTATTGGATATGAAGTTAGGTTAACTCCCTTACAAACGCTGACTTTATACAATGCAGTTGCAAATGATGGTAAAATGGTAAAACCAAAATTCGCTAAAGCATTAATGTATCATGGTGATGTAGTAAAAACTTTTGATACTGAAGTTCTGAAGCAAAGCATATGTTCTCGTTCAACCCTGCGAAAAGTAAAAAAAATGTTGGAAGGTGTTGTTGAGCGTGGTACAGCACGAAATTTAAAAAATGAAAATTATAAAATAGCAGGAAAAACAGGAACAGCACAGATTGCAAGTTTAGAAACAGGATATACTGTTAAATCTAAAATAAGCTATCAGGCATCTTTTGCAGGATATTTCCCTGCCGATAATCCAAAGTATTCATGTATAGTGGTTGTGAATGCACCATCAAGAAATGTGTATTACGGAAATCTAGTTGCAGGACCGGTATTTAAAGAAATTGCCGATAAAGTTTATGCTACAAATTTTGAAATGCATGAAAGCTTGAATTTAGCAAATATGAATGAAGAAATTGAACCTGAAGTACCCTATACAAAGAATAGTAAGAAAAACGAACTTGAGTATGCCTTAATAGATTTAGGTATTCCTGTGAATACAGAAGAAGCAACAGAAGATTGGGTTATAACAACCAGATTAGATTCCTGTGTAAAGCTTGGGAATAGAACAATTGCAGAAAATTTAATGCCTAATGTAAAAGGGATGGGTATAAAAGATGCATTGTTTATTCTCGAAAATGTGGGCTTAAGTGTTGAATTCCAGGGAAGGGGAACTGTATTAGATCAATCAGTAACACCTGGTGCAAGAATTTCAAAGGGAGAAGTAATTGTGTTAGAAATGTCTGTTAAATAAAAGAAAAAAGTGAAAGTTTTAAGCGACATATTAAAATCTACTAAAACCAATAAAATTATTGGTAATTCAGAAATACCAATTACAGGAATTATTTTTGATTCCCGTAAAGTGGATTTAGGATCTTTATTTATTGCAGTAAAAGGTACTCAAGTTGACGGTCATCAGTTTATTGATATAGCTATTGAGAAAGGTGCTAAAGCAATTTTATGCGAAATTCTTCCTGAAAATATTATTGAAGAAATTGTTTATATTCAAGCAGAAAGTTCGTCAAAAGCAATGGGTGAAATTGCTTCTGCTTTTTACAATTATCCATCATCTCAACTAAAATTAGTAGGAGTTACAGGAACAAATGGAAAAACAACTACCGTAACATTACTTTATAATTTGGTGCGTAAGTTAGGCTACAAAGCGGGTTTACTTTCTACAGTACGAAATTATATTGATGATAAAATAATTGAAGCTACTCATACAACTCCTGATGCAGTTTCGATGAATGCCTTAATGAAACAAATGCTTGATGAAGGTTGTGAGTTTTGTTTTATGGAAGTAAGTTCACATGCAATTGATCAGCATCGTATTGCAGGTCTTGAGTTTGAAGGAGCCTTATTTACAAATATTACACACGATCATTTAGATTATCATAAAACTTTTGCAGAGTACATTAAAGCCAAAAAGAAATTTTTCGATGATTTAAAACCGGGAAGTTTTGCACTTATTAATATCGATGATAAAAACGGAAATGTCATGGTGCAAAATACGAAAGCAAAAGTTAAAAATTATGCAGTTCGTTCTGCAGCTGATTTTAAAGCAAAAATTATTGAAAGTCATTTCGAAGGTTCAATGCTTAACATTGATAACATGGATGTATGGACCTATTTTGTTGGGCGTTTTAATGCATACAATTTATTAGCGGTTTATGCAACTGCTGTTATGTTAGGTTTTGATAAGCATGATGTGTTAACTGCATTGAGCGAGTTAAAACCTGTTGAAGGAAGATTTGAAACCATAAGATCGCAAAATGGGATTACAGCCATTGTTGACTATGCACATACCCCAGATGCATTATTGAATGTATTAAATGCAATAAATCAGATTCGTAATGATGATCAGGAACTGATAACTGTAGTGGGAGCTGGTGGTGATCGGGATAAAACCAAGCGACCTGAAATGGCAAGGATTGCCACAGAAAATAGCAATAAGGTGATTCTTACTTCTGATAATCCGCGCAGCGAAGATCCGAATGCTATTATTGATGATATGAAACAAGGAGTTTCGACCGAGAATAACAAGAAAATGTTAGCAATTGTGGATCGTAAGGAAGGAATAAGAACAGCCTGTTTATTGGCTAAAAAGGGAGATATTATTCTAGTGGCAGGTAAAGGACATGAAACATATCAGGAAATTAAAGGTGTAAAACACCATTTTGATGATAGAGAAATTTTAGAACAAAATTTTAACGAACTATATAACTAGCATGCATTATGCTTTATTACTTATTTGAATATTTAGAAAAACTTGATTTTCCGGGAGCAGGAATGTTTCAATATCTTTCGTTCCGTTCGGCAATGACAGTTATTACATCTCTAATCATTTCAATGATTTTTGGTAAACGCATTATCAATTATCTGAGAAGACAGCAAATTGGAGAAGAAATCCGCGATCTTGGCCTTGAAGGCCAAATGAGTAAAAAAGGAACTCCAACAATGGGTGGAGTAATTATTTTGGGATCAATCATTATTCCAACTTTGCTTTTTGCTGACATTCTGAATATTTATGTGATACTGATGCTAATTACTACTTTTTGGCTCGGTGTAATTGGTTTTTTAGATGACTATATAAAAACATTTAAAAAGAATAAAGAAGGCTTAGCAGGTAAATTTAAAATTATTGGTCAGGTAGGTTTAGGACTGATTGTTGGATTAACTCTTTATTTGAGCGATGATGTTGTTATTCGTGAAAAACCTGCCGCAAAACCAAATGCTACTCCTATAGAAATGGTAACAGGAATTGATACTCAAGTGCAAGCCAATGAAGTGAAATCAACCAAAACAACCATTCCTTTCTTTAAAAATAATGAGTTTGATTATGAATATCTGGTTAGTTACTTGGGAAAACACAGTCAGAAAGCAGCTTGGTTTGTATTTGTGATTTTTGTAATTCTAATAGTAACTGCAGTTTCAAATGGTGCAAACTTAACAGATGGATTGGATGGCTTGGCAACAGGAACTTCTGCAATAGTTGGTACAACTCTGGGTATACTGGCATATGTTGGTGGGAATGTTATTTATGCCGATTATTTAAACATAATGTATATCCCACATTCAGGTGAATTGGTAGTGTTTATGAGTGCATTTATAGGAGCAACAATTGGTTTCTTGTGGTATAATTCATACCCGGCTCAGGTGTTTATGGGCGATACCGGAAGCTTGGCATTAGGTGGAATCATAGCAGTTTTTGCGATCATCATTCGTAAGGAATTACTTATACCTATTCTTTGTGGAATATTTTTAGTTGAGAATTTATCGGTGGTAATGCAGGTAAGCTATTTTAAATATACAAAACGTAAATATGGCGAAGGACGAAGAATATTTAAAATGTCACCATTACATCATCATTATCAGAAAATAGGATATCCCGAACCAAAAATCGTAATGCGATTTATGATTGTTGGAATCATACTGGCTGTTATAACTATTGTAACATTAAAAATCAGATAAAAACGAAATGAGTAAACGAATAGTCATATTAGGCGCTGGCGAAAGTGGAGTAGGTTCTGCTATTCTTGCACAAAAGAATGGCGCCGATGTTTTTGTTTCTGATTTTGGACAAATAAAAGATAAATACAAGCAAAAGCTTGATGATTATAAAATTGCCTGGGAAGAAGGAAAGCATACTGAAAGTTTAATCTTAAATGCAGATGAAATTATTAAGAGCCCTGGAATCCCAGAAAAGGTTTCTATAGTTAAATCGGCAAGGGAAAAAGGTATTGCTGTTATTTCGGAGATTGAATATGCAGCACGTTACACCAATGCATTTAAAATCTGCATTACCGGCAGTAATGGCAAAACAACAACAACAACATTAATCTATCATATTTTTAAAAATGCAGGATTAAATGTTGGATTAGCAGGAAATGTTGGTAAAAGCTGGGCACAACAAGTAGCTGAAGAAAATTTCGATTACTATGTAATTGAGTTAAGTAGCTTCCAACTGGATGGAATGTTTGATTTCAAGGCAGATATTGCAATATTAATGAATATAACTCCCGATCACCTGGATCGATATAATGGAATGCAAGGATATATCGATTCAAAGTTCAGAGTTATTCAAAATCAGACCGCTGATGATATATTTATCTATTGCGCCGATGATGAAGTAACACGAACTGAAGTGCAAAAAAGAAATATACAAGCAAAACAGCTTCCTTTTTCTATCAAAGAACAATTTGAAGAAGGAGCATTTTTAGATAATGAAATGTTAAAAATTAAATATAAATCAAACGAGCTTATTATGTCAATTCAAGATTTAGCTTTAAAAGGGCAGCATAACACATATAATTCTATGGCTGCCGGAATCGCTGCTCAAGTACTTAAAATCAGAAAGGATGATATCCGCGAAAGCATGAGTAATTTTCATGGTGTGGAACATCGTCTTGAGCCTGTTTTAAAGGTACATGGTATTGAGTTTATAAACGATTCAAAAGCAACCAACGTAAATTCTACTTGGTATGCGCTAGAAAGTATGTCGAGTGATACAATTTGGATTGCTGGTGGAATAGACAAAGGAAATGATTATTCTATTCTTAAAGATCTGGTTCGAAATAAAGTGAAAGCAATTATTTGTATGGGTATTGACAATGCGAAAATTCACAAGGCTTTTGCTGAAGATGTTGAAACTATCATTGATGTTCAATCGGCAACAGAAGCAGTTAAAGCAGCATATTACCTTGCACGAAAAGGAGATGCCGTTTTATTATCACCAGCTTGTGCCAGTTTCGATCTTTTCGATAATTACGAAGATCGAGGAAACCAGTTTAAGAAAGCGGTTAGAGAGCTGTAAAAGTAAAATTAATTAGTAATAAGAATCTGATAAAAAATGAGATTAAAGGAGGTACTGTCTAAATATTTTAAGGGCGACAGCGTAATCTGGGGAGTAATTTTCACTCTTTCAATATTCTCATTGCTAGCTGTTTATAGTTCCACTGGAACGCTTGCTTATAAATACCAGGAAGGAAATACTGCGTATTATATAATTAAGCACTTTGTTCTATTGGTCGTTGGTATTGGTATCATTTTTATTACTCATTTAATACCTTATAAATATTATTCGCGCTTATCGCAGTTGTTCTTATACTTATCTATTTTCTTATTGGCAATTACCTTAATAATGGGTACTAGCTTAAACGAAGCATCACGTTGGTTAACTTTACCCGGATTAGGATTTACAATTCAGACATCAGACTTTGCCAAGTTGTCTTTAATAATGTATGTAGCTCGTGTACTTTCATTAAAACAAAAGAAAATTGATGATTTTAATGGTGTTTTTGTATCTCTAATATTGCCTGTGGTAATTGTTTGCGCATTAATTATGCCTGCAAACTTATCTACTGCTGCTATACTGTTTGCCGTTTCATTTTTAATAATGTTTATAGGAAGAGTAAAAGTGGGATACTTATTAGGAATAAGCTTTGTAGGATTGTTAATCGTTGCAGTTGTAATAGGCGGAATTGTATTGTCAGGGACAAATACAGGACGTATTGGAACATGGCAAAAAAGGATAGAAAGTTTTGTAAGTGGCGATAGTGAAGATAATTACCAGGTTGAACAAAGCAAAATTGCAATTGCAACTGGTGGCTTGTTAGGCAAAGGACCTGGAAACAGCACCCAGCGTAACTTTTTACCACATCCTTATTCTGATTTTATTTATGCAATAATTATTGAAGAATATGGATTTATTGGTGGAGCTGTTGTGTTGGTTTTGTACTTGTTTTTATTATATAGGGCAGGGGTAATTGTTCGGAAAAGTCGACGAACTTTTGGAGCATTTCTTGCCATAGGATTAACATTAAGCCTGGTGTTTCAGGCTATGATAAATATGGGTGTTGCGGTGCATTTATTCCCTGTAACAGGTCAAACTTTACCATTAGTTAGTATGGGAGGATCGTCCATATTGTTTACAGGAGTTGCATTTGGTGTAATATTAAGTGTAAGTCGCAGTATTGAAAAAAACGAAGAAGTTATACCGGAATCAGTACCAAGTGATGAAGAAGAAGAATAAAAATATAATCATAAGTGGTGGTGGAACAGGTGGTCACATCTTTCCTGCTATTTCAATTGCCAATGCCATAAAGGAAATTGAGCCTGAAACAAATATTCTGTTTGTTGGTGCTTTGGGTAAGATTGAAATGGAGAAAGTACCAGCTGCCGGGTACGAAATTATTGGCTTGCCTGTTGCCGGATTGCAACGTCGATTAACAGTAAAAAATGTAAGTTTCATTTTTAAACTGATTAGTAGTTTGCGAAAGTCAAGGAAGATTATTAAAGATTTTAAACCTGATGTTGTTGTGGGAGTTGGTGGTTATGCGAGTGGACCGGTGTTGAGAATAGCAAATATGAAAGGAATACCAACATTAATTCAGGAACAAAATTCATATGCAGGAATAACAAATAAATTATTAGCTAAAAAAGCTCATAAAATTTGCGTTGCATACGAAGGAATGGAAAAATATTTTCCAAAAGAAAAAATATTGTTAACAGGAAATCCGGTTCGCCAGGATTTATTAGATAAAATTGGAAGCAGAGACGAAGCAATTAAATATTTTGATTTAGATCAGAATAAAAAGACAATTTTGGTAATAGGCGGAAGCCTAGGAGCACGAACTATTAATCAAAGCATTATTGGAGACCTTGAAAAAATTGGACAATCAGATTTTCAGCTTTTATGGCAAACAGGTAAATATTATTACGAAGATGCTAAAAATGTATCCAATGGTTTTGGTTTGAAAAATGTAAAGGTAAAAGATTTTATTATTCGTATGGATATGGCTTATGCTGCAGCTGATATTATTATTTCACGTGCGGGAGCAGGAACAATTTCAGAATTATGCTTGGTAGGAAAGCCTGTAATTTTAGTTCCATCGCCAAATGTGGCAGAAGACCATCAAACTAAAAATGCAATGGCATTGGTAAATAAAGATGCTGCTATAATGGTTTGTGATGCTGAAGCAAGAGAAAGATTAATAAATGAAGCTATAGAATTAATATCAAAAAAAGAAAAAATAGAAAGTTTATCCAAAAATATAAAAGGAATGGCTTTGCGCGATTCTGCAAAAATTATAGCACAAGAAGTATTAAACATGAATTAAACTATGGATATAAGTTCAATACATAATGTTTATTTTATCGGTGTTGGTGGCATTGGAATGAGTGCCATTGCTAGATATTTTAATACCTTAGGTAAGAATGTCGCAGGTTATGATAAAGTTTCAAAACCATTGACCGATGAGCTTATTAAAGAAGGTATAGATATTCATTTTGATGATAATATTGATAATATTCCTTACGATTTCAGAGATAACCTAACTACGCTTGTTGTATATACTCCGGCAATTCCTGATGATCTTAATGAGTTAAACTTTTTCAGGGCCAATGGCTTTGCAATTGGAAAGCGCTCTGAAGTTTTAGGTATGATTTCTAAAGAGAAAGAATGTTTGGCTGTAGCCGGAACCCATGGCAAAACAACTATTACAACAATGCTTTCCTATTTAATGCGTCAATCGAGAATGGGATGCAATGCTTTTTTAGGTGGAATTTCTAAAAATTATAATACAAACTATTTAGTCGACAAGGATAGTAGATATGTTGTAGTGGAAGCAGATGAGTTTGATAGATCTTTCTTGCAACTAAATCCACAAAAAGCAATAATTACTGCTGTTGATGCAGATCATCTGGATATCTATTCAGATGAAAATGATGTAAAAGAAACATTTAAGAAATTTGTAAACAGAATTAATTCAGGTGGCAAATTAGTAATTAAAAAGGGACTAAAATTTGATTTGCCAGAACGAAGTGATATTGAAGTTTATACTTATTCATTAAATCAGGATTCAAATTTTCAAGCTGAAAATATTAGAATTGAAAACGGATTGTATGTTTTTGATTTTATTGGAATAAAAGGAAGAATTGAGAATCTGAAATTAGGCTTGCCCGGTTTGCTAAATGTTGAAAATGCAGTTGCTGCAATAGCAATGGCTACAATTTCTGGCGTGCATAATGATGAAATTTATAATGCTCTAAGCAAATTTAAAGGAATACAGCGAAGGTTTGATTACCAGATTCATCGTGATGATGCGGTTTATATTGATGATTATGCGCATCATCCTGAAGAGTTAAAGGCATCAATAAATTCGGTAAAAGAACTGTTTAAAGGAAAAAAAGTGACAGGTGTTTTTCAGCCACATCTCTATTCACGAACCAGAGATTTCGCAGAAGAATTTGCTAAAAGTCTGGATTTACTGGATGAGATCATTTTATTAGATATTTACCCTGCAAGAGAAAAACCAATTGCTGGAGTTACTTCGGGAATAATATTTGATAAAATTAACAATAAAAATAAAATACAATGCGGCAAAGCTGAGTTGTTAGATATTTTGAAAAAGATAAAACCTGAGGTGCTAATAACACTTGGAGCAGGAGATATAGATGAACTCGTAGTTCCAATAAAAGAATTATTTAAGGTATAAATGGAAAAAATAAAAAACATATTGATTTGGTTTTTTATTATAGCATACATTGCTGTAGCTATGAGCTTTGTAAAAGAGCGACGTGGTAAAATATTATGTCATGATATAAAAGTGGAAATATTGGATAGTGTTTATAATGGTTTTATTACAGCTGCTGATGTAGAAGATTATTTTCACGAAACCGATATGAATGTAATTGGCACATCTGTAGAAACAATAAATACAAAACAATTGGAGCAAAATCTAAAGAGATACGCATCAGTTAAAAATGCTGAAGTCTATGTTACTCTGGATGGAGATATTAGAGTGGAGATTGATCAACGTAACCCAATTGTTCGTGTAATCAATAAACGTGGACAAAGTTACTACCTCGATCAGGAAGGAACAGTAATGCCCCTTTCAAGTAAATATTCCTCGCATGTTTTAGTAGCTAACGGGTACATTGTTGAACACTTTGAAGTAGGGCGAACTAGAGATATTTATTGCAATACTGAAGATGAAGACTGGCAAAAAAGTCACTTGATGTGTGATTTATATGAGCTTAGTAAGTTTATTTATGAAAATGAATTCTGGAGATCACAAATTGAACAAGTTTATGTTAATGATGAACAGGAGTTTGAGTTAATCCCCAGGGTTGGAGCACATGTAATTTACTTGGGCACAATTGAAAATTACCAAACAAAATTCAGAAACCTACGAGCTTTGTATGAGCAAGGATTAAATACAGTGGGTTGGAATATATACGATAAGATAAATTTAAAATTTGAAAATCAAGTAATCTGTACAAAACGATAATAAAATGAGTCAAAAAGAAGATTTTGTTGCAGCAATAGACATAGGAACAACTAAAATAGTTGCTATTGTTGGAAAAAGAAAAGAGAACGGCAAGATCGAAATTCTTGGAATTAGCAAAACCGCATCGAAAGGTGTTAAACGTGGTGTTGTTTTGAATATTGAAGAAGCTGTAAATTCTATTCAGAAAACAGTTGAAGATGTTCAGTTCAATATTGGTAAACAAATTTCTGATGTGTATGTTGGCATTGCCGGCCAACACATTAAAAGCATTAAAAACCGAGGGTACTTCAATCGCGATTCATACGATGATGAAATTACCAAGGAAGATATTAATGCTCTTATCCAGGATATGTACAAAATTCCAATCGATGTAGGTGAAGAAATAATCCATGTTCTTCCTCAAAACTACATTGTTGATAACGAAATAGGAGTCAAAAATCCTATTGGAATGTCGGGTAAACGTGTTGAAGCAAATTTTCATATTGTAATTGGTCAGATTGCATCTGCACGTAATATTGGAAAATGTATCTCAAAAGCAGGATTGAGCATAAATCAATTAGTGCTCGAACCTTTAGCATCTTCAGAAGCAGTCTTAACAGATGACGAAAAAGAAGCTGGTGTAGCTTTAGTTGATATTGGTGGTGGTACTACAGATGTTGCTGTTTATTACGATGATATTATTCGCCATACAGCTGTTATTCCTTTTGGTGGAGATGTTATTACTAGCGATATCAAAGAAGGTTGTTCAATTTTACAGCGTCAGGCCGAATTGTTAAAAGTTCAGTATGGTTCATCACTTGGAGATTTAGCAAAAGAATCTGAAGTAGTTTCAATCCCAGGAATTAGTGGTCGAGAACCTAAAGAAATTTCTTTTAAAAGTTTGGCTTACATAATCCAATCAAGAATGGAAGAGATTTTAGATGCCGTAATCTACGAAATTGAAAATTCAGGATATTTCGAAAGATTAAGTGCTGGTATTGTTTTAACTGGTGGTGGTGCATTATTAAAACATCTGCCAGCTCTGGTAAAATTCAAAACTGGAATGGATGTTCGTGTAGGGTATCCAACAGAACATTTAGCAAATGAATCTATCGATGAAGTTAATCACCCAATGTTTTCAACTGCTGTTGGATTAGTATTAAAGGGCTTTGAACATAATGATTTAAACGGATCCAAAACAAAAACTAAAGATAAAGTTGATGAAGCTGAAGTTAAAGAAGAAGAGATTGAGTTCGATGATGATTTAATGGAAAATGAAAAGAAAGAAAATAAACTTGGTTTATTAGGTGGTTTGAAAAAAGTATTTTCTGATATCTTCGACGAAGAAGATGCTGAAATGTAATGTGTGAAAATTTCAAATATCAAAAAATAAATATCAAATCGTTTGGTATTTGTAACTTGAAACCCGCCTGCCGTTGGGTAGGTTTATGGTTTGAATAAAATGACTCATTTATATATAACAAATAATAGAAACCAGAAAAACAAAATATTATGACTGATGATATAATGAATTTCGATTTGCCAGTCGATCGTTCTTCAATAATTAAAGTTGTTGGAGTAGGTGGCGGCGGTGGCAATGCAGTCAATCATATGTTCCGAAAAGGAATTCAAGATGTAAACTTTGTTGTTTGCAATACAGATGCACAAGCATTGGACAACAGTCCGGTGTCTGTTAAAGTACAACTTGGCGAATCTTTAACTGAAGGACGTGGAGCAGGAAATAAACCTGAAATTGGTCGTCAGGCGGCAATTGAAAGTATAGATGATATTGCTGAAGTATTAGGTGGTAATACAAGAATGGTTTTTATTACTGCAGGTATGGGCGGTGGAACTGGAACAGGAGCAGCCCCTATAATTGCTAAAATAGCAAAAGAAATGGGTCTGTTAACAGTAGCAATTGTAACAATCCCTTTCCGTTTCGAAGGCGATCGAAGAATAAATCAGGCAGTTGAAGGAATAAACGAGATAGAGAAGTATGTCGACTCATTGCTTGTTATCAATAACGAGAAACTCAGGGAAGTTTGCGGTAATCTGAAATTCTCAGAAGCATTCTCGTATGCAGATAATATATTGGCAACCGGTGCTAAAGGAATAGCAGAAATTATTACTGTACCTGGTTATATTAATGTTGACTTTGCCGATGTTGAAACAGTATTGGCAAATAGTGGTGTTGCTTTAATGGGAACTGGAGTGGCAGAAGGAGAAGAGCGTGCGATTAAGGCGGTTCAGCAAGCTCTAACATCACCATTATTAAATGACAATGATATAAACGGGACTGAAAATATTTTACTGAATATTACATTTGGAAATGATGAAATTACTATGGACGAAATTGGCGAAATAGCTGACTATGTGAATAGTGAAGTAGGATCAAGTCCAAACATTATTTGGGGAACTAGCTTTGACGAGAAACTAGGAAATAGTATTAGTATAACAATTATTGCTACTGGATTTGAAAGCACTAGTGTACCTGAGTTATATGCAAAAAAAGTTACCAAAAAAACAATTACGCTTGAAGATACAAAATTAAATGCAGCGAATAAAAAAGCGCCTACAATTCAGTTTAAAGAAGAAGCGTTTGTTGAAGATGATAATAGCTTAAATTTCTCACAAAGAACCCTAGATTTTGATCTTAAAAAGGATAGATTAGTGGATAAAGATAAGTTTGTTGTGCTCCAAGAACCTGATGAAGAAACTGAAGTAGCTGTTGAGACTAAAAAATCGGAAATAGCTAAAAAGTTAAATGAATCTCGAGAAAGAATGAAGGAGCGCAGAATGGATTCTTCTCAGATTAAGGAAAATGTTGATGAGTTCGAAAGTGAACCTGCATATAGAAGAAGAAATCTTAAAATAGAACAACCTGTTCACTCAAAAGATTCTAAAGTGTCTCGATATTCTTTAAAAGATGAAGAAAATTCGGAGGGAGCAACATTAAATCCTAATAATTCATATTTACACGATAATGTCGATTAACTAAAATTAAGGCTATGAGTTTAGAAGAAAAAATTAATCAGGATATAAAAGACGCAATGCGTGCTAAAGAAAAGGAAAAACTTGAAGCTATAAGAGCGATTAAGGCAGCTATTCTTTTAGCAAAAACACAAAAAAGTGCTTCTGATGAAATGTCAGAAGACGAAGAGATGAAAACTCTCCAGAAATTAGTCAAACAACGTAAAGATTCAGCTCAAATATATAAAGAGCAGAACAGAGAAGATTTAGCTGACAAAGAATTATTTGAAGCATCAATTATAGAAAAATATTTACCTGAGCAAATGAGTGATGAAGAATTATCTAAAGTAATTCAATCTATTGTTGATCAGGTGGGAGCAAAGAGCATGGCAGATATGGGTAAGGTTATGGGAATGGCATCCAAACAATTGGCGGGAAAAGCCGATGGTAAAGCTATTGCTGATAAAGTCAAAACAATTTTGAGTTCTTAGTATTTATTGATGGTTTGAATGTTTGTTTTAAATCAATGCATCAGGGTTAGTCGAAAAGCTCACAATTTTGTGAGCTTTTTTTATGCTTAAGATATATTAAAATTAATTGAAGAAATTCATGTTCATAGCAATAATAGGATTCTAACTAAGCAAACGCGTTAATAATCTTTTCTGCTAAAAATTCTGAAAGCTTAATATTTGATTCATATGTCCAGCCTGCAATATGTGGAGTTAATACAATATTATTGCTTTTTATTAAATACTCAAAAGCCTCTGGTAAGTTATTATCAGAATGAAGATTTTCAAAGGAAACTTGCTCATATTCCAGAACATCTAAAGCTGCACCAAGTACTTTCCCCGATTTTAAATTCTTTACTAGATCATCCGTTTTTAAAACTTTTCCTCTCGCTGTATTAATAATATAGATGTTTTTTTTAAATTTATTGATAAATTCATTACAAACCATAAACTGAGTTTCTTCAGTTAGAGGTACGTGCAAACTTAGTATGTCTGTCTGCTCAAATAAATCTTTTAAAGATTTTTCTTGAACATATTCATCAGAATAACCTACTTTATACTTATCATAAGCAATAACATTCGTATCAAATCCCTTTAAGCGTTGAGCAAATGCGCTGCCCATGTTACCATATCCAATTATTCCAATTGTTTTGCCTTTAATTTCTAAACCACGATTTTCTTCTCTTAACCATTTACCTTTTCTAACTTCAGTATCAGCTTTAATAATATTATTAAATAAAGTCAATAACATACCTAAAGCTTGCTCACCAACAGCATCTCTATTCCCTTCAGGCGAATTAAAACATTTAATCCCTTTAGATTCTGCATAATCAACATCAATATTTTCCAGCCCTGCTCCAACTCTTCCAATAAACTTTAATTTACTTGATAGATCAATAATTATCTTATCAATCTTTACTTTACTTCGAATAATAATACCATCATAATTTGGGATTATATCATTAATATTAGCAGTAGTAACTTTATCGGGATCATATTCAACATCAAAGCCTGCTCTCCTAAGCATCTCAGGCAACCGCGGATGTGTTGAGTCTATAAATAATACCTTAAGTTGATTGCTATTTGCCATCAAAATAAACTTTAAATACTGGTTTATATCCCTTAACATTTCCTTCGGCATCGAAAGTTTCGTATGCTAGCATTATCGAAATTACTTGCTTCATCATCTTTTGGTTTTCTGAATCAAAATGCCAGGACTCTTCAAACTGAACTTTCCCAACCTTATGTCTATCAAATTCTTCTTCTTTTTCAAATTGTTTAACTTCTTCAATGCTCATTTCAGTTTCACTAAAAAAATCATATGGTGTAAGCTTACCATCATACACCATTTCAAATAGTTGATCTACAAGTTCATCTTTTTTTAAGTTTCTTAAACAATAATCTGTCCATTCATTATGGTCAGGGTTTCTGATTACTACATCAGTAATTATTGTATCTGCAATCCTAGCATAAGAATTATCATTTTTTTCAATACTTAGCTTTTGGGTCTGTTCTGCTTTGTTCTCTGTATTGATATTACAACCAATTAAAAAACTTGTTGCAATAATTAAAGCTGCAGTAAGTTTTAGTTTCATAATTTATCTGTATTTTAAATGTTATCTGTCGAAAGTAAGACGTTCTCCTTTTATTGATTCATTAAATATGCCATTTTCAAAAACAATATTGCCATTTACAATGGTATGCGTAACTTTTGATTTAAATGTTTGATTCTCGAAAGGTGACCATTTGCATTTAGATAATATATTGTCTTTATTAACTTCCCAACTATTTCTTAGATCGACTAAAACAAGATCCGCCTTGTATCCTTTTCTGATATATCCTCTATTTTCTACATTGAATATATCAGCAGGGTTATGACACATTTTAGTTACAATATCTTCTATTGAGATTTTATTTTGATGATAAAGTTCGAGCATCGCAACTAAGGAATGTTGTACTAATGGGCCCCCGGAAGGTGCTTTAAAGTATGAATTGTTTTTTTCATTCGCGGTATGAGGTGCATGGTCAGTTGCAATCACGTCTATTTTATTATTTATTACTCCATTTAATAAAGCATCTCGATCTCTTTCTGTTTTTATTGCCGGGTTCCACTTTATTCTGGTGCCAAATTTATCGTAATCCTTATCAGAAAACCATAAATGATGTACACATACTTCAGCGGTAATTTTTTTTTCTTTTGATGGAATATTACTTTCAAAAAGATCTAATTCTTTTCCTGTACTTAAATGTAAAATATGTAATCGCGTATTGTATTTCTTTGCTAACTCAATAGCAAAAGATGTTGATTTATAACAAGCTTCCTCGCTGCGAATTAAAGGATGAAATTTCATAGGAAGATTTTCACCATATTTTTCTTTGTAAATACGAGTATTTTCCTGAATCGTATTTTCATCTTCACAATGGGTTGCAATAAGTACAGGTGATTTTGAAAATATAGCAGCCAGCGAATCTTTTTTATCAACAAGCATGTTACCTGTAGATGATCCCATAAACACTTTTACTCCACAGATGTTTCTAGGATTAACTTTTTTAATCTCTTCAATATTGTCATTGGTGGCTCCTAAATAAAAAGAATAGTTTGCAAGGGATTTTTCTTTGGCGATTTGGTACTTTTCTTCAAGTAATTCTAAAGATGTAGCTTGTGGAATTGTGTTTGGCATCTCCATGAAAGAAGTTACTCCTCCCGCAACAGCAGCCTTAGCTTCTGAATAGATCTCTGCTTTATGTGTAAGTCCTGGCTCTCTAAAGTGAACCTGATCGTCAATTACTCCCGGTATTAGAACCTTACCATTACCATCAATTACTTTGTCAGCTTTATTGTTTTGATGGTATTTTTCAGTATAGATTTCTTTAATAATATCATTTTCAATAAATACAGATCCTAAAAATTGAGAATTTTCATTAACGATTGTTACATTATCAATAAGTAAGCTATACATTATATAATAGATTTAATTAATTATCTAATTTATATTTCTTGAAAAAGCTTCTGAATTTCATTTTTATAACACCCCAAACAGCTTCATTAAAAATACCACCACTCATTTTGGATGCTCCTTCCTGTCTTTCAGTAAATATTATAGGAACTTCTACAATTTTAAAACCATATTTCCATGTTGTAAACTTCATCTCAATTTGAAAAGCATATCCTTTCAATTTGATGTTATCCAGATTAATAGTTTCGAGTACCTTTCTATTATAACATTTGAATCCTGCTGTAGTATCTCTAACTTTCATTCTGGTTATAAAACGGACGTAGGATGATGCATAATATGACATTAATACTCTGCCTATAGGCCAGTTTACAACATTTACTCCTGTTATATATCTGGATCCAATTGCTAAATCTGCTCCTTCTTCACATGCATTTACAAGTCGTATTAAGTCATCCGGATTGTGTGAAAAGTCTGCATCCATTTCACAGATATAATCATACTTTTTTTCTAATGCCCATTTAAAACCTGTGATATAAGCAGTCCCTAAACCAAGTTTTCCAGATCGTTCAATCATATGTAAATTGTCTGGATATTCTTTTTGTAAGGTTTTCACAATATCAGCAGTTCCATCCGGTGAATTATCCTCAATTATTAATAAATCAAAAGGCATACTTAAAGAGAATACTTTCTTAATCATCTTTTCGATATTCTCTTTTTCGTTATATGTTGGAATTATAACAAGATTTTTGTTAGTTGTCATATATATTATTTAAGTATAAAATTCTTAAGCGAAGATAAAACTTTTATTTCAATTTGACCGATTTGGACACTCTTAACGATAAGTTTTAAAAATTATTTTATTGGATTTAAGAACATTAAGATTTTTACTAAAAAAAAGTATAAAAAAGGGTTGCAGATTTAAAAACAGTCTTTATATTTGCAGTCCCAAATACGGGAAAATGTTCTGATAGGAAT